>CACGCL010000005.1 GCA_902571525.1 uncultured Pelagibacteraceae bacterium
AAGAGTTTTATTGTATTAACCTTTAACTCATGAGTTGTAATTGACTTTAAAACGAAAAAAAAAGACTTCGTATTTTTCTAATTTTAACTCAGCTATTTTAGTTTTTGAAAATAAATCAATATTTAAAGGTCTTGGATTAGGTTTCCAGGGTGATGTTACTGGAGAAATTTGTTTTAACACTTCGCTAACTGGATATCAAGAAATTATATCAGATCCTTCTTACGCTGGACAAATAATAAATTTCACATTTCCTCATATAGGAAATGTAGGGACAAATAATGAAGACATTGAGTCTGATAAAGTCTGGACACGAGGCGTGATATTTAATTCAGAGATAACTAGTCCCTCAAATTATAGATCACTTCATAATTTGAATAATTGGCTTAAGAAAAATAAAGTGGTTGGCATTACTGGTATTGACACTAGAAGTTTAACTAATTTTATTAGAGATAAAGGTGCCCCCAAAGGTACTATAGCCAATAACAAAAATGGTAAATTCAATATTAGTAAGTTATTAAAAAAAACAATAAATTGGCCTGGTTTAAAAGGTATGGATCTTGCTAAAGAAGTTACAACTCCAAAAACTTATATTTGGAAGGGATACAAAACTTGGAAAAAGATAAATGGTTATGAAAAAAATAAAAATAAGAAATTTAAAATTGTTGCAATAGACTATGGTATCAAAAAAAATATACTTAGATATTTTTCTGATTACGATTGTGAAGTTAGAGTAGTTTCTTGCAAAAAAAAATCAAAGGAAATACTTGAACTTAAGCCGCATGGTGTATTTTTATCCAATGGACCTGGCGATCCAGCTGCAACGGGAAAGTATGCAATTAACGTAGTCAAAGATTTAATCAAATGTGGTTTACCTTTGTTTGGAATTTGTTTAGGACATCAAATATTAGCGTTAGCTTTGAGTGCAAAAACAAGAAAGATGAAATTAGGACATAGAGGTGCTAATCACCCTGTAAAAAACTTAACAACTAATAAAGTTGAAATAACAAGTCAAAATCATGGTTTCGAAGTAATCAAAGAAAGTTTAAAAAAAAATACTGAAATTACACATCAATCCTTATTTGACAATTCTATTGAGGGTATAAGATTAAAAAATAAACCAGTTTTTTCTGTTCAATATCATCCTGAAGCAAACCCAGGTCCTCAAGATAGTAAATATTTATTCAACCATTTCATAAACTATGTAAGAAAATATGCCAAAAAGAAAAGACATTAAAAAAATATTAGTTATAGGTGCAGGTCCTATAATCATTGGTCAAGCGTGTGAGTTTGACTATTCTGGAACTCAAGCTTGTAAGGCTTTAAAAGATGAGGGATATAAAGTAATATTAATCAATTCTAATCCAGCTACAATAATGACTGACCCTGAGGTTGCAGATAAAACATACATTGAACCAATAACATTAGAAGTTCTTGAAGAAGTTATAAAAAAAGATAAGCCTGATGCAATCTTGCCAACTATGGGTGGGCAAACTGCTTTAAATCTTGCAATTAATGCAGAAAAAAATGGTTTATTAAAAAAATATGAAATTGAACTTATAGGAGCTAATTCTAAAGCTATAGGTAATGCTGAAGATAGAAAGAAATTTAGAAAGAATATGTCTGACATTGGTTTGGATTTACCTAAATCTGAAATCCTGAACAATTTTTCTAATTCTAAAAAATGTCTTACAAAAATTGGTTTACCAGCAATAATTAGGCCTTCATTTACTTTGGGTGGGTTAGGTGGTGGAATTGCAAGAACAAAAAAAGATTTTTTCAAAATTGTTAAAGAAGGAATGAGAGAGTCTCCTCAAAATCAGGTTTTAGTTGAAGAATGTCTTGATGGATGGAAAGAGTTCGAAATGGAAGTGGTGAGAGACAAAAACGATAACTGTATAATAATTTGTTCTATTGAAAATGTTGATCCGATGGGCACTCATACAGGTGACTCTGTTACAATTGCTCCAGCATTAACATTAACTGATAAAGAATATCAAATAATGAGAAATGCATCAATTGCATGCTTAAGAAAAATTGGAGTTGAGACTGGTGGTTCTAACGTTCAATTTGCAATAAATCCAAAAAATGGAAGAATGGTTATAATTGAAATGAATCCAAGAGTTTCAAGATCTTCCGCATTAGCATCTAAAGCGACGGGGTTTCCAATAGCAAAAATAGCAGCAAAATTAGCTGTGGGATATACTTTAGACGAACTTCAAAATGAAATAACTAAAGTTACACCAGCATCTTTTGAACCAACTATAGATTATGTTGTCACAAAGGTTCCAAGATTTACTTTTGAAAAATTTTCAGACACAGATGCCGTTTTAGGAACGTCAATGAGATCTGTAGGTGAGGCAATGGCAATTGGTAGGAATTTTAAAGAGTCTTTTCAAAAAGCTCTTGTTTCACTTGAAATAGGTTTATCTGGTTTAGATAATATATTTAATTTTAGTAAACAAGAAATTTTAAAAAAATTAAAAATAAATATACCTAATAAATTACTTTTAATTGCTGAAGCCTTTAGAAAGAAAATTTCATTGAATAAGATTCACAATTTATCAAAAGTTGATCCTTGGTTTTTGAATCAAATCAAAGAATTGGTAGATGAAGAAAATAAATTAATTTCAAGAGGATTGCCAAAAAAATTTGAGGAATTTAACAGGATAAAGTCTATTGGTTTTTCTGATAAAAAAATATCTCAATTAGTTAAAATCAATGAAATTATTGTAAAATCAAAAAGAAAAGCTTTAAAAGTTTTGCCGGTGTTTAAAAAAGTTGATACGTGCGCAGCAGAATTTAAGTCTTTTACTCCTTATATGTATTCATCATATCAAAGAAATTTTTCATTTAGAACTGAATGTGAGTCTGAACCAACTAATAAAAATAAAATTATAATACTTGGAGGTGGTCCAAATAGAATTGGTCAAGGAATAGAATTTGATTATTGCTGTTGTCAAGCTAGTTTTTCTTTAAAAGAAGCTGGATTTGAGACAATAATGATTAATTGTAATCCCGAAACTGTCTCTACAGATTATGACACAAGCGATCGGTTATATTTTGAACCTTTAATTGAGGAATATGTTGAAAATATAATTTTAAAGGAAAAATCTAATGGTAAACTGTTAGGAATTATTGCACAATTTGGTGGTCAAACTCCAATTAAACTTGCAAAATTTTTGCACGATAATAAATTACCGATTTTAGGCACACAATACAAGTCAATTGATCTAGCTGAGGACAGAGATAGATTTAGAGAATTATTAATTAAATTAAGATTAAAACAAGCCGAAAGTGGCATTGCTTATAAATTTGATCAAGCAATAAAAGTTGCGGAGAGGATTGGTTTGCCTGTTTTAGTTAGACCTTCATATGTCTTAGGGGGACGAGCAATGGAAATTGTTTATGATAAAAGTCAATTAAAACAATTTATTAATGAAGCCTTTAAGGCATCAGAAAAAAACCCAATTTTGATAGACAAGTTTATCGATAATGCAATGGAAGTTGATGTAGATGCTATTTCGGATGGTAAAGATGTTTATGTAGCTGGGATAATGCAGCATATTGAAGAGGCTGGTATACACTCTGGAGATTCTGCGTGTTGTTTACCTCCTGTATCTATTAAAGAAAATATTTTACGAGAACTAAAAATACAAACTAAGAAGCTTGCATTATCCTTAGAAGTTATAGGATTTATAAATATACAATTTGCTATTAAAAATGATGAAATATTCGTAATTGAAGTTAATCCAAGAGCAAGTAGAACTGTACCTTTTGTCTCTAAAGCAAATGGTATTCCGCTCGCAAAAATTGCATCAAGAATAATGTCAGGTGAAAAATTAAGTAAATTTAAATTAAGATATAAAACAAATAAAAAATATGCTGTTAAAGAAGCTGTTTTTCCTTTCAATAAATTTCCAGATAGCGATGTACTACTAGGCCCAGAAATGAAATCTACAGGCGAGGTCATGGGATTTGACAACGACTTTGGGATGGCAGTTGCTAAAAGCCAAATTGCAGCCTCCAACTCTTTACCAACTAAAGGGATGGCATTTCTTTCTGTAAAAGACTCACATAAACAAGAAGTGATTGGAATTGCTCAAAGGCTTGTAAAAATGGGTTTTAAATTATCAGCAACAAAAGGGACGGCAAAAATTCTCAATGAAAATAATATGAAATGTATAATGATTAACAAAGTTAGTAGTGGCAGACCGCACATAGTTGATATTCTGAACTCAAAAAAAATCTCATTGGTTATTAATACGGGTGGTGGTGTGAGTGAGAATAGAATTAATGATGCTAGAGCTTTAAGACGTGGAACTTTAATTAATAAAGTGCCCTACTGTACAAATATGTCGACTGCTTATTCTTTTTTGGAAGCTATAAAATCTTTAAAAACAAAAAAGGTGACTGTTAATTCTTTGCAGGAGAGCTAATTTAAATTACTTTCCAGTCTGTCTTAAATGTTACATAGTTCACTTGTAAACATCTTCTCTCTTTTAAAATTTCCTTCTTTTCCATGCCATGCCATGTATCTGGTCCACTTGAGAAAAAATACCCATAATTATCTCTATAGGGAACAGTTTTTGTTAAATTAAGATTTTTATCATAAAAATCTGTTCCAAGATCCTCACTTTCATTTTCTTTGTTAACAAATAAAAGGCAAGACATTAGTTTTTCTTTGATATCGCAATGTGGTTTTAACCAAAAACCTTTTCTATCACATATTACTTCTACTCTTACATAAGAGTTTGAAAGATCTTTATTGATTAATTTTGATATTTTATTATGTGTTTCCTTGCTTTGGAGTTCCTCAATCAAACTTTTTAATGCAGGGAAATTTTTATCATTTTCCTTAGTTATAAAGCATCTAAATTTCAAAGCTTTGCCTCCATCTGAAATGCCTTCTCTAAATTCACCTTGACCCCCATCAATTGCTCTTGTGCCATCGTAATCCAAGTTATGCTCTATCGGGTTAGCAATATCAGCTTTAATAATTTCGTTAATTTGATCTTTAGTTAGTGGTTTATTTAACTCCCAATGATTAAAAGGGTCATTAAATTTAGTTGAATTATTATTTAGCGAATTTAAAAAAGCCATCTTTATAGTTTATTTTTTATTTCATAAGCTATTCTTTTAGTTTCATCAAGTTTTTCGTAATTCCAAGTCTCTAGTTTTTCGTCAAATTCCCTGATGATATTCATTTTTTCAAATAGTTTTCTAAATTTTTGAAATCTTGTATCTTTCTTTGAAGGCGGTATCATTGCCACATATAAGGGTTTGCCAGTTAAAGCAGCTTCTGAGATCATTGAACTAGAGTCACAAGTAACTATTAAATAATCTGCTACACCTAAGGATGATAAGTAAGCATTTTTGTCAACCCTGTCTATAATCAAATGTTCCTCACTAAAGAATTTTTTTGCAAGTTCAATTGTTTTAATTGGTGTTCGATTAGAAGGTATTACTATTAACTGAAAATCTTTATTTAAAATTTGCTTACTAATTTTTGAAAAAATATTGAGTATATTCTGATTTGAATATGTATAATATTTATTGGGACCGCCCAAGACAAGGGTTATAATTTTTTTTTCTTTTGTCAATCGATCTGATAGATAATTTTTTTTTTCTTCAATCTCAGTTAAAGTCAAATAGTGAATTGCACCTTTGGAAGTTATAATATTATCTCCTTTTAAAGCGTCATGCTCGGGAGAAATAATATAATCAAAGTTTTGGAAATTGACTTTTGGATCCTGAATATGAATATTTTTTATTTTTTTGTTACTAATTTTTTTAAGAAATATCGACGGAATAACACTTTTTCTTCCACAAGATATAATTATATCAAATTCTCTTTGAATTTTATTTTTAAAAACAAAATTTTTAATAGGCGTAAATTTTGGGGGAATAAATTTCCAAAAATTATTTAATTCAACTTTTTCGTGAAAATATTCTAAATCAAGGGCTTTAGCTAATCCTTCAACTTGACTTATCATTCCGTGTAATCCCTCTGTCAATAATAACCCTTTTAATTTACTCATAAATTACTATATAGCTTTGATATGAATCAAAATCCAACTAAACACACAAAATTGTTAATAATTGGATCGGGCCCAGCCGGATATACTGCAGCTGTTTATGCAGCAAGAGCTTTACTGAAACCAATAATGGTTACGGGAATGGAACCAGGCGGACAATTAACAACTACTACTGATGTTGAAAATTATCCTGGATTTGCTGAAGTTATTCAAGGACCTTGGTTAATGGAACAAATGAGAGATCAAGCAAAAGCTGTGGGCACAGAGATGATTGAAGATCATATTTCATCTGTAAATCTTAAATCAAAACCTTTTGAAGCAATAGGTGATGATGGGCAAAAGTATACAGCTGACTCGATCATTATCTCAACTGGTGCGCAAGCTAGGTGGTTAAATTTAGAGTCTGAACAAAAATTTAGAGGTTTTGGAGTATCAGCATGTGCAACATGTGATGGATTTTTTTTTAAAGATAAAACCGTTGCAGTAGTTGGTGGAGGTAATGCTGCTGTAGAGGAGGCAATGTTTCTTACAAAATTTGCTTCAAATGTTAAGTTAATACACAGAAGAAATGAATTAAGGGCAGAAAAAATGCTTCAAGAAAAATTAATTAGCAACAAAAAAATTGAAATTATCTGGGATAGTGTTGTTGAAGAAGTTGTAGGTGATGATAATCCAAAAAATGTAAAAGGTTTAAAAATAAAAAACGTTAAAACAAGTAAAGTTAATGAATTAAAAGTAGATGGTTTATTTGTAGCAATAGGACATGATCCCGCTACAAATTTATTTAAAGATCAGCTAGAAATGGATAATGAAGGTTATCTAAATACAAAACCAGACTCTACAGAGACAAATATTCCTGGTGTTTTTGCTGCTGGAGATGTTAAAGATAAAATTTTTAGACAAGCCGTAACAGCAGCAGGAATGGGCTGTATGGCTGCCCTTGAAGCAGAGAAATTTTTGTCACATTAATTAATGAAAAATAACCTGCATGTTTTTTTAGGAGCAACAGTTGCTGATGCAGCATCGAGACCATTGCACTGGGTTTATAATCAAAAAAAAATAAACCAATATATCAAAGGGAAAAAGGATTATACTTTTTTGAAAAAAAACAGAAGTCCTTTTTACAACATTAAAACTGGAAAAGTCTCAGGATATAACGAAGCTGGTCAAACTATGTTTAAAACTTTACTTGAGGGTCACGAGAATATTGAGGAGAGGTTTAAAAAAAATATTTTAAAAATATTTGGTCCCGGAAGTGAATATTGGAAAAATCTAAAATTAAGGTCAAAATATAGAAAAATAAAAGATTGGCGTGGAATAATTCAAGGTCCTTGGATACATCAAAGCATTATAGAGACTATAGCTAATATTAATAAAAAAAAAAAATTTACAGGTGGAATTAAAGTAAATGAGTCAGATGGTTATTGTTCAACACTTCCTTATTTTTTATATTTTAATGATTTAAAATCTTTAAAAAAAGTTATTTCCATAACCACAGTTTCCAAATTAAGTATTAAGTATAGTTTAGCTAAATTTAATTTATTAGACCTCGCATTGAAAGGCTCTAAAGACCCATTAAAAGAATTTATTAAAAAATTTAAAAAAACTTCTTATTTTAGTGAAATTGTTAAGGATATGATTAGTTTAAAAAAGCTAAGGAAACATCCTCATGCTAAGATGGTTAAAAAATTAGGAATGGCATGCAGTTATCCTGGAACATTTAATAGTTCCATTCATGCTATAGTGAGTTCGAACTCTTACAAAACAGCTATATTAAAAACTATAAAAGCAGGTGGATGTAGTTGCTCACGATCTAACTTTATAGGTGCTTATTTTGCCGCATTAAAGGGGATAGATACAATACCTAAAAAATGGATAAAAAAAACTTTACCAGCACTAAAAATATTAAAACAAAAATAAAATTTATTTTAAAGCTTCACAAAAATTAGAAATCTTTTTTAATGCTTTTTCTAAATTTTCCATGGATGTTGCATATGAAATTCTAAAATAACCCTCTAACCCAAATGCAGATCCTTGAACAACTGCTATACCATTATTTTCAAGAAGCGATTGCACAAAATCACTATCATTTTCAATTTTTTTTCCGTTTATATCTTTTTTTCCAATTAAATCTTTACAGCTTGGAAAAACATAGAATGCACCATCAGGTTTCAAACAATTAATGCCGTCAATAGAGTTCAAGCTATTAACTACAAAATCTCTTCTTTCCTCAAACGCTTTAGCTCTTATAGGTATAAAATCTTGATTACCATTTAATGCTTCAACAGCTGCTGCCTGACTTATTGATGAAGGATTGGTTGTTGATTGGGATTGTATTTTTGCCATAGCTTTAATAATTTCTTTCGGTCCAGCAGCGTAGCCTATTCTCCAACCAGTCATAGCATATGATTTACTCACTCCGTTCATGGTTACAACTCTATTTTTTAATTCTGGTATTTGAGCAATAGTAAAAAATTTAAAGCCTCCATATGTTATATGTTCATAAATATCGTCGCTTAATATATTTACATGTGGATTTCTTTTTAAAACTTGAGACAAATTTTTAATTTCTTGTTCAGAATAAGTTGAACCCGTTGGGTTGGATGGTGAGTTTAGAATTAACCATTTTGTATTATTAGTAATTTTACTCTCCAGATCTTTTGCTGTAATTTTAAATTCTTGGTCTTCATGGCATTCCACCGCAATTGGTGTAGCCCCTGCTAACAATGTTATGTCAGGATATGAAACCCAATAAGGAGCTGGGATTAAAACCTCGTCTCCTTTATTTAAAGTAGCCATCATTAGATTATAAATCACATGTTTACCTCCGGCTCCAACAGTAATTTGATCTGTTGCATACTCTAGATTGTTCTCTCTCTTAAACTTATTTATGATTGCTTCTTTTAGAGCTAAAGTTCCATCAACTGCAGTGTATTTTGTATCACCTTCTTTTATAGCTTTTATAGCAGCTTCTTTGATGTTGTCTGGAGTATCGAAGTCTGGTTCGCCAGCTCCCAACCCAATAACATCCTTACCAGATGCTTTTAATTCTCTTGCTTTTTGGGTTACAGCTATTGTAGGAGAGGGTTTAATTCTTTTTACACTATCTGATATTATGCTCATTGAAATATATTTTTTATTTTAATACTTTGTTTAATATATGCAAAATACTTATCAAGATTTAATTTCAGATATACAGGGCAAAAATCCAAAGTTTGCAGGAAAACTAGAAGGTGGAAAAAAATTTAAAATTAAATCTGATTTTGTACCAGCAGGAGATCAGCCGCAGGCTATTAAAAAATTAGTAAAAAGTGCGAAAAAAGGAGAATTCAATCAAGTGTTATTAGGTGTTACTGGATCAGGTAAAACCTTTACAATGGCTAAAGTAATTGAAGAGACAAATAGACCAGCATTAATTTTAGCTCCTAATAAAACTTTAGCAGCACAGCTATACGGCGAAATGAAAAGTTTTTTTCCAGATAATGCCGTAGAATATTTTGTGTCTTACTATGATTATTATACACCTGAAGCTTATGTACCAAGATCTGATACATATATAGAAAAAGAGGCATCTATAAATGAGCAAATTGATAGAATGAGACATTCTGCTACAAGATCTTTATTAGAAAGAGACGATGTTTTAATTGTAGCAAGTGTATCGTGCATTTATGGTTTGGGATCAGTTGAAGCATACAGTAAGATGACTTTAACACTTCAGAGAAATTATGATTATAACAGAGATCAAATAATTAAATCATTAGTTGCCTTGCAATACAAAAGAAATGATCAAAATTTTTATAGAGGAACATTTAGGGCTCGAGGTGAGTACCTAGAAATATTTCCTTCTCATTTAGAAGATAGAGCTTGGAGATTAAGTTTATTTGGAGATAAGTTAGAAAAAATAGAGGAATTTGATCCACTAACTGGAGATCAAGTAAGAGAATTAAACTTAATTAAAGTTTATGCTAATAGTCATTATATTACACCCAAGCCTACAATCGAACAGGCGGTTATAAATATTAGAAAAGAATTAGAAATTACTTTAAAAAAACATAAGTCAGAAAATAAATTGTTGGAAGCTCAAAGATTAGAGGAGAGAACTAAGTTTGATTTGGAAATGATAGAAGCAACTGGATCATGTGCAGGAATTGAAAACTACTCAAGATTTCTATCAGGCAGAAAACCAGGCGAACCTCCTCCAACTTTATTTGAGTACTTTCCTGATAATACGTTAGTATTTGTGGATGAATGCCATGTTACTGTACCTCAGCTCAATGGTATGTTTAAAGGAGATAGATCTAGAAAAAGTACACTTGCTGAGTATGGTTTCAGACTTCCGTCGTGTATGGACAATAGACCACTAAAATTTGAAGAATGGGATTTGATGAGAACTCAAACAATATTTGTATCTGCAACCCCTGGTCCTTGGGAGTTAGAACAGACTAAAGGGAAATTTATAGATCAAGTGATTAGACCAACAGGATTAATTGATCCACCTGTCGAAATAAAACCTGCTAAAAATCAAGTAGATGATTTGATGCATGAGTGTAAGAAAGTTATAGATAAAAATTATAGAGTTTTAGTTACCACTCTTACAAAAAAAATGGCTGAAGACTTAACAGAGTATCTTCACGAAAATGGAATTAAAGTAAGATACCTTCACTCTGATATTGATACACTGGAAAGAATAGAGATTATGCGTGACCTAAGAATGGGTGTGTTCGATGTTCTTGTAGGTATCAATCTACTAAGAGAAGGTCTTGATATACCTGAGTGTGCTCTTGTCGGAATTTTAGACGCTGATAAAGAAGGTTTCTTAAGATCAGAAACATCTTTAATTCAAACTATTGGTCGAGCAGCTAGGAACGTTGATGGAAAAGTAATTCTATACGCTGATAGAGAAACGAAAAGTATTAAAAAGGCAATAAAGGAAACTGACAGAAGGAGGTCTATTCAAGTAGATTATAATAAAAAACATAAGATTGATGCTAAATCGGTAAAAAAAGAAATTAGCGATATTTTGGAGAGTGTTTATGAAAAGGATTATGTAAAAATTAGCGAAGGTTCAAATATTGGTGGAAATTTAAAAAAACACCTCAAAGCTCTTGATAAAAAAATGAAAGAATCAGCATCTAATCTTGAATTTGAAGAAGCGGCAAAAATCCGAGATGAAATTAGAAAGTTGGAAAGCACGGAACTTGAAATAACTTTAAATCCTAAAATTAGACAATATGATGTAAAAAATAAGCTTTACCCAAAAGGTAGATCTACTATGGGAATGCCGGGAACAAAGGTGACAAAAAAAAGAGATAAAAAGTGGAAGCACGAAAAATAATTATTACTGGTGGAGCAACCAGAATTGGAGCTGCAATTGCTAAAAAATTATCTGGCACTAATAGAGAAATATTAATTCATTTTAATAAATCTAAATCAAAAGCTGAAAGTTTAAAAAAAGAACTGGAAAAAAAAGGAACGAGGATTTATTTAGTAAAAGGGGATTTAAGTAAAGAAAATGATGTAAATAAAATTGTAAAATATGCAAAATCAAAATTGAAATTTTTTGACTGTTTGATTAACAATGCTTCATTGTTTGAAAACGACAAAATAGAAAATTTTACAACAAGTAGCTGGGATAAACATTTAAAAACAAATTTAAAAACACCTGCTTTATTATCAAAAGAATTTTCCAAAAATGTAAGAGGAAAAAACAATAATATAATTAATATAATTGATCAAAGAGTTTTTAAACTTACTCCTTATTTTTTTTCGTACACCATAAGTAAAACGGGACTTTATACTCTTACAAAAACTAGTGCTATGAGTTTAGCGCCAAACATAAGAGTCAATGGGATAGCGCCCGGACCAACTATAAAAAATCAAAGGCAATCAGAAAAACACTTTAAAAAGCAGTATTTAGCAACTCCATTAAAAAGACAGGTTGAGGTTGAGGAAATTTGTAATGCAGTTGACTTTTTTATCAAAAATATGTCTATTACTGGTCAAGTTTTAGCAATTGACAGTGGACAAAATCTAAATTGGCAAACACCTGATATAATGGGCAAAGAATGAAGAAAAATAATTTTAAAATAATTAAAATAGACAAAAATAAAAGTTTATTTAATTATGAGAAAAAAATTTTAATTAAAGAATTAATTTTAAATTTAAAACTTGGGTATTACGAATTCGAAAAAGAAGATGCTCAAAAAGTTAAGTTTAATCTTGAGGTTTTTTATGAGGATAAAAAACCAACAAACGATGGTGATATTAAATCAATAGTAAATTATGGAAAAATAGTGAAACTCATCAAAAAACTTACAAAAAATAAACATTATAATTTTCTTGAATCGCTCGCTGAGGATGTTTTTGATGTTCTGTTTAAAGATAAACGAATTGGAAAAATTATGCTCCAAATTGAAAAGTTAGAAATTTTAAAAGAATGTTCGTCAGTTGGTATTCAGATTACCAAAAAAAGAAGTTATGATAAGCTCTGAATTTGGCAAAGAGATAATAAAAAAAGAACTTCCTCTAGTTCCTAAGCTCCCAGGCGTTTATAGAATGCTCAACTCAAAAGGTGAAATTCTTTATGTGGGTAAAGCAAAGAATTTACCTAATAGATTGAAAAGTTATGTGTCTGAAAAAAATCACATTATCCGAACTGAGAGAATGTTGTCTCAAACAAGAAAGCTAGAAATTACTACTACCTCCAACGAAAGTGAAGCATTACTTTTAGAAGCAAATTTAATAAAAAAATTCAAACCAAAATTTAATATTCTTTTAAGAGACGATAAATCATTTCCGTTTATATTTATTGGAAATAAAGACAAGTGGCCCCAAATAAAAAGGCATAGGGGGAAAAAAACTAAAGAAGGATTTTATTTTGGCCCATTTGCTTCAGCAGGTTCAGCAAACTGGACTATTAAAATGATTCAAAAAATTTTCCACTTAAGGGTTTGTGATGACACTGTATTTAAAAACAGAGAAAGGCCTTGCATATTATATCAAATTAAAAGGTGCTCTGGTCCATGTGTTGGATACGTAACTAAAGAGGATTACCAACAAACTGTGGATGAAGCTATTGAATTTGTTTCAGGAAAATCAAGAAGAATTCAAAAAAATCTTTCTAATCAAATGGAGAAAGCAAGTGAGGAACTCGACTTTGAAAAGGCAGTAATTTTGAGGGATAGAATAAAATCATTAAATATTATTCAATCATCACAAAGAATAAATGAGGCAAATTTAGTCGAAGCCGATGTGATTGCGGGATACAAAGAGTCTGGCAAAGCCTGTATTCAAGTTTTTTTTTATAGGTCAAAACAAAATTGGGGAAATCAAGCTTTCTTTCCAAAACATGATCCAGATGAGAAACTTAGTGAAATAATAAATTCATTTGTTTCACAGTTTTATGAAAATAAGAGTGTACCATCTGCAATAATTTTATCCGAAGAAATCAAAGAAAAAATATTAATCGAAAAAACGCTTTCAAATAAAGAAGGAAAACAAATTAATATTTCAGTTGCAAAAAAAGGTTCAAAATTAAAAGTTATTAATCAAGCGATTAATAATGCTAAGGAAAGTTTAAATAGAAAACTTTATGAAAGTCAAAATAACAGAAAATTATTTGATGCTGTAGCTAAAAAATTTAACCTAGAAACAAATATCAATTTAATTGAAGTTTACGACAATAGTCATATCCAGGGCACTAATAGTGTTGGCGCCCTGATTACTTATGGCGACGAGGGTTTTGTTAAAAAAAGATATAGAAAATTTAATATTAAATATAAAAAAAATGAACAAGATGATTATGGGATGATGCGAGAAGTATTGAATAGGAGATTTAAAAGAGCCGTTCAAGAAAAAGATAATTACTTAAGCTTTCCAGATTTAATTCTGGTAGATGGTGGAAAAGGTCAATATTCTGTGGCAAGAGAAAGTTTAAATGAGCTTGGTCTACATGATATTCCTATTGTTGCAATTGCTAAAGGGAAATTCAGAAATAGTGGAGATGAGACCTTTTTTCATAATGGTAAGGGGTTTAAATTTTTGAAAAATGATCCAACATTATTTTTCCTTCAAAGAATAAGAGATGAGTCACACAGATTTGCTATAAGCGCTCATAGAGCAAAAAGAAAGAAAGGCATCAGCAAATCTCTACTTGATCAAATTGAAGGAATTGGATCGATAAGAAAAAGAGCATTATTAAACCATTTTGGGTCCGCAAGATCAGTGGAGTCCGCAAGTTTAGATGAAATAAAATCTGTAGAAGGTGTTGAAGAAAAAGTAGCAAAAAAGATATATAATTTTTTTCACGAATAATTATGCTAAAAAAAATTCCTAATATTTTAACAATTGGAAGAATTATTATTGTTCCTATATTTGTATTAACTTTTTTTTTACCAGGATTTTATGGAGATGTGATACCTTGTTTTTTATTTGTTCTTGCATCTTTCACTGATTTTTTAGATGGACTTTTAGCTAGATTATTCAAAGAAGAATCTAAGTTGGGAGAGCTTTTAGATCCAATTGCTGATAAAATTATTGTAGCTACAGCTCTTATACTTTTAGTGATGGATGGAACTATTAAAAATCTTGAGGTCGTAGCAGCAATTATTATTTTAACAAGAGAAATATTAATTTCAGGATTAAGAGAATTTTTAGCTAAGGGGCAAATTAATTTACCAGTATCAAATTTAGCAAAATTAAAAACTTTTTTACAAATGTTTTCAATCTCTATTCTACTATCCGGAGACACAGGTAACAAAATATTAAATTTTCAAGATTATAACGCTCAAACTATTGGGATAATTATTTTGTGGCTATCAGCTTTTTTAACATTATTTACAGCCTATGATTATTTAAGAAAAGGAATTGACCATGCAATTTCAGAAGATAACAAATAATTAAGCAGCTTTTTTTTTTCTAACAATTAATTGATAGGAATCTGATAATTCTATTATAGTACTACAAACTTTAAATTCAAAATTTGCAATTTTAGATACTGGAGTAACTTCTGCAGCAGTTCCTGTGAGGAAACAACCTGAAAAATTTTTAAGTTCTTCAGGAGAAATTTTTCTTTCAACAACTTTAATATTTTTTGACTTAGCAATATCTATCACTGTTCTTCTAGTTATTCCATCAAGGAATGAATCCGGAATAGGTGTATGCAGAATTCCATCTTTATCTTTAAAAAATATGTTTGCTCCAGTAGCCTCTGCAACATTGCCTTCATGATCTAACATAAGTGAATCGGTATATCCATCTCTCTCAGCTTCATGTTTTGATAATGTGCAAATCATATATAAACCTGAAGCTTTTGTATCCCATGGAATTGTATCTGGTGCAGGTCTTTTCCACTTTGATATATTTAACTTTATCCCTTCAACTTTAAGCTTTGGATCAAAATAAGATCCCCATTCCCAAGTTGCTATAGCAACATGAATTTTTGTCTTTTGAGCTGAGATTGCCATCATTTCACTTCCACGCCAAGCAACAGGTCTTACATATCCATTTTCAACATTTTGTTTAGAAATAATAAGCTTACTAGCTTTATTTATTTGATCTTCACTATAAGGAATTTCAAAACCCATTCTTTTAGCTGAATGAAAAAATCTTGAAGTGTGCTCTTCAAGTTTAAAAATTTCACCATCATACACTCTCTCGCCCTCAAAAACACAACTTGCATAATGTAAGCCATGACTTAAAACATGCAATTTAACATCTGACCAATTTACAAGTTCAGAATTGTACCATATCTTACCGTCTTTTTTGTCAAAAGGAATCATCATAAAAAGAAAATTTATAGAAAAAATAACTTCCTAAGTTTAATATGTCAATATAACTTACTTATTATGAAAGATCTTCTTTATTTAAAAGATGAACAATTAAAAGGCTTTATTGAAAAAATTTTTGTAACATACAGGGAGTCGTTTGCTGATCCCAAAAAAATACTTAAAAAATACCAATTAGGTACCGCACATCACAAGTCCCTTCATTTAATATCATTTTATGAAGGAATTACAATTTCACAACTATTGAAAAAATTAAATGTAACCAAACAGAGTTTGAATAGAGTTTTAAATGATTTAAAAAAGCTAGAATTTTTAGAATTCAAAAAAGGTAATAAAGATACAAGGGTTAGACATATATATTTAAGCTCTAAAGGAAATAAAATTTATAATGAAATTTTTTTTTCACAGAAGAAAAGAATTTATAAGGCTTTCTTAAACTCATCAGCCAAAGAAGTTTTGAATTTTGATCTGGTTTTAAAAAGAATAATGAATGAAAAGTTATAAAGCCCATATACTAGTTGTAGATGACGATAATGGTATTAGAGATTTAGTAAAAAAATTTCTCATAGAAAATAATTATTTGGTTAATACAGCTGCTAACGCTGAAGAAGCCCAAAAAAAAATTGAAATTATTAAATTTGATTTAATTATTTTAGACATAATGATGCCCGGTAAAAGTGGTTTAGAGTTTTTAAATGAAAATAAGAATTTGATTGACACTCCAATAATACTCTTAACAGCTAAAGGTGAAGCTAAAGAGAGGATACATGGACTAGAGACGGGTGCAGACGACTATTTACCAAAACCATTTGAGGCTAAAGAATTATTGTTAAGAATAAATAATATTTTGACAAAGACCCAAAAAGTAAATCTAATTAGAACAATTAAATTTGGAAATATCAAAATAGATTTAATCAAGTTACTAATAATTAAAAATAATAAAGAGTCTAAAATTAATATAACGGAAAAGAAAATATTAGAAAAAATGATAAATGAACCAGGAAAAGTTTTTAGTAGACTAGAAATTGGAAGACTTATAAATTTAGAAAAAGAGAGGTCTATTGACGTAATTGTTACTAGGCTAAGAAAAAAAATTGAAATGAATCCCAAAAACCCTAAATATTTACAAACTATAAGAGGTACAGGATATGTTTTATGGATTGAATAAGTTTATCAAGCAATTGCTACCTAAAAGATTATTTTATCGTGCGCTACTAATTGTTGCTGCTCCAATCATTATTTTACAAATAACAATTTCAATAGTTTTTTTTGATAGTTTATGGATTAAAACAAATAAAGGAATGACAAATGCATTGATAGGGGAAATTAAGTTTTTTTTAGATGCCTATGATAATGAAGACTATAATAAAGAAAATTTAATTCACCTATTTGAAAAACATCACAACTTTACTGTTAAGTTTGATTCTTTTGGAGACCTTCCAAAGCAAGATATGGAAAGATGGTTTAGCCCTATGGATCGTACATTAAGAAGAGAGTTAAAATCCAGAAATTTAAGTTACTGGTTTGACACTACAAAATTTAAAGGAATAATTGAACTTAAAATAAAACATTTAAATGGATATTTTGAGTTTTATATTCCTAAAGAAAGAGTGACTAGTTCTTCAGCTAGGTTATTTGCTTTATGGATTACTTTTCCTGCATTTTTATTAATTACAATTGCTCTCATATTTTTAAAAAACCAAACTAGACCGATTGTAAATTTAGCCAAAGCTTCTGAAAAATTTGGAAGAGGTGAGGATGTAGGTGAATTTAGGCCATCAGGAGCCCAGGAAATTCGTCAAGCTGGTTTTGAATTTGATAGAATGAGAAAAAGAATTTTAAGACACTTAAATCAAAGATCTGAAATGTTGTCTGGGATTAGCCATGATTTGAGAACACCACTTACAAGAATAAAATTACAATTAGCATTTATTAAGGACAATAAAATTTCTAATAAATTATCAGAAGATATAGATGAAATGGAGAAAATGTTAAATGAATATTTGCAATTCGCAAGCTCTACTTCTTCTGAAAAAGACGAATTGTTTGATATTTCAAAAACAATAGATACTCTAATTAAAAAGTACAATAATTATTTGATAACTTCAAATATTGAAAAAAATATAAACTTTAATGGCAGAAAGAATTTAATGGTAAGATGCATAAGTAATGTCATAGATAATGCTCTGAAGTATGGTAAAAAAGTGAAGTTTTCCATCAAAAAACTAAGTAAGATAATCGTAATAACGATAGAGGATGATGGTCCGGGTGTTCCAAAATCTGAATACGGAAATGTATTCAAGCCTTTTTACAAAATAAATAAAGGAAGAGGCGATTCAAAATCAAGTGTAGGTCTTGGATTATCTATTGCATCTGATGTAGTAAGATCTCATGGAGGAAAAATTGATTTAAATAAATCAAAATTGGGTGGTTTAAGTGTTAAGATTTCTTTACCTTTCTAATTCGTTTATTTTTTTTTAATTTTCCCACTTCATTTTCCAATTTTTCAATTCTCTTTTTAAGAATATCTGTTTCTTCTTTAGTTGATATTTTCATCTTTAAAATAATTTCGTCTCTCTGTGATCTAATTATGTTAATAATTTCATTACTTAGGTCTTTGTAAGATATCAATCCCTGTGCGAGTAAGCTTGTTAATTTTTTTAATAAAATTTTAGATTTTGACATACATTTATTATTAAAAATAATATATTCTAATTTTAATAATATGCTTATTAATAATTTGAATCCAGTGGCTTTTGAAATATTTTTTATTAAAGTTCACTGGTACTCGTTTGCATATATATTTGGGATAATCTTTGGATGGATTTATATAAAAAAAGTATTAATTAGAAATACCATTCATAACTTTTACATTGATGATCTAATAACTTATTTAATTTTGGGTATAATTATTGGAGGAAGATTGGGTTACGTAATAGTCTATAATTTAGCCTTCTATTTATCGAATCCTTTAGAAATATTTATGATATGGAGAGGTGGAATGTCTTTTCATGGGGGTTTAGTAGGAATTATAGTATCTACCATTATATTTTGTAAAAAACATAATTTAGAAAAATACGTTTTTTTTGATTTTATAGCTGTTTCAGCGCCTATTGGAATTTTTTTTGGTAGAGTCGCAAATTTTATAAATAGTGAACTTGTAGGAAAACCAACTGATTTAACTTGGGGTGTTATATTTCCAATAGTTGATTATATCCCAAGACATCCATCTCAATTATATGAGGCTACTTTAGAGGGTATTCTTCTCTTCATTATAATGAATAAACTTTACTTTAGTAAAGATTATAAGACAGGCAATTGTTCTTTTTCTTTTTTAATTTTTTATGGAATATTTAGAATATTTTCAGAAATTTTTAGGGAGCCTGATGAACAAATAGGTTATCTAATAGACTCATTAAGTATGGGGATGTTATTAAGTATATTAATGATTTTTATAGGATCAGTACTTTATAAAAGAAAATGAAAAATTCTTTAAGAAAATTTAATATCAAACAAAATAAAAAAATTAAGATTGATGATTTTATTAACAAAGCATTATATGAACCAAAAATAGGGTATTATTCTAGAAAAATACCATTTGGACAGAAAGGTGATTTCATAACATCACCAACTATATCAAATTTATTTTCAGAGATTATAGCTGTTTGGATAATATCTTCTTGGGAGATTCTGGGAAAGCCTAAAACATTTAATGTAGTAGAGCTTGGCCCAGGTGATGGTAGTTTATCAGAGGTATTAGTAAGAACCTTTAAAAAATTTCCCACTTTTAATAATTCTGTAAAAATATTTTTATACGAAAAAAGTGTACTCCTAAAAAAAATCCAGAAAAAAAAAATTAGAGCAGGCAATGTTCAATGGATAAAAGATTTTAAAAAGATAAACAAAGGGCCAATTATTTTTTTTGGAAATGAATTTTTCGATGCGATACCTGTAAAACAATTTTTTTATAAAAACAAAAAATTATTAGAAAAATGTTATATTTTGAATAAAGAAAACTTAGAGGAAACATATTGTAAGCCAAATTTAAAAGATTTATTGAATTTAAGTTCTTTTAAGAGTTTACAAAAACTTGAATTTATTGAGTATCCAAAATTAGGTTTTGATGAAT
The DNA here is from genome assembly GCA_902571525.1 of uncultured Pelagibacteraceae bacterium. Lineage (GTDB taxonomy): Bacteria > Pseudomonadota > Alphaproteobacteria > Pelagibacterales > Pelagibacteraceae > Pelagibacter. The sequence goes on from CACGCL010000005.1 coordinate 19,950, forward strand.
TAAATAAAATTGTAGGGAAGATAAGATCCTTGTCTGGGGGAATACTGTTAATTGATTATGGTTTTGTAGGTAAATTAAGCGAAAACACTATACAAGTTGTTATGAAAAATAAGAAAATTTGCAAAAATAATTTGTTAAAGTATATGGGTAAGGCAGACATCACATCATTAGTAAATTTTAGCTTATTAAATGAATTTTTTCTAAAAAAAAAATTAAAAGTAAAGAAAATAGTTTCTCAGAAATTTTTTTTAGAACGTATGGGAATTATTGAAAGAGCTGAAATTTTACAAAAAAAAATGAATAAAACGCAAAAAAAATATATGCTTGATACACTCTCAAGACTTTTAAATAGAAATATGATGGGAGAATTATTCAAGGTTATTTTTGCTTATAAAAGTCATAATAAAAATTTTTTTGGATTTGAATAATGATTTTATCTAAGAAGTTATTGAAATATAAAAATATAAAACATTGTTTTTTAGGAATAGAAGGAGGAAAATCTAAAGGTATTTATAAAAGCTTAAATTGTGGAATAGGTTCCTCTGATTTAAAAAAAAATATAAAAAAAAATCTTGAAATAGCATGTCGAAGAATAAATTCCTCATATAATAATTTAATATTGTTACATCAAATTCATAGTAATAAGTTTTTTTTTGTAGATAAAAATAGGAAATGTAAAAAAAAATTAATTGGAGATGCCTTAATAACTAACAAAAAAAAAATAATATTAGGAATTTTAACAGCAGACTGTGTTCCTATAATTATTTATGATCCAAGACTTAAGTATATTTCAGCAATACATGCAGGTTGGAAAGGTGCCTATAAAGAAATCATTAAAAAAGTTGTGAAATATTTGATTAAATCAGGTAGTAGGCCTGAAAATTTAATTGCTGCAATAGGACCTTGTATAACTCAGAAAAATTACGAGATTAAATCTGACTTTAAGCTTAAATTTTTAAAGCAGAGTATAAAGAATAAAATTTTTTTCAAAAACATTAAAAAAAAAACATATTTTAGCCTAAATAAATATGTTTATAATCAATTGAAAAATCTGGGTCTAAAAAAAATCGATTTAATTGATAAAGACACATATAACTTAAAAAATAATTTTTTTAGCGCAAGAAGAGCTATACATAACAAACAAAATGATTATGGTAGAAATATCTCATTAATTATGATTAAATGATTTTCTCAAAATAATGAAACTTCTGACAGGAAATAGTAATAAAAAATTAAGTCTTAAAATTGCCAAATATTTAAAAGAGAAACTTGTAAATTCAAGTATAAGAAAATTTAAAGACGGAGAGATATATATAGAGATAAATGAAAATATTAGAGGTAATAATATTTTTATTATTCAATCTATCTCATCTCCTGCTAATGATAATTTAATGGAAATGCTTTTGTGTATTGATGCATTAAAAAGATCATCAGCAAAGAATATAACTGCGGTAATTCCTTATTTTGGTTATGCAAGACAAGATAGAAAAGTAGTGCCACGAACATCTATCTCAGCAAAATTAGTTTCTAATTTAATTACTAAAGCTGGTGCAGACCGTGTCGTAACCATCGATTTACATGCCGGTCAAATACAAGGTTTTTTTGACATACCGGTAGATAATTTATTTGCTACCCCTATTTTTGCGAGACATATAAAAAAAAAGAATAAAGTCGAAAAATATAATCTGCGTCTCACCAGATGTAGGTGGAGTAGCGAGAACTAGAGGTTTAAGTAAATTTCTTAATACAGGTTTGGCTATAATTGATAAAAGAAGACCTTCTCCAGGAAAATCCGAAGTAATGAATGTGATAGGTAGCGTAAAAGGTAAGTCTTGTATTATGGTTGATGACATAATCGATTCAGGTGGAACAATTGTTAATGCCGCTAAAGTTTTAAAAGAGAAAGGAGCTAAAGAAATCCATGTTTATATTACTCATGGTGTTTTGAGTGGAGACGCTGTAAATAAAATTAAAAATTCAGATATTAAAAACTTAGTTATTACAGACACAATTGATAATTATAGTAAAATAAAAAGTGCTAAAAATATTGAAATTCTGTCTGTATCTAATTTAATGGCTGAAGCAATAAGACGTATTTCAAACTCAACATCTGTATCTTATCTATTTAAATAATTTTCTTGTTTTATTAGTGAACATGAGTTAAAAAACTTTTTTTTTATGAATGTTTTAGAAGCAAATATTAGAAATACAAAAACAGCTGGTGAACTAAAAATAGTAAGAAACAAGGGAAACGTTCCAGGAATTGTGTACGGTGGTTCGGAAAAAAATCAGAATGTTTCTATTTCTATAAAAGTTTTAAAAAGTTTGATGGAGAAAGAAAATTTTCTTTCAAAAATTATTAAGCTGAAAATTGACGGAAAAGAAGAAAGCGTCTTACCAAAAGAAATATCTTTTGACGTTATTACAGACGAACCGGTACACATAGACTTCTTGAGAATTATTAAGGGATCAAGTGTTATAATTGAAATACCAGTGAAGTTCATTAATAATGATAAATCTCCTGGTCTAAAAAAAGGGGGTGTTCTAAACATAGTTAGAAGAAAAGTTGAATTGAAATGCCCATCAGAAAATATTCCAAGCGAATTAGTAGTTGATTTAGATGGTGTGGATATAGGTCACAGTTTCAAAATATCGTCCATAAAGTTGCCTGAAAAAGTTGTTCCAACCATTACTGGCAGGGACTTTGTAATTGCTACTGTAGCATCTCCAACTGTTATTAAAGAACCTGAAAAACCAGCAGAGACAGCAGAGGGTGAACAAGCTGCAGATGGATCTGCAGAAGCTCAAGAAGCTGGGACAGCTAAAGAAGGTGCGGAATCAAAAGGTGGAGCAGAAACAGAAAAAAAAGATGCTGACAAGAAAGATGAGGCCAAAAAGCCTCAATCAGAAAAAAAATAATTTATTAAATTTTAATTTAAATGTTTTTATTTGTAGGACTAGGTAATCCCACGCCAAATTCGGAAAATAACCGACATAATATTGGCTTTAAAATAATTGATGCCATAAACTTTAAATTTAAACTATCAAAACAAAAGCCTAAATTTAAAGGTCTCTTAACAACTGGAAATATAAATGAAAAAAAAGTTTATGCAATTAAACCATTAACATTTATGAATAATTCAGGAATATGCATAAGGGAACTCATTGAATACTTTAAGATTGAAGCTGAGAATATTATCGTATTTCATGATGATTTGGATATTGATTTTGGTAAAATAAAAACGAAATTTGGAGGCTCTAGTGCGGGTCATAATGGAATAGAGTCAATAGATAAATTTATTGGAAAAGATTACTCAAGGGTAAGAATAGGTATAGGCAAACCAAACGATAAAGTTTCAGTTTCAGATTATGTGCTAAATGATTTTGATGATGAAGAAAAACTACAACTCGAAACTTTAAAAAATAATATTGCAGAAAATTTAGCAATTTTAATTGATAAAAAATTAGATCTTTTTTCAAGTACAATTAATAATAAATAATGGGATTTAAATGTGGTATAGTTGGATTACCTAATGTGGGGAAGTCAACTTTATTTAATGCTTTAACTAATTCATCTAAAGCTCAAGCGGGTAACTTTCCATTCTGCACTATAGAGCCTAATGTTGGCGTTGTTCCAGTTGTAGATAAGAGGCTAGATAAATTATCTAAAATATCGAAATCTAAAAAAAAGATTTATCCAACCATAACCTTTTTAGATATAGCAGGATTAGTAAAAGGTGCCTCTAAGGGTGAGGGACTAGGAAATAAATTTTTATCACATATTAGAGAGGTAGACGCAATTGTGCATTTGCTGAGGTGTTTTGACTCTAGCGATATTCAAAATGTAAATAAGGATGTCAATCCAATTAGAGACCTGGAAATTATTGAAACAGAGATGATGTTAGCTGACCTAGACTCTATACAAAAAAGAATAGACAAAAAAAATTTAAAGAAGGTAACAAATGATGAACTCAATATACTAAAAGCAACCGCAGATTACATTAATAATGATAAAGATTTAAACGAACTCAGGGATTCATTTGAATTAGATTTAATTAACAAATCTGGTTTACTATCTTTAAAACCAAAGCTTTTTGTGTGTAATGTAGACGAAAAGAGTATTTCGTCAGGAAACAAATATTCAGAGACTGTTCAAAAGATTAATAAAATTGAGAATACAATCCTAGTTTCAGCAGAAATAGAAAATCAGATTAATCAGTTAGATAAAAATGAAAAGGAAAATTTTATGCAACTAATGAATATTGAAAAAACAGGTTTAAATTACTTAATTGAAAAGGGTTACAAATTACTTGAACTAGAAACTTTTTTTACTTCAGGACCTGAAGAGTCTAGGGCGTGGACAATAAAGAAAAATAGCACTGCACCAGTTGCTGCAGGAAAAATACACTCAGATTTTGAAAAAGGCTTTATCAGAGCAGAAACAATTTCTTATTGTGATTTTATCTCTGATAATGGCTGGGTAAACTGTAAAAATAATGGTAAGATGAGACTAGAGGGAAAAGATTATTTAGTTAAGGATGGAGATATTTTAAACTTCCGTTTCAATACGTGACCAGATTTTTTTCATGCTAAAGTAAACTAGTATACTTAATATTATAAGATAGATAATTGCTCTAAAGCCTATTTTATGTCTTTGTTCAAGGTGAGGTTCAGCTGTCCACATTAAAAAACTTACAACGTCCTTTGCCATTTGTTGCTCTGTTGCACTGGTGCCATCAGTATATTCAACAAGACCATCAGACAAAGGTGCTGGCATTTTTATCTTATTTCCATACATATATTTATTGTAATAAACACCGTCATCTAATTTGATACCCACTGGAGGATCTTTATATCCAAGCAAGACTGAATAAACATAATCAGCCCCACCCTTTCTGGCTTTGACTAATACAGACATATCCGGAGGATATGCGCCTCCATTTGCTGACTTGGCCTCTTCATCGTTTGCATAAGGCATCGCAAATTTATCAGATAATCTCGCTGGCCTTGTAAACATTTCGCCTTCTGGGTTTGGCCCATCTAATATTTCAAAATTTGCTGCAATAGCTTTTGTCTCCTGTATTGAAAATTGAGGACCGCCTTCTTCTGAGAGATTTCTATAAGACATATATTTTAATGAATGACAAGAAGCACACACCTCTTGATAAACTTGGTAACCTCTTTGTAATGATGCTCTATCAAATTTTCCAAATGGTCCTTTGAAAGTCCAATCAGTTGACAATAATTTATCAGATTTTTCTGCAGAAATTGACGTGCTATTAAAGATTAAAAAAAAAATTATAGAAAAAAACTTTACAAATTGTAACATTATAATTTTTGCGTATTCTCATTATTTCTTGCGGGTTCCACATTTAAAGAGCCACCTAAAATTGGTTCTGTTATACTCATTGGTAATGGTGTGGTTTTTTCGATCTTACCTAATATTGGCAAGATTATTAAAAAATGTGCAAAATAATACGCAGTTCCTATTCTTGCAACTAGTAAGTACAGGCCTTCAGCTGGCATTGCTCCAACATAACCTAAAATCAATACATCTAAAACCAGTATCCAATAAAATTGTTTGTAAAGTGGTCTGAAAACAGCAGATCTTACTTTTGAAGTATCAAGCCATGGTAATGCTGCTAAAATTAAAATCGCTGACAACATTGCTATTACTCCCATAAGCTTATCTGGGATTGATCTAAGAATTGCATAAAAAGGTAAGAGATACCATTCAGGAACAATATGTGCTGGGGTTACCAATGGATTGGCCTCGATATAATTATCAGCATGACCTAGAACATTTGGTGAGTAAAAAACAAAAAATGCAAATAATATTAAAAATAATAATAGTGCGAATAAATCTTTGATAACTATGTATGGATGAAATGAAACTGTGTCTTTAGATGGTTTTTTTATATCAATACCAATCGGATTATTATTTCCAGGAACATGTAAGGCCCATATATGCAAAACAACTAAGCCTAATATTAAAAAAGGAATTAAATAATGTAATGTAAAAAATCTTGTTAAAGTTGGATTATCTACAGAATAGCCACCCCACAACCATGTAGTAATACTTTCACCAACTAAAGGAATTGCGCTAAATAAATTTGTTATTACAGTAGCTCCCCAAAAACTCATTTGTCCCCATGGAAGAACATATCCCATGAAAGCAGCCGCCATCATTAATAAATAAATTAAAATTCCTAAAATCCAAATTATTTCTCTTGGTGATTTGTAAGAACCATAAAATAGCGATCTAAATATATGTATATAAACAGCAAGAAAGAACATTGATGCTCCATTTGCATGAATGTATCTTATTAACCAACCATAATTAACATCTCTCATTATGTGTTCTACGCTACTAAATGCTAAATCTGCGTGAGCAATATAGTGCATGGCCAAAACTAAACCTGTTATAATTTGAGTTATCAAACAAAAAGTTAAAATGCCTCCAAATGTCCACCAATAATTTAAATTTTTTGGTGTTGGATAATCAGTTAAATGATTTGCTAATGTTAACAAAGGTAGTCTATCATTAAACCATTTTCCAAATTTTGATTTAGGTTGATAATTATGTTCACTCATATTTTTTATCCAATTTTAATTGTATTACTATTAACAAATTCATATTTAGGTATTTCTAAATTGGTAGGTGCCGGACCTTTTCTAATCCTGCCAGATGTATCATAGTGAGAACCGTGGCAGGGACAAAACCAACCTTTATAATCTCCTTTATCAGCAAGAGGTACACATCCTAGATGAGTGCATACTCCAAGCATCACAAGCCATTCTGGATTTGATGCTCTATCTTCGTCTTTTTCTGGATGTTTAAGTTCAGTCAAACTTACTGATTTCGCCTCACTAATTTCATTCTCTGTTCTTCTTTTAATGAATACTGGTTTTCCTCTCCATAATACAGTAATGGACTGACCAGGTTTAACCGAGGTCACATCAACTTCGGTTGTGGCTAGCGCTTTAACCGAAGCGTCTGGATTCATTTGATCTATTAAAGGCCAAGCGGCTGCTCCAACTCCGACAACCCCAACGACTGTTGATGCTGTATAAATAAAGTCTCTTCGATTAACTTTTTTTTGATCTGACATTTTAATTATTAAATATACCTAATATACGTATTCATATAGTATAAAAGTTAAATATATCCATAGTAAGAATGACACATAATAGACCGAAAATTGCTCTTTATCAGCCAGATATACCACAAAATACCGCATCGATTATTAGAACCTGCTCGTGTTTAGGTATAATGCTTGAAATTATTGAGCCATGTGGATTTATCATAAATGAACAAAAATTTAAAAGAGTTGTGATGGATTATTACGATGCTAAAAACATAAATTTTTATAAGAGTCCAGAAAAATTCTTTATGAGTAAAATAAATACAAGAATAATTTTAATGACAACCAAGTCTAAAAAATCATATGAAGAATTCTTATTTAGACAAGATGACACCGTATTATTTGGTAGAGAAAGCGTAGGTGTGCCAAGTGAAGTACATAGGAAAGTAAATCATAGATTAACTATTCCTATGATAAATAAAAAGAGATCACTAAATTTGTCTTCATCAGTATCAATTGTGATATCAAAAATACTTAACCAAGATAATTTTTAAATGGATCAAGATTTAAAAAAAAAATTAACTAGAAATTGGTTTATCAATCTTCAAGAAATTATATGTAAAGAAATAAATCAAATTGAGGGAGAGAAAGTAAAGTTTTTAAAAAAAACGTGGAAAAGAAATAAAAAAAAAGATGAAGGTGGTGGTTTTTATTATATTCTTGAAAATGGAAAAGTATTTGACAAAGTAGGTGTTAACTTTTCAGAAGTTTATGGAAAACTATCCAAAGATTTTATAAAAAAAATTCCTGGAACAAAGAATAATAAAGAGTTTTGGGCATCTGGTATTTCTGTTGTAATGCATATGAAGAATCCTCATGTTCCAGCAATGCATTTTAATACTAGATATATTTGTACAAATCATGGCTGGTTTGGAGGGGGCATGGATATTACTCCATGTTTTGATGATGCAATAATCAAAAAATTTCTATTCAAAAAATTAAAAAAAATGTGTGATAGTCACGATAAAAAGTACTTTGCAAAATATAAAAAATGGTGTGATGAATATTTTTATTTAGCCCATAGAAAAGAGCCTAGAGGAATTGGAGGAATTTTTTTCGATTATAAAAAAGGTAATTGGGAAAAAAATTTTGGATTCGTGAGAGATTTAGGTATAAATTTTACTCAAATTTTTAAGCAAATTATTAATATTAAAAATAATAAAGTATGGAACTTAAAACAAAAAGATATTCAATATTTTAAAAGAGGTAGATACGTTGAATTTAATCTATTATATGACAGAGGTACTAAATTTGGATTACAAACAGGTGGAAATGTTGAGGCTATATTAATGTCGCTACCTCCATTAGCAAAATGGAAATAAAAAATGAGTAACAAAGAACCAATAACAGTAGAGGGTCTAAAAAAATTGTCTGAGGAATTAGTCTTTTTAAAAGAAAAAAAAAGACCAGAGATAGTTAGCGCTATATCAGAAGCTAGATCACATGGTGATTTAAAAGAGAATGCAGAATATCATGCTGCTAAAGAACAACAATCATTAAATGAAGGAAGAATTCAGGAAGTTGAAGATACTATTGCAAGAGCAAATGTAATAGATGTAACAAAAATTGAAAACATTGGAAAAGTTATTTTTGGTTCAACAGTTTCTTTGCGAGATTTAGATAACAATGAACAAATTAAATATAAATTGGTTGGTAAGGACGAGGCAGAGATTAAAAAAAAACTCATATTCTATCAGTCTCCGATTGGCAAAGGACTTATAGGGAAAAACAAGGGAGATTTTGTTGAAATCAATACTCCGTCAGGTAAAAAAAACTTTGAGATTGTTGATGTAGATTATATCTAATTTCTTAAAATATTATCTACTTTTTCAATAGTTAGCTTAAAATTATTATTAAGCCAGACTGACTCTAATTGTTTAAGTTTATCACCTAACAATTTACCATCTTTGAAATTATATTTTTCTTTTAAAAGTTTCGCACTATAAGGAAAAACTGGAATTTCTTCTATTTCGTGAAAATTATTTAATTCATCAATATTTTGAACGTTCTTAGATCTTAAAATATGAAATTTGATTAAATCAATTATTTTTTTTCTACCATGTTTGTAAAGCATTATTTTTAAATTTTTTTTTTTGAAAAAATCATTATTTAAATTTTTATAAATATTTTTAAGAAATAATATTCTATCTTTTTCAAATTTAGATAAATTAAATTTATGCATAAAGTATTCTGCATTATCAGACTCATCTATAATTAAAAGACTTATTAAAAAAGGAAAATCATTATCATTAAATAAAGATTTGCAATCTTTTTTTTCAAATTTTCTTATAACTTCAAAATTTTTTAGTTGAGGAAAAATTAATTGTATAATTTCTTTTGAAAATCTGTCTCGGGGAATTTTTAAAAAGCCTTTAGATAAAAGGATTTTTTTTAACTCACTAAGCAATCTATCATTTGAGATTTTATTAATACCATTAATATTTTGCTTTATTATTTTTTTTATTTCTTCCGAATGATTATTTTTTGAATAAATTAAGAAAAACCTTATATATCTTAAAATTCTTAAATAATCTTCTTTTATTCTAGTTTTAGGGTTTCCTATAAATTTGACATATCCATTTAATAAATCATCTTTTCCATTAAATGGATCAAATAATTCTCCATTCAAATTTGAGTAAATTGAGTTAAATGTAAAGTCTCTTCTATCTGCATCCTCTTTCCAATTCTTGCAATATTGAACTTCAGCGTGCCTTCCATCAGTTTTAATATCTTTTCTTAAAGAAGTAATTTCAAATTTTTTTTTTTCAATAATTGCAGTTATTGTTCCATATTTTTTTCCAATATCAATAAATTTAATACTATTTTTATTCAAACAATTTATAACCTCATCTGGGTCAAGGGTGGTGGCCAAATCAATGTCTTCTACTTTCTCTCCTAAAATATTTTGTCTAACACATCCACCAACAAAAAGTATTTCACTATCAGTTGTATGATTGTTTATTGAATTAAATAAGAGTACAATCCCTGGATCATCTTTTAAAACTCGAAAACTGTTTAAATAACTGGGTTTTTTTCTATTAAAAATTTTTAAAAACTTTTTAAACATATTATGGCTGGGGCGCTAGGATTCGAACCTAGGAATGGCGGTACCAAAAACCGCTGCCTTACCACTTGGCTACGCCCCAAAATCAATTTCTTATAACATAAAGATCTGATATTTATATAGTTTTAGACAAAACTGACCAATATTTTGGGTAATTTTTTCTAAATTTAATAATACTATTTATAATGGAATTTTTAGATTTAGAATAGGCGACAAAACATGACCCTGATCCTGTCATTTTAACAAACTTAATACCTGGCTGATTTTTAACAAATTTAATTGGTTTTTTTAATTCTGGATATTTTTTTATAACGATTTCCTCTAAATCATTTTTTAGATCACCCAGATTATCTAGCTTTTTATTAATATTTTTTATTGGTTTTGAAAATTTTTTAACTTTAGAAAAAATGGACTTTGTCGAGCACCCATATTTTGGCATGAATAGTAATAAAAAATATTTTGTCATTTTATTTAATGTTTTTACTCTGTTATTACTATTTAAGTAAACTGTATTTTTACATAAACCTAACTTCACGTCCTGCCCAATTGAGTCGCATAAATTTTGTAGTTTTTTTTTATCAAGTTTAATTATTTTCTTTTTAATTAAAATTTTGATTAGAGTAGCGGCATTCATAGATCCACCTCCCATACCTGATTTTGATGGTATATTTTTTTTAATTATGACTAAATATTTTTTTTTGAGCAGTTTTTTTTTGTCTAAAATATTTAAAGTTTTTTGAATTGTATTTCGAGTAGAAATTTTTTTCGAAAATTCTCCTTTAAATAAAATTTTGTGACCTCGGTATTTTATTTGCTTAAGAGTGACCTCATCATGAAGCGAAATAAATGATATTATACTTTGCAATTTATGAAATTTTTTTGTTTTTCCTGTAATATTTAAATTTAGATTTATCTTTGCATGAGATTTTTTTGAATTCTTGTTCATAGTAATAGATTTATTAATTAGTAAAATTATAATCCAAAAACTAATTTTTTTTCAATTTCTTTTTTTAGCTCTTCTTCGGTATCCTCTAATTTTAAAACTCCATTCCAAAAATACCTTGCTTGTACTTTTTTGTTAAGTTTCCATAATACATCACCATAATGGTCGTTAACAATTGGATCATAGGGCATCAGCTTTACAGCTTTTTGAAGATATTTTTTTGCATTAATGAAATCTCCAATTAAATAATACGCCCATCCAATTGAGTCTGTTATATAAGGATCATTTTTTCTTAAACTATATGCTTCCTTTAACATCCCCATTGCATCAGGAATTTTGTAAGATCTTTCAAGCCAACTGTATCCAAGATAATTTAAAACATAAGGTTCATTAGAAACAATACTAAGAGATTCAAGTAAATCTTCATCTGCTTTTAAAAAATCTTTTTTTCTTTCGTAACTAGTACCTCTCTTATATAAGAGATCTGCATACTCTTCAGCGCTGTAATTAGAATATTGTATTAATTTTGAATAAATATCTATTGCACCTTCATAATCTTGGAAATTTCTTAATATGTTAGCCATATCAAACAAAACTTTGTTAGATGGTTTTTGTATTTTTTTATATTCTTTTTTAATAAATTTAAGAGCACTATTTTCGTCTTTAGTTTCTTGGATCATTGAAGCAGTTTTTTTTAATTTAAACCAGCTATATATTGCGTTATCTTTACCAATATTATTCAACTCGTTCTTTACCAATTTATATTTTTTAGTATCCATGTAATTTTCAATTAGCAATGTTGAATTTAGAGTAAATTCTGGATTAAGATATTTAGACAACATTATATAAAAGTTTGAGTCTTTGAACAAATTTTGAGATGAATAAAGATTTGCGATTAAATAAAAAAATTCTGCAATAATGTCTTTCTCATTTTTGCAAGAAAACAAGTCATTTAATTTTTTATAATTATTTTCTTCTATCCAATTAACTGATTGGGCTACTATCAATGGTTTATTAAGTTGATTAATATCCTTTAAAACTAGATCAATTTTACGAAATTTTTTTTTCTCTATTAAATAATCTAAATAAAAATATATGTATCTTGAACTGCTTCCGTCATATTCAATAAATTCTTCAAATCTTTTATCTGTATTTTCAAAGTCTAAATAACAGCTTATAAAAGTTAAACTTATATCATCTAATTCCGCAAAATTATTATTTTTATAACTTTTAATATCTTTATTTTTAAAAACTTCTAAATAATTTCTTAAAACTTTCGTAAGAATAATATGATACCTATTATTTGTATCAATTAATCTCTCTATTTTTTTTAAATTGGAATTACTTTCTTCAAAATTTTTGTTAATTACGTTATCTACAAGAAGAATCAGTTCCTTTTCCAAAAAAGAATAATTGTTCTCAGAATATCTAATTTTTTTAATTGCTATATCAATCTTTTCATTTGCAACCAGTGATTTTATATAATTTTTAAAATATTCGTTGTGCTTGTCGTTCAAAATCTTTGAATTTTCCAAGAATTTTAAGGAATTTTTTGCATCATTATTACTTATAGATAAAATTGCTGAAAAATAATTAGACAAATTTTTTTGGTCAAATTTTTCTAAATCACTTATTTTAGAAAATGATGATGTCTGATATATTAGAAATATTATAAAAAAATAAACATATTTTTGCATTCACTGAACATATGACTAAAAATAATTTAAATCAAAGAAATAAATTTGAAAATTACTTATACAAACCTAAGTTTGATTATGAAAATAAACCAATTAATAGATTTCAAAAAGATGAAATTTCTAAAAATAAATTTGAATTATTAAAAAAATTAAAATCAAAAATTGAAAATTTACAAGAATGCGAACTAAAAAATAATGCAAGCAAAATTGTATTTGGTGATGGTAATGCAGAAAGTCCGTTAATGATTGTAGGTGAAGGCCCAGGTCAAAAAGAGGATGAGATAGGCAAACCATTTGTAGGCGATGCGGGGATCTTGTTAAATAAAATGCTCGCAGCAATTAATATAAATAGAAAAGATATTTATATTACTAATGTTGTAAATTATAGACCGCCTTCAAATAGAAAACCTGAGATGAACGAAATTAAAAGATATACTGAATTTTTATATGAGCATGTTGATATTATTAAACCAAAAATCCTTATTTTGTTGGGCAGCACTGCAATGGAAGCATTTTTTGGATCAAATTTAAAAATATCTAAAGAGAGAGGTGTATGGAAAGAAATTCTGATTAAAGATAATACTTTTTTAACTATGTTAACCTTTCATCCAGCATACTTACTAAGGCAAGCTGATCAAAAAAAATATTCTTGGATAGATTTAAAAGAAATAAGAAAAAAAATTGATGAACTTAAAATCAATATTTAAAAGAAAAAAGAACATAGCAGGTGTTGATGAAGTAGGCAGAGGGAGTTTAATAGGACCTGTGTATGCATCTGCGGTAATTTTAAAAAAAAGCTGTGATATTAAAAAATTAAAAGACTCAAAAAAATTAGCCAAAAAAGAACGAGAAGTTTTAAACAAATATATTAAAAAAAACTCTTATTGGTCCATAGCGTCTGCTTCAATAAAAGAAATAGAGAAATTAAATATTTTAAATGCTTCTTTGCTAGCCATGCAAAGGGCAATTAAAAAGTTAAAAAAAAAACCTGGTCTAGTATTAATTGATGGATGCCATATCCCGGTAATGAAAAATTATAATCTAAAATACGTAATTAAGGGTGATCAAAAAATACCTCAAATCTCAGCAGCCTCTATAATTGCTAAAGTTTCTAGAGACAGTCTAATGAAAAAAATTTCAAAGAATTTTTTGAAATATCAATGGAATAAAAATTGTGGATATGGAACAAAAGTTCATATTCAAGCGATTAGAAAATTTGGTATAACAAAGCATCACAGACGAACTTTTAAGCCTATACACAACATATTGAGTTCAAGATAATTAAAAACACAATTAATCTAAAATAATTCAATCATAAGTTGACGTCGAGTCCTGCCTGGAGTCTAATTATTATTTTTAAAATGAATAAGTTTAATTTAAAAAACAAGATTATAAATGGGGACAGTCTTAAAGAGCTGAAAAAAATCCCTAATGAAAGTTTCGATTTAATCTTTGCAGACCCACCTTACAATTTACAATTAAAAAATGAACTCACAAGACCAGATAGATCTAAGGTGAGTGCAGTAAATGATAAGTGGGATCAGTTTGAAAACTTTAAAAAATACGATGACTTTACATATGCTTGGCTTCGTGAGTGTAAAAGAATTTTGAAAAAAAATGGAGCTATTTGGGTAATTGGTAGTTATCATAATATTTTCAGAGTTGGAACAGCCATTCAAAATTTGGGTTTTTGGATATTAAATGATGTCATATGGAATAAAAAAAATCCAATGCCTAACTTTAGAGGAACACGATTTACTAACGCACACGAAACTTTAATTTGGGCATCAAAATCTGAAAAGTCTAAATACACTTTTAACTATCAATCTTTAAAATGTTTAAATGATGATTTACAAATGAGATCAAATTGGGAAATACCTATTTGTAATGGATCAGAGAGGCTAAAAAAAAATGGTAAAAAAGTTCACTCAACTCAAAAACCTGAGGCTTTACTACATAGAATTTTATTGGCGACTTCTAACAAAAATGAATTGATTTTAGATCCCTTCTTAGGCTCTGGTACAACTGCAACAGTAGCTAAAAAATTAGGTAGAAATTATTACGGAATTGAAAAGAAAAAAACTTATTTTAAATCTGCAGAACTAAGATTAAAGAAAACAAAACCTATAGAAGATCATTATTTAGATACTCTAAAGAACGGAAGATCTAAACCTAGAGTGCCTTTTGGTTCATTAGTTGAATTAGGAATAATTAAACCAGGTACTACTATTTTTGATAATAAAAAGAAGATTACCGCAAAAATAATGGCTGATGGAAGTATTAAACATGCTCAAGCAGAAGGTTCAATTCATAAAGTAGCAGCTACAATTTTAGGTGCCGAAAGCTGTAATGGTTGGACTTATTGGCATTGTGAATTGGGAAGTAACTTTGTGCCGATAGATGACTTGAGACAGAAGTTCCTTCATAAAAGAGATTAGTTTTGAATTTATCTATAAATTTTACCAAGATAGCTTTGTAAGAACTTTTTATTTTTTACTAATCTCTTTAAAAGAATATTTCTAAAAAACTTAGTTAAAGGATTAGATAAATGAAATGCAAATTGATTAAATTTTGACCTCCTATTAACCATTTTGGTTTTGCTTGCTCTATTTTTAAAAAAAGTTTTTTCTAAATTTTTTTCAATACTTTCGAATAATTCATGGGCACCCTCAATTGATTGGGATGCACCTTGGGCAAATGATGGTGGAAAAGCAAAAAAAGCATCGCCTATTAAATGAATATTATTATTTTGTATTTTAAGGAACTCATCACTTACAAACACTGGAAATAATTTTAATTCTTTAATATTTTTAACAAATTCTCTAACTTCGAGAGGGACATTTTCTAAAATTCTTTTGATAAAAGAATTTTCATTAAATAATGAATAATTAACTTGTTCTTCTAATGAAAGAGTGTGTTTCATAATAGCAATAAAATTTAAATCACCATTGGAATTTAATGGGTAAATAACATAATGAAAGTTTGAACCTAAAAACAAAGCTATGTTTTTGTAGTTCACATTTTCAGGAAATTTAGTTAATTTGCCTCTAATGGCTAATGTGTCATTATATTTGGGTTTTACTTTGTTATTTGAAATTATATTTTTGCTCTTGGAAAAAACTCCATCAGCAATAATCAAGCAATCGCATTCTTTAGTTTCATTATTTTCAAAAGAAATTTTAATTTTTTTTCCTTGGTCATTTATTTTTGAAATTTTAAAACCAGTTTTTATTATGTCATCTAAATCTTTTTTTAAAAAATTTATTAAAGTTGATCTTTTTAAAGTAGTATACTCGCTGTCATCTGTATTGAACTCTGTAATATCTAGATCGCAAATTTTATTTGAGTCTTTGATTGAAAAAAAATCTATTTTTTCAGGAGTAAATTTTACATTATCAGATAATTTACTAAATCCAATTTCATTAAGAAGCTTTACACTATTTACCGAAAGTTGAATACCGTAGCCATCCTCTAAATTAATAGTGTCGTTTTTTTCATAAATTATAATTTCGTAATTTAGACTTTTTTTAAAAAGATTGGCAATATACAATCCTGAAATACCTGCTCCAATTATTGCAATTTTTTTCATCAATTTCTTTCGAGATATTTAACTACTTTTTTAGTGAATGTTGGTAATATGTAATCATTTAATTTTCTTTGATCAATCCAATATGAGGATGAAAATTTTTTAATATTTTTTAAATGTAATATTTTTATATTCATATTCATATTGGACATTTTAATATTAAGATTTTTATTAAATTTTTTAGGCTTATGTAATTCTTCCATAGGAAAAATTCTTAAATTTTTTAAAAAATTAAATTTGGTATTTTTTATTAATAAATATCTTTGGTCTTTTTTATAGACCTTAAGTATAAAATATTTGTTTTTATGTTTTTTTGGGATTTTTGTTAAATTAAAGTCTTTTTTTTTAAATGATTTACATTTTTTAGTTATCGGACATTGGTAACAAATTGGATTGTTATGTTTGCAAATTAGAGCACCAAATTCCATAAGCGCCTGAGCATAATCTCTTGATCGGTTTGAAAATCCTAAAATAGATTTTTTTTCAATTAAATTTCCTTTCTGAATCTCGTTTTCTTTTTTTAAATAAAGATACCTTTTTAAAATTCTTTCAACATTTCCGTCCAGTGGAATATGTGGCTTATTAAATGCAATAGCTAAAATTGCATTAGCTGTATAATCTCCAATACCAGGTAGTGATTTTAAATCTTCAAAATTATCAGGTATTTCCCCATTAAATTTTTTGATTACAGACTGTGCTGCTTTTTTTAAGTTTCGTGCTCTTGAATAATATCCAAGACCTTCCCAAAGTTTTATTAATTTTTGGTTATCAACACTTGCAAGTTTTTTTATATTTGGAATTTCTTTAATAAATTTGTTAAAATATGGAATAACAGTTGCAACCTGTGTTTGTTGTAACATAAATTCACTTACAAACGTGTAATATTGTCTTTTTTGACGAGTGACATTTTTTCGCCACGGTAATGATCTTTTATTTAAATCATACCATTTAAGAATTTTTTTTGTTACAAATTGATCTTTCATATGCAATTTAAAAAATATACTAAGCAGAGATCTAGGAGCATTCAAGGTTTAAGATCTTTTAAAGACACTTTGCCTGTAAAAGTAAAAAAAATAATTAATAAAAAGGGCAATATATATCTTGAAATTTTAAATAATTGGAAATATGTGGTAGGCAAAGATTTGTTCAATATTTGTTATCCAAACAAATTTAAAAGTTCAAATTCATTGAGAGGCTCAACATTGGAGGTTATGGTCAACAGAGGGTTTGAAGTAGACGTTGAATATTCAAAAAAAAAAATTATTAATAAAATAAATTCTTTTTTTGGTTATTTTGCAGTTGAAAGATTGAAAATAATTACTTTTGAAAAAAATGAAACAAATAATTTAGAAAAAATAAAGATTAGGTCAAAAAAAGATTTTTCTATAAATTTAAAGGATATCAAAAATACGGATTTAAAAAACGCTCTTATAGATTTAATTAAATCATATAAACAGTAGATGAAAAAAATTAGAATTATATTATTATTTATCTTATGTTTGACTCTCAATCCATCTTATGCTGATAGAGTAAAACCGATTATAGATGGAAAAAATGATTCAAAAATAAGGATTATAATTTTTGAGTCTTTGACTTGCTCACATTGTGCTAACTTTCATAAAAATGTTTACCCAGATTTAAAAAAAGAATTTATAGACAAAGGAATTTTATCAATAGAATATAAAAGCTTTCCTCTAAATATTGCTGCTTTAAATGCTTCTAAGTTAGCACATTGCAATAATGATGGAAATTCTAAATTACTTCATTTTTTGTATGACAACCAAAGCAAATGGGCAAATGGATCATCTGTTGAAGAATTAAATAAAAATTTAATTGAGACAATTAAATCTGGAAATTTTAATATAGATGAACAGAAGTGCTTGGATGACAAAATATTGGAGGATTACATTTTAAATGATCGAATCGAAGGAGTTAAAAAATTCAATATAAACTCAACTCCTACTCTACTAATAAACGGAAAAAAGTTCGAAAAATCAATTACATTCAAAAATTTGAAAAAAGTCATAGAAAAACTATTATAGTTTTAATGGAATTTAAAAAAATTCAATTAAATGGATTTAAATCATTTGCTGACAAAACTGATTTGTTAATTGAAGAAGGTTTAACTGGTATTGTAGGACCTAATGGTTGTGGAAAGTCAAATATAGTTGAATCATTACGATGGTGTATGGGGGAAACTTCAGCAAAAAGTATGAGAGGGGCTGGGATGGAAGATGTAATTTTCTCTGGTACCTCAAATAAACCATCAAAGAATATTGCAGAAGTTACTTTAAATTTGCTAAATAATGACAATGAAGGATCTCATCAATATAAGAATTCGCCCAATATAGAAATTAAAAGAAAGTTAGAGAAAGACAAGGGTTCAAAATTTTCAATCAATGGAAAAGAGGTTAGAGCAAAAGACGCTCAGATCTTCTTCGCAGACTTATCAACTGGAGCGCATTCGCCATCCTTGATCAGTCAAGGTAGAATTGGTTCATTAGTAACAGCAAAGCCAAGTGATAGAAGAGCTATTTTAGAGGAAGCTGCAGGTATTGCAGGTCTACATGCAAGAAGACATGAGGCTGAAATTAGATTGAGCGCTGCTGAAAATAACCTCAAAAGAGCAGATGAATTGAGACGACAACAAGAAAAACAGTTAGCAAATTTACAAAAACAAGCAGAAGAGGCAAATAAATACAAACTAATTTCAAATGATATAAAAAAAATAGAAGCTGGCCTTTATTATCTTAAACTCCAAGATATTGATAAAGAAATTAAGCTAGAAAAAGAAATTAATCAGGACTCAGATAAAGAATTTGAAAAATTTAATAATCAAATTGAAGATTTAAAAAATAAAATACAAAATGAACTAAATAAAATCGAACCGATTAAGCAAAAAAATTTTGAAAATTTATCAAAAATTCAAAGATTAAATTTAGAATTAAAAAGTCTAGACGAAGAAAATGTTAGAATTCAAGATGAAATAGACAAACTCAATGAAAATCTTAATATTTTAGATCAAGATAAAGATCGAGAAAAAAGTATCATAATTGATGCAAATTCGAATGAGAAAAGAATTAAAGAAGAAAAAAAAGATTTAATTGAAATAGACTCAAAATACTACGAAACCGAAAAACAATCTTCCTCGGACTTGAAAAATTTTAAAGACAAATTAAATGCAGAACTAAATTCAATTAAAAATTTAATTATATCAAAAAGAAATGATGATGCTATTTTAGCATTAGATAAATTTAAGGATACTATCGATGGTTACTCTGAAGTGTATAGTAAAAATCAAAATATTAAAAAAGAGTCTATAAAAAGGTCAGAGAGAATAAAAAATATAGATCAAGAAATCGAAAGCTGGAAAAATCTTTTAAATAAATCAGAGGTTACAATTAATAAACTTGATGATAGAAAAAGTAAAGCACTTCAACAACTAAAAGGGTTAGAGGCTAAACCAGAAGATCAAGCAGAAAAAAAGGGTCAACTAAATGAAAATTTAAGATTATCAAATTTAGATAAAGAACAGAATGATCAATTTATTACAGAAAGTGAGAATAACTTATCAAAATTAAATAATAATTTTAATGAAGTTAAAGAAAACTCTATTGAGATTAGGGAGAGAAAAGCTAGCTCAGCTGCAACTATAGATGGATTGAACAAAAGAAGACTGGATTTACTTGAAAGAATTGAAAATGAACTTAATTTAAATGAAGATAATATACTTGAATTCTCGAACCTAGAAGCAAATGAAGAATTTCCAGATACAGTGTCACAAGAAGAATTACTTGATAAAAAAAAACGAGAGAGAGACAAATTAGGCTCAGTTAACTTAAGAGCTGATGAAGAGACCAGCAAATACCAAGATGAAATAAAAAAAATGGAGAAAGATAGATCTGATTTAGTCACCGCTATCACAAAACTAAAAGATAGTATTAATGAATTAAATCAGAAAGGTAGAGAAAGATTAATTGAGGCTTTTGAAAAAGTTAATAGAAAATTTAATGAAGTATATACAAAACTCTTTAATGGTGGCAGTGCTAAACTTGAGTTAATTGACTCAGATGATCCACTTGATGCTGGGTTAGAGATGTTAGTTAGTCCTCCAGGAAAAAGATTGCAATCAATAACACTTTTATCTGGTGGGGAACAAGCGCTTACAGCTTTATCTTTGGTATTTGCAGTCTTTCTTACAAATCCAGCCCCAATTTGTGTTTTGGATGAAGTTGATGCTCCGCTTGATGATGCTAACGTAACTAGGTTTTGTAATTTACTTGAAGAGTTAACGAAAATTACAAAAACAAAATTTGTTATTGTTACACACCATGCATTAACAATGTCAAAAATGAACCGCCTTTATGGTGTTACAATGCCTGAGAAAGGTATTAGTCAGCTTGTTGCTGTAGATCTTGAAAAAGCTGAGAGTATGGTTGCGTAAATGAAAAAAGACGAGGAGCTTAAAGTTCGCCTAAAAATTGCAAAAAAGAAAATAAATTCAAAAAAAGAACTCTCTGCCCAATCTAATTTTGGACAGGCCTTTAAAATGAGCACTGAGCTCGTTTCTGCGGTTTTAGTTGGGACAATTATTGGGTTTATTTTAGACACTTGGTTTGATACTAAACCATGGTTAATTTTAATTTTTTTTTTTGTAGGTGTTGTAGCGGGTATTACAAATGTTATTAATTCTGCAAAAAAAATACAAAAATAGATTTTTATGGCCGCAAATCCAATGTATCAATTCAATGTTTATAGAATTGGACCAGAAATAAAAATAGGGGAAATTGATATATCGTTCACCAATGCAAGCTTATTTATGGTCATAAGTGCAATAGCTATATTATTTGTTTTCAATCTTGGATCAAAGAAAAAATCTCTCATACCCGATAAAATACAATTATTATCTGAACTAAGTTATTCATTTATTTCAAAAATGATAAATGATACAGCGGGAGTAAAAGCAAAGCCTTATTTTTCATTTATATTTTCTTTATTTATGTTTGTGTTGTTTTGCAACATGTTTGGAATGATACCTTATTCATTTACGGTAACTAGTCACATTATAGTTACTTTTGTTTTAGCAGCGTTTATCTTTATTGGGGTAACTGTTATTGGTTTTTTAAAACATGGTTTCGGATATTTGAAACTTTTTGTCCCGAGCGGCGTACCAATTTTTCTTTTACCATTAATAATTGTTATTGAGATAATCTCTTATCTGAGCAGACCAGTCAGTTTATCTGTGAGATTATTTGCTAACATGATGGCTGGTCATACAATGATGAAGGTATTTGGAGGTTTTGTGGTAAGTCTAGGAATAATGGGAGGTTGGCTTCCATTAGGCTTTTCAGTTGCATTAACAGGTTTAGAAATATTAGTTGCTTTTCTTCAAGCTTATGTATTTGCAATTTTAACATGTATATATTTAAATGATGCATTAAATTTACACCATTAAAAGGAGGATAGTATGGAACTAGAAGCAGCAAAAATGATTGGAGCAGGTCTCGCGGCAATAGCGTTAGCCGGCGCAGGGGTAGGTATCGGAATTATTTTCGGTAACTATTTGTCTGGTGCAATGAGAAATCCATCTGCAGCCCAAAAACAGTTTCCTAATTTATTATTAGGTTTCGCTTTGGCTGAAGCCACAGGTCTTTTTGGACTTGTTGTTGCATTAATTATTTTATTTGCATTTTAAATTAAGTTTGTGAAAAAAATAATAATTTACCTATTAGCACTTTTTAGCGTAGCTCAAATTGCTATAAGTGCTGAAACGGGTGGTATGCCCCAATTAGATCCTAAATTTTGGATTTCCCAAATATTTTGGTTAGTTGTTACTTTTGGAATTTTATTGATTGTATTGTCTAAATTTATTTTACCAAAAATAAGAAACAACTTAGAGACAAGAAAATCACAAATAATGGAAAATATTGAAATTGCAGATAATCAAAAAATAAATGGTGAAAAAAATCTAAAAGAATACGATAAGATAATTTTTGATGCTAAGCTTACAGCTAAAAAAACTTTTAATTTGGCAAAGGAAAAAATACAATTAGATTTAACCAAAGAAAGAGAAAAGTTAGAAGGTGAGCTTAATTCTGAGATTGATGATGTTGAGAAAGAAATAAATGATTTAAAAAAATCTGCTCCAGAGAAAATAAGTTCAATAGCAGTTGATGCTGCGTCTGAAATTGTCAATAAACTAACCGAAGTTAAAGTGAATAAAAACAACGTTTCAGAAATTGTCGATGAACAAATCAAGCTTTTAGGAAATAAATAATGGTTTTTGATGCAACTTTTTGGGTAGCAATTTCTTTCATCATTTTTTGTGGAGTATTAATTTATTTAAAAGTCCCTTTTAAAATTAACGAAAGTCTAAATAAATTAATTGCTGATATAAAAAATGAACTTCAAGAAAGTGAAAAATTAAGAAAAGAAACAAAACAATTTTTGGATCAATCCCAGTCAAAATTAAACGCATCTTCAGATGAAACAAAAATTATAATAGAGAGTGCTAAAAAAGATACCAATATTATGGTTCAACAAATGAAAGATAAATTTAATAAAGCTGCTGATATTAAAAAAAGATTAACCGAAGAAAAAATTACACAAATGAAAAAACAAGCAATAAAAGAGATAACAAATATATCTTTAGATATTGCGCTCATCTCAGTAGAAAAAATAATAAAAAATTCAATAGATAAGTCAAAATTAGATAATATTTTCCAAAAAAATATTAAAGAAAGTAAAGAAGCGCTTAAAAAATTAAAATCGAACTAAAAATTTTCTTACTTTCGAATTTAAAAAAATATAAATTGTTAATATGAAATCTATAATAATTGGTTCAGGATTTGGTGGTTTATCAGCTGCGTTGAGGCTAAAAGCTAAGGGGCATGATGTTACTTTAGTTGAAAAACATAAAGATTTAGGGGGAAGAGCAAGAGTTTTTGAAAGGAACGGATTTAAGTTTGATGCTGGCCCTACTGTAATTACTGCGCCATATTTAATAAACGAATTATTTGAATTGTTTGGAAAAAATGCAGACGATTATTTAAATATTAAGCCGCTAAAAACCTGGTACCAATTTGTTTTCGAGGACGGTTATAGATTTAATTATTCTGGAAATGAGGAAGAAATGAAAAGACAAATTTCACAAATTTCAAATAAGGATATCTACGGCTATTTAAATCTCGTAAATTTCACTAAAAAGATTTTTGATAAAGGCTATTTAGAACTTTCTGATGTTCCTTTTAATAAACCTTTTTTTATGCTCAAACAGATTCCATCCTTGCTAAAACTTAAAAGTTATAAATCAGTTTACTCACTAGTTTCTTCATACGTCAAAAATGAAAAGTTAAGAAGAATATTTAGTATGCATCCACTCTTAGTGGGGGGAAATCCATTCACAACAACATCTATATACGGCTTAATATTATATTTAGAAAAAAAGTGGGGAATTCACTATTCCATAGGTGGAACAGGTAATATTGTTAAAGGCTTGGAAACTTTAATGATAGAAGAAAATATAAAAGTGATTAAAGGAGTAGAAGCTAAAAAAATTATTGAAGATAATAAAAATATTAAAGGTGTTGAATTAAATAATGGTGAAAAAATATTAGCAGATAATGTTGTTTGTAATGCTGATCCACCAGGAGTGTATGAAAAATTATTAAATCAAAAAAAAGGAAATTTATTTTTTAATTGGAAAAGAAATAGAATGGATTATTCAATGGGTTTGTTTGTTTATTATTTTGGAACAAATAAAGTTTATAGTGATGTAGAGCATCATACGATAAAATTTGGAAATAAGTATAAAGAACACCTTGATGATATATTTAATAAGAAAAAACTAAACGATGATATAAGTTATTATTTACATAGACCAACCGCTACAGATAAATCAATGGCTCCTGAAGGAAATGATTGTTTTTATGTTTTAGTACCAGTTCCAAATAAACAATCGAATATTGATTGGTCCATAGAGGGAGAAAAAATTAAAAAACTTGTTATTAGAAAAATGCAGAATGATTTATTGCCAGATCTTGAAAAAAATATAGTAGAGGATTTTTATTTAACTCCTGATTATTTTGAAAATCATTTAAATACAAAATTTGGATCAGGTTTTTCAATCCAGCCAAAATTTACTCAATCTGCATACTTTCGTTTTCACAATAAGTCAGAAGTTTACAAAGGGTTATATTTCGTTGGTGCTGGTACTCACCCCGGTGCAGGAGTACCTGGTGTACTATCTTCCGCTAAAGTATTAGATAAAATATTGTAATGTCAAATAACCTAATCTCGACACATGCGAAATCGTTTAGTTGGGCAGGTTTTTTTTTAGCTAAACAAACGTTCAAAAATGGATCAAGTCTTTATGACTTTTGTCGAACTTTAGATGACATAGCAGATGAAAACACATCTTTAGACTCAAAAAAACAAAAATTTAATAAAATGAAAAAAGATTTCGTTGAAAGAAACTTTGAAAATATTTTAATTAAAAATATCGATAATCTTATTAAGAAATTTAATATTTCAGAAAAAGTAGTTCTTGATCTTTTTGATGGTATTGAATCAGATATTAAAGAAAATATTGAATTTAAAACAAAGAGGGAGTTACTTTTGTACTCATACAGAGTTGCTGGTACAGTAGGACTAATGATGGCAAAAATATTAAAAGTAGATTCAAAAATTGCTCTTAGATCTGCAGTAGATCTTGGAATAGCAATGCAATTAACTAATATAGCGAGGGACGTGGTAGAGGATAGTGATAGAAATAGAAAATATATAGATCATAATTTTACGAAAATAAAAGAGACATTAGGTATAGCTGAACTATTTTATAAAAGCTCTTTTAAATCTATAAAAGAAATTCCTCTTGTAAATAGATTTGCAATTTTAGTTGCTCGAAGAGTTTATAGGCAAATTGGAAATAATATAATAAAAAAAAAAAATTTAATGAATTATAATAATTCTGGAAAAATTTTTGTTAACAAAATTGGTAAAATCAAACAGACAATATTTAGTATATTTGATCTATTCGTATTAATATTCTCTAAATCAGATATTCATTTAACTGATGAAGAACATATGGAAATTAGTAAGGAAATTAATTTGAATGAAAGATTTTGATTACATTATTATTGGGGGCGGATGCGCTGGTTTATCCCTTGCGTATGAATTAGATACTAGAAATAAGTTGAAAGATAAAACTCTTGCTATAATTGAAACGAGGAGCGGATATAAAAGAGATAAGACTTGGTCATTTTGGAAAGTTATAGATCATAATTTTGAGGATTGTGTTATCAAAAGTTGGGATAATTTTTCAGTAAATACAGAAACAGGCCACCACGAAATTAAAAATAAAGACTACCCTTATCAAACTATTGATAGTGGCCTTTTTTATGAAAAAATTCTTAAACGAATAAGTTTAAATAAAAATATAAAATTTTACAAAAATACAGAAAATCTTAATCTTCAAGACTCTATAATATTCAATAGCATTCCACCTAAAAGTAATAATGAGTTAAACCTTTGGCAACACTTTAAAGGTGTGGAAATAAAAACAGAAAAAAATATTTTTGATGATGAAATTTTTAATTTAATGGATTTTAATTGTGATCAAAGAAAAAATGTTCATTTTTTTTACACTCTTCCTTTTGCAAAAAATAAGGCATTAATTGAAACAACCTGGCTGTCTAAACTAAACAACAATACGTTAAATGATTACGACACTCAGCTTCAAGATTATATTAAAAATATTTTAAAGATTAAAAATTATGAAATTAGATATAAAGAGCAAGGAGCAATACCGTTGTTTTTTCCAAAATCTGAAAAAAAGAATAATACAATTAATATAGGATCTGCTGGTGGTATGACAAGATTAAGCACAGGATATACCTTTTTTAATATTCAAGATCATTCAAGATATATAGTTAATCAAATTGAAAACATTAAAAATGCAGAAATTTA
The DNA here is from genome assembly GCA_902571525.1 of uncultured Pelagibacteraceae bacterium. GTDB lineage: Bacteria > Pseudomonadota > Alphaproteobacteria > Pelagibacterales > Pelagibacteraceae > Pelagibacter. Next base: position 46,351 of record CACGCL010000005.1, read on the forward strand.
TGATATTGGAAGAAAATACCGATTTTTAGATAATATTTTTTTAAAAGTTTTAAATAGATACCCTGAAAAAATGCCAAGTATATTCTTTAACATGTTTCAAGCACCTTCAAGATCAGTAATTAAATTTTTGTCGAACAAAAGTAATATTTTAGATGACTTAACAGTAATCCTTAAAATGCCAAAGTGGTTATTTATAAAGAATATTTTTTAACATAATGAGTAAAATTAATTATTATCATTCTTTAATTTTTTTTAATTTATGTATTTTTTTATCAGCATTTGAATTTTTAAGAAATGATGACCCTTTAATTGTTTGCTTATTTTTAATATTGATTTTGGGTATATCACACGGTGCACTTGATCATCTTAAAGGTACAAAACTTCTAAAAATTTATAACTATAGGTCCACCTTATTATTTTATGTTTCATATATTTTTGTCGGATTATCTGTAATTATATTTTGGCTTATATTCCCAAAATTAATATTGATATTATTTTTGATAGTGGCAAGCTATCATTTCGGTAAAGAGGATTCAGAATTCATTAACAGCTCGTCTAATTTTGAATTGATATATTTCTTAAAAGGGTGTGTGATTATTGTAGCTCCATTAATTTTCCATAGATCCGAGACACTAGCTATTTTTGAATATTTAAATTTTGAAATTTCTGAAAGCATTTTGATAACTAATGTCTTTCTTTGGTCAATTTTAATATTAAGCTTTATTGCAAATATTTTAATCTCATTGAATAAAAATTTTGAGATAAAGTCTTTACTACTTATGGACTATATCTCAATTTTAATTTTAAATTTCTTTTTAAATCCTTTGTTGGCTTTTACAATTTATTTTTGTTTTTTGCATTCAACTAGACATTCATTTAAACTGTCTAACGAACTTAACAAAAAATCACTAATAGAGGGTTTCAAGAAATTCACTTTAAAAGCAATACCTCTGACAATTGTAACTGCTATTTTATTTGTAATATCTTTAATTATTTTAAAAAATTATTATGTGTTGGATAATGCTGTATCGAAAATTATATTTATTGGTTTGGCGTCTTTAACCTTTCCGCATATATTGCTTGAATATCTTTTAGAAAAAAATGAGAAAAAATGAATTAAAAATTTATTTAGCATCCCCAAGAGGCTTCTGTGCAGGAGTAGATAGAGCAATTGAAATAGTAAAAAAAAGTATTGATAAATTTGGTTCCCCTGTATACGTAAGGCACGAGATTGTTCATAATAAACATGTTGTTGAGAGCTTAAAAAAAATCGGTGCTATTTTTGTTGAAGAGATTAACGAAATTAAAGATAAATCTAGACCTGTAATATTTTCTGCACACGGCGTTCCAAAAAAAGTTCCAAAAGAAGCAGAGGAATTAAATATGAAATATGTTGATGCAACTTGTCCTTTGGTGTCAAAGGTTCATAGAGAGGCAGAAAATATGTATAAAAGTGGATATCATATAATATTAATTGGTCATAAGGGGCACCCAGAGGTAATTGGAACGATGGGTCAAATTCCAGAACATGGTATTACGCTTGTTGAAACAGTAGAAGACGTAAAAAAAATCATTTTTAAAAAAGAAGAAAAGCTAGCATTTATTACACAAACTACCTTGTCTGTGGATGATACGAAAGAAATAATAGAATGTTTAAAGAAAAGGTTCCCAAAAATTAATGAGCCAAAAAAAGAAGATATTTGTTACGCCACTACAAATAGACAGGCTGCAGTAAAAAAAATTGCTAAACTTTGCGATATGTTTTTTGTGATTGGTAGTAGAAATTCATCTAATTCAAAAAGGTTAGTTGAAGTTGCTAGTAAAGCGGGATGCAATGAGTCTGAATTAATTCATTCAGAAAGTGAAATACCATTAGATAAAATCGGTAAATGTAAAACTATCGGTATTTCCTCAGGAGCATCAGCGCCTGAAATAATTGTGCAAGATTTTATAAATAAAATAAAAGAAAAATACGAGGTTCAAATCGAAGAAGTTGAGATTGTTAAAGAAAATGTATTTTTTAAGATACCCGGTATGCTAAATTAATGGCTGTTTTTACCAAAATAAATAAAAGAGATATATATAACATCCAAAATTTTTTTAACATCGGAAAAATTATTAGCTACCATGAAATAAAAGAAGGAATAGAAAATACAAATTATCTTATTTTTACTAAAAGACAAAAGTTTATTTTAACAATATTTGAAAAAAGAGTTAAAAAAAAAGATCTCCCATTTTTTATGAACCTAATGGACAAATTATCAAATTTAAAAATTAAATGTCCTAGTCCACTTAAAAGTAAAAAAGGGAACTATTTATTTAACTTAAAGTCTAAAAAAGCCTGCCTAGTCAGTTTTTTAAAAGGTAAAGATAAGAAAAAGTTAAAAAAAAAGGATTTATACGTGATAGGTAAAAATATCGGTAAAATGCACAAAGCCTTAAGAAAAATTAAATTATACAGGAAAAATTCTTTTTCCCCCCTTAAAATAAAAAATTTATTAGACGGTATAAATGAAAATAAAATTAATAAGCTCTCAAAAAATTTAGTTTCGGAGATGCAAAATACATTTATGGAAATTAAGCAAGGGTGGCCAAAAACATTGCCCAAAAACATAATACATGGTGATCTATTTATAGATAATATATTTTTTCATAAAGGAAAATTTTTAGGGTTTATTGATTTTTATTTTTCATCTAATGATTTTGAGGCTTACGAGTTAGCTACATGCATTAACGCCTTATGTTTCAATAAGAGAAAAAAAATTTTTTCCTATGACAAAGGCAAAACTTTGCAATTGATTAAGGGTTACGAAACAATAAGAAAATTACAAAAAAAAGAGAAAGATTGTTTAAATATACTTTGTAAAGGATCTGCACTTAGATATCTTGCTACTAGATCGTATGATTATATAAATACTCCAAAATCAGCAATTATAAAAAAAAAGGATCCAAGAGAATATATTCAAAAATTAGCTTTTCATAAAAAAATTAATTCTTTTAGCTCTTATATTAAATAATGATTAAAATTTATACAGATGGTTCATGTATTGGAAATCCTGGGAAGGGTGGCTGGGCTGCAATAATTTTTAAGAATAATGAAAAAAAAATTTTAAAAGGCTCAAAAGATTTAACAACAAACAATCAAATGGAACTCACAGCTACTATAAAAGCATTAGAATATATTAGTACGAGAGATAAAATTCAAGTTTATACAGACTCTAAATATGTAAAGCAGGGAATAACTGAATGGATAACAAAATGGAAGATTAATGGATGGAAAACATCAAAAAAAGAAGAGGTTAAAAATAAAGATTTGTGGCTTGAATTAGACAATTTAACTTCTAAGAATTCTATAGAATGGGTTTGGGTTAAAGCTCACTCAGATAATGATTTGAATAATGAAGTTGATTTATTAGCTAGAAAAGAAGCTGGTCTATAATAATTTTAAAAAATTCTCAGCACTTGAGATATCACAAACTCCGGTCTCTTTTTCCTCTTGAATTTTTAAAACATTTAAATTGTCAATTAGCATGGTATATCTATTTGATCTTAAGCCAAGTCCCCTCCCCGACTTGTCAACTTCTGCACCTATTGACTTTGTAAAATTTAGAAAAGGATCAGCTAACATCATAATATTGTTTTCAACCTTATTTATTTTGCCCCATGCATTCATTACAAATGGATCATTTGCTGCAATACAGAAAATCTGGTCAACTCCTTTCTCATAAAATTTTTTTGAAAAGTTAATAAAACTTGGTAAATGTTTTGCAGAGCAAACTGAAGTAAACGCTCCCGGCATTCCTAATAAAATAATCTTTTTTTTTGAAAACAAACTGTAAATTTTAATCTTCACTGGTTCTTCATTAATGAGCTGAAAAACTTCACTATCTGAAAGTTTTTCGTTAATTTTTATTTTCATCTATCTTTTTTAAAATATAATTTTTTACTTGATCTAAGCTATTTTCTAAAATCTCAAATTTTTCTTCCTCTTTTAATACATTTCTTAATTCTGGAGGAAGTTCTTCATTTTTACCTAATGCATTTTTAATAGCCTCTGGAAATTTACTAGGATGTGCAGTCGATAAGATTACACAGCTATTGTCTTGTTTAAGCTTTTTTGCAACTCCATATCCTATAGCTGTATGTGGATCCAGAACTATACTATGATTTTTAAATACCTCTTTTATTTCATTTATTGTTTCATCCTCACTGAGTTTTTCTGATAAAAAATCTTTATTAATTTTATTTAAAGAAGTTTTATCTAATTTGTAATTGTTCTCTTTTATCTTAGCCATTATATTTTTTGTTTTGTCTGAATTACATCCTTGTATCTCAAATATGAGTCTCTCAAAATTACTAGCAAGTTGTATATCCATACTAGGCGAAAAAGTTTCAGAAACTTTTTTTGATGTGTAATCACCTTTAGAAATAGCCCTGTGCAATATATCGTTCTGATTGGTTGCAACAATTAATTTATCTATCGGTAAACCCATTTTTTTGGCTAGATATCCTGCATAAATATCCCCGAAGTTTCCTGTGGGAACAGAAAAATTTAATTTTTTAGATTTTAATGAAAAGAAACAAAAAAAATAATATACTGTCTGTGCTACTATTCTAGCCCAATTTATTGAATTAACACCAGACATATTAATCTTTTTTGAGAAATTTTGGTCAACAAACATTGCTTTAACTAAATTTTGACAATCATCAAAATTACCTTCTATGGCTATATTAAAAACATTTTTTTCTTTAACAGTACTCATTATTCTTCTTTGAACCGATGAAATTCTATTATGTGGATGAAGAACAAAAATATTAAGATTTTTTTTTCCTTTTATTGCGTCTATTGCAGCTGCTCCTGTGTCGCCAGATGTTGCAACTATAATATTTATAAAGTTTTCGTTTTTTGAAAGATAATACTCATAAAAATTACCAATTAATTGCATAGCGATATCTTTAAAAGCTAATGTTGGGCCATGAAATAATTCTAATATATTGAAATTTCCAACTTTTCTTAATTTAACAACTTCTTCTGATCTGAAAGATGAGTAAGATTTTTTAACTAATTCGTATAAATTATCTTTTTCAATGAAATCTCCAGTGAATTTGTGAACGATTTCAGTAGCAAGCTCATAATAACTCATGCTTTGTAGTTTTGACAAATCTTTTTCATCAAATTTATAATCTTTCTCTGGTAAAAAAAGTCCACCATCATCAGCAAGACCTTTGATAAAGACACTTTCAAAAGGTAAACTTTCTGAACTACTTCTTGTGCTTATATATTTCATCAATAATTTTTTTTCCTAAAATACAAATATATTAAAAAAATTGAAATCGCTAATGAAAACCATGTCACTGCATATTTTAGGTGATTATTGGAAATATTTGCAGTTATATTTTTTTGAAGGGGGTAATTTTTATCATTAGCTTTATTGTTCAAATAAATTATATAATTAGGAAATGTTTTTCCAATAAATTTATTTAAATCTTCATCATTTAGTGTAAACCAATAATTATTTTCTAAATCGTTTTCAGGTTTAAAATAATTGAATTTAGATTTTTCTTTTAATATTGCTGTAAAATTTGTATCGCTCAATTGAAATTTTTTACCTTTTTGATTTCTAGGTATCCATCCACGATTAACTAAAAATAATTTATTGTTTATTATAATCGGATTTATTAAATCAAAACCTGGTGCTCCTTTTTCATTTAAACTGTAAAGATAAATTTGATTATTATAGTCAATTTTACCTACAAATTTTATACTTCTAAAATTTGTTAAATTTGTGCCATTAAATTCAGATGGTTCACTATCTAATGACTGATTAATTTGTTTTATTAATGTTAACTTCCAATCGAGTCTTATCATTTGCCAAGCACCCAATGATAAAAATACTAATATAAAAAAATATACAAATAATGAAAATGCTAATTTATTTTTCAATATTAATTAACTGCCCCAAATATATATTGCTGCAAATAAAAATAGCCAAACTACATCAACAAAATGCCAATACCAAGCTGCAGCCTCAAACCCGAAATGATGATCTTTGTTAAAATGACCAAGTTTACCTCTCCACAAACATACTGCTAAAAATATAGTTCCAACTAAAACATGGAAACCATGAAATCCGGTTGCCATATAAAATGTTGCACCATATATATGACCAGAAAAATTGAAGCTTGCATGCTGATACTCATAAATTTGCAATGCGGTGAAACAGGCACCTAGTATCACTGTAAACCATAAACCTTGAATAAAACTTTTTCTGTCATCTTCAAGCAAAGCATGGTGAGACCATGTTACTGTTGTGCCTGATAACAATAAAACTAAAGTATTAATTAAAGGAATGTCCCAAGGATCAAAAGTTTCAATATCTTTTGGAGGCCAAACATTGCCAACAAATTCTCCAGGAAAAAGACTTGCATCAAAGTAAGCCCAAAACCATGCAACAAAAAACATTACCTCAGATGCTATGAATAAAGTCATTCCGTATCTATGATGAATTTGAACTACTGGTGTGTGATGTCCTTGGTGTTCTGCTTCGTTAACAACATCTCTGAACCACATAAAGGCTCCATAAGTTAAGAGGGCAAATCCAAAAAGCATAGCCCAAATTACTTTTGAATGGAAATAATAGACCGTACCAATGGCAGTTATTAATGTAGAAAATGATGTGTAAATAGGCCAAGGACTTGGGTCCACTAAATGATAATCATGTTTTTGATCTTTTGCAGACATTTATTTGATTACCTTTGTTTGCTTGTAATAATCTGATGAAAAAAAAGTATATGATAAAGTGACATCACTTACATTTTTTGTTTTTGGATCATTTACAACCTCTGGATCAAGATAAAAAGTCATAAAATAACTTTTCTTTTCACCAGGATTTAAAGTTTGTTTTTCAAAGCAAAAACAGCCTAATTTATTAAAGTAAGGACCAAATGAAGATGGTGAAACGTTATAGCTTGCAACACCACTAGTTGGATCATTACTAAAGTTTTCAACAACAAAATTTACTCTGTAAACTTTGCCTGGTTTAACGTCTACTAAATTTTTTTCAGTTTTAAAATTCCAAGACAGATCAGTTTGAACATTAGTATCCAGTCTTACGGATACAGGCTCATCTATTACAATTTTTGGTATATTTTTTGAAACTTGTGTTGTTCCACCAAAACCAGTTACACGGCAAAAAAGATCATATAAAGGTACTGCAGCAAATGACATGCCTAACATTAATAAAAATATTAAAGATAATAATAAAGGAGTTAGTTTTTTTTTAGATATCATATTATTCTTTCAAATACTCCAACATTATACAATGTAAAAATAAATAATAAGACCATAAATATCACAAGCGCAATACCTGTTAAAATATTTTTTTTTTTTACTTTCTTATCAATTTCCATCATACAAAACTATCAGCTAAAAATAATACAAAAATTGCAAACAAGTAGATTATTGAGTAACTAAATACTTTCTTGGCTTTTAAAATATTGAATTTATGTTTTACATCTTTGTAAAGGTCAAAACAAATATAATTATAGTATATTGTTAAGGGTAAACATAAGATTGCAAATAAGTTTCCTACAAAACCAATGTGATATGGTAAATACAATACTGGTAACATAAGTAATGAATAAACTAGTATATTTATTTTTGTATTTTGTATTCCACTTATAACTGGCAACATTGGAATTTTCGCTAACCTATAATCCTCTGCTTTGTATAAACTTAGTGCCCAAAAATGTGAAGGTGTCCAAAAAAATATAATCAGAAAAAAAGAAACAGCCTCTAAAGATAAATTGCCAGTCGTAATTGTCCAGCCTATAACCGGAGGTAATGCGCCAGCTGCACCACCTATTACTATATTTTGGGGCGTCCTTCTCTTTAACCATACTGTATAAACAACAACATAAAAGAAAATAGTAAAAGAAAGTATTAATGCTGATAAAATATTTGAAAAATAATATAATCCATAAATTGAGATTACAGATAAAGCTAATCCAAAAATTAAAGCTTGTGACTTGTTAACTTTGCCTGTTGGTATTGGTCTTAAACAAGTTCTGGACATCAATTTATCAAGATCTGCCTCATACCACATGTTTAAAGCTCCAGCTGCACCAGCACCTAGTGTAACAAAACCTATACTTAGTATTGCATCAAATACATATATATGATTTGGGGCCGTGAGTAAGCCAACAGCACATGTAAAAATTACTAAAGACATTACTCTTGGTTTCATGAGATCAATCAAACCATTAAGTAGTTTAATTTCACCAAGTAGATTTAGTTTTAATAATGAGTTTATGACGTTCATTGAAAATTAATCTAAATTAAGATTTTGATTTCTCAGCTCCTTCGTATTCATCTAATTTTGGTAATTCATCAAAAGTATGAAAATTTGGTGGTGACGGAATGGTCCACTCTAATGTTGTGGCCCCTACTCCCCATGGATTTTGTGATGAAGCTTTTTTAGAAATAAATGAATATAATAAATTTATAAGAAAAACTACTACGCCAGCTACTGATATGTAAGAACCAATTGATGAAATGTAGTTCCAATCAGCAAATGCATCTGGATAATCTGCGTATCTTCTTGGCATACCCGCTAAACCTAAAAAATGTTGGGGAAAGAAAATTAAATTTACACCAATAAATGTTAACCAAAAGTGGAGTTTCCCCATCCACTCTGAATATTGATACCCTGACATTTTTCCAAACCAATAATACCACCCAGCGAATATTGCAAATACAGCACCTAAAGAAAGGACATAGTGAAAGTGAGCTACAACATAGTATGTATCATGTAAAGCTGTATCAACACCTGCGTTAGCTAGTACTACACCAGTTACTCCACCCACAGTAAATAAAAATATAAATCCAAGTGCCCACAGCATTGGTGTTTTAAAAGAAATCGATCCACCCCACATTGTTGCGATCCATGAAAAGATCTTAATACCTGTTGGCACTGCTATAATCATAGTTGCTGCAAGAAAATAGGCTTTTGTATCTGTATCTAAACCAACTGTGTACATGTGATGGGCCCATACAACAAAACCCACAAAGCCAATTGCTACCATTGCATAAGCCATACCTAGATATCCAAAAACAGGTTTTTTTGAAAATGTTGAAACTATATGACTTATCATTCCAAATCCTGGTAATATTAATATGTAAACTTCGGGATGACCAAAAAACCAAAATAAATGTTGGAATAATGTTGGGTCTCCACCTGTTTGAGCATCAAAAAACGCGGTTCCAAAATTTCTGTCTGTTAAAAGCATTGTTATTGCGCCTGCTAAAACTGGTAATGATAATAATAATAAAAATGCAGTAACTAAAATTGACCATGCAAATAAAGGCATTTTGTGAAGTGTCATTCCCGGTGTTCTCATATTTAAAATAGTAGTTATGAAATTTACTGCTCCAAGGATTGATGAAGCTCCAGCCACGTGCAAACTTAAAATTGCTAAATCCATCGCAGGACCTGGCTGACCTGTTTTAGACGATAGTGGTGGATAAATTGTCCAACCTCCTCCAACACCTTGAGCTCCTGGAGGCCCATCAACAAAAATTGATGACAATAATAAAATAAATGCAACAGGTAATAACCAAAATGAAATATTATTCATTCTAGGAAATGCCATATCTGGCGCACCTATCATTATTGGAACAAACCAATTTCCAAATCCACCAATCATCGCTGGCATAACCATAAAGAAAATCATTATAAGTCCATGTCCGGTAACCAACACATTATACAAATGGTAGTCTCCACCTAGAATACCATCACCTGGATGCATAAGTTCCATTCTCATTAAAACCGAGAAAGCCGTTCCAATTAATCCAGCAATAATCGCAAAGATTAAATACATTGTACCTATATCTTTATGATTTGTTGAATACGCCCATCTTTTCCACCCAGTTGGCGTGTGATGATCGTGATGTGTAGCTGCAGTGCTCATTTTTTTATTTACTCGCTATTAAATTATTATTTTGATTTGTTATTTCCTCTTTTGCAAATTTTATTTTAGCCTCATCAAGCCATTCTTGATATTCCTCATCTGTTACAACTTTTACAGTGATTGGCATGAAAGCATGTTTAATTCCACAAAGCTCTGAACATTGGCCATAAAAAGTTCCTACTCTATCTGCTTTAAACCAAGTTTCATTTACTCTACCAGGCATAGCATCTCTTTTAACTCCAAAAGCGGGTAGTGCCCAAGCATGTAATACATCATTGGCAGTGATTAAAACTTTTACTACTTTATTAACGGGGACAATTACCTCATTATCGACGGCTAATAATCTTGGTTGGCCTTGCTGTAGGTCTTTCTCCTCAATCATATAAGAGTCAAAAATAATATTCTCATCAGGATATTCATACCCCCAGTACCATTGATAGCCGATTGCTTTAATAGTTACATCAGCTTTAGGTATCGTATCTTGTGAATATAAAATCTTAAAAGATGGAACAGCCATCACAATTAAAATTAAGCAAGGTATTAAAGTCCAAAGAACTTCAATAGCAACATTATGGGTTGTCTTAGAAGGATTAGGATTTCTTGACTCTCTGAATCTAAAACAAGCATAAGCCATCAAAAATAAAACAAAAACACTTATTGCTATAATAATTGGAAGTAAAATTGAATTATGAAAACTAACTATTTCATACATTGATTGTGAGGCAGCGTCTTGAAATCCAAGCTGCCAATCTCTTGGTTGATCTGCAAACACATAAGTAGGCATTGAAATTAGTGTTAATAATATAAAAAAAGTTTTTTTCATCTTTAAAACTATATAAAGTGATTTTATAGAAATTACACTTAAGATTTCGCGACAATTTATCAATTTAACTCATAACCTACTATAGATAATGCTGATATTGCTGCTGTTTCAGCCCTCAATATATTTTCACCTAAACTCAACTTATAAATACCTTTAAATTTTCCAATTTCAACTCTTTCGGATTCAGAGAAATCTCCCTCTGGGCCAATGATTACACAATTAGATTTTGATAATAATTTATCTTTATCTAGTTTTTTAGTTTTTGAATTTAAATCTGTTAAAATTAAATTTATATTTTCTTGATTTTTATTAAGAAATTTTTTTAATGTTGTTGGTTCTTCGATATTAGGAATATTTATCCGATTGGACTGTTCGCCTGCTTCCACAACTATTTTTCTTAACCTATCTAAATTTATTTTTCGGACAATTGTTCTATCAAAAATAATTGGTATAAAATTTGTTACACCTAATTCTGTAGATTTTTGCATCATGAAATTAAAAAAGTTTGATTTGATTGGAGAAAAAGCAAGCCATAATTCATTTTTATATTCTTTTGATCTTATTTGTTTTCCAAGTCTAAAATTTATAAATCCAGATTTGATACTTTCAAAGTGAGCAACCCACTCTCCATTTTCATTGAATAAATTAAAGTTATCACCTTTTTTTATTCTCATGACTTTTAACAAATAATGAGATTGATCTTTATTTAATTTACCAGTTAAATTATTAGATAAACTTTCTTTGAAAAATAATCTAATATTGTTCATAGTGTGATACTAAACTTTTTATGAAAAAAATTAAGGTAATAATTTTTGACGCTTATGGCACTCTTTTTGATGTGAATTCTGCAGCAGAAAAATGTAAAGAAAAAATTGGTGATAAATGGGAAAGCTTTGCGGATTATTGGAGAACCACTCAGTTAGAGTATACTTGGTTAAGAAGTCTGATGAAAAGACATAAAGATTTTTGGCAAGTTACAGAAGATAGTTTAGATAAATCTTTGTTGGCATTTAAAATAGATCCTAATATGAGATCAGAGTTGTTAAATCTTTATAAAATATTGAATACTTTTCCAGAGGTAAAAGAAGTATTAAAAAATCTTAAAGAAAAAAAATATAAAATTTCAATACTCTCCAATGGTACTCCTGACCTCTTAGAAGAATTGGTGAAAAGTAATAATCTAGAAAAAATGTTTGATGATATATTTTCAGTTGAAGGAGTTGGAATTTATAAGCCAGATGCAAAAGTGTATGATATGCCCATCAAAAAGTATGAAGTTGCAAAAAATGAAGTTGCGTTTTTAAGTGCCAATACTTGGGATGTTTCTGGTGCAGGAAATTTTGGTTTCAATTCAATTTGGGTAAATAGAAACAAAAATATTTTTGACAAACTGGATTATATTCCTCATAATGAAATAAATAATCTTAATGGATTATTAAAACTAATTTAAAAAAATGAATAAACCTATTAGAGCAGGAGATAGCGCAATCGCTTTAGAAGTTGAAGAGGGAAAATCTTATTTTTGGTGCAGCTGTGGAAAAAGTTTAAAACAACCACTGTGTGATGGCTCGCATAAAGAAACGGAATTTAAACCAGTAACTTTTAAAGCAGATGTAACAAAAAAATTATTTTTTTGTGCTTGTAAACAAACTAAAAATCAGCCATTTTGTGATGGGTCTCATAACAAATAAATAATGGAAAATTTATTTAGTAAATTAAATTTTATTGCACCTTGGTTTTTAAGACTGGGTCTAGGTGTAGCATTTATTATACATGGATATTTTAAGTTTCCTTTACCACCAGCTGGATTAATGGAGTACTTTGGTTTATCACCACTTTTGTCATCTATTGTTGCAATATCTGAAGTTGGATCTGGAATATTGTTAATTATAAGTGGATTTATAAAAGGACCTATTGGAAATTTTCTTACAAGATTAAGTGCTTTTACTATTACAATTATAATGATCAATGTGTTTGCTATTGGTCATCCAGATTGGTTTTTTACAACAAAACTTTTTACTAGTGAGCAAATATTTCTCTTTCTGATAAGTTTATATTTTGTTATTAAGGGAAACAATTAATCTTATGATTGAAGTAAGCAAAATAATAAATCCAACTAATGCATCAGATGGTGCCGGTGTGAAGCTAAAAAGAAGTATCGGTGTTGAGCCAAGTTATTATGATCCATTCTTAATGTTAGATGAATTTGGTTCTGAAAATAGTGAAGATTATGTTGCAGGATTTCCCCCACATCCACATAGAGGAATTGAAACTGTTACATATATGCTAAACGGTGATTTTGAGCACGAGGACAGTACTGGCGGTAAAGGAAAAATGACAGCTGGTGATGTTCAGTGGATGAAAACCGGAAGTGGTATTATTCATTCTGAAATGCCGGCCATGAAAGAGGGAAAACTTCATGGATTTCAGTTATGGATAAATATGCCAGCTAAATTAAAAATGAGTAAGCCTGAGTATATTTATATTAAGGCAGATAAAATGAGTATCCATAAAGACCAACACAAAGAAGTAAAAACTATAGCTGGAAAATTTGAAAAAGCAGAAGGTCCTGTAAAGGGTCATAATGTAGAGCCTATTTATTTTGATGTAGAGCTTAAAAAAGATAAAGAGTTTAATTTTAATATTCCTGAGACACACAATACCTTTATATATTTAATTAATGGAGAAATAAAAATTGGAAGCAAAGTGCACGATAAAATTAAAGATAGTACATTGATACTACTTGATAATGGAAAAGACTTAAAAGTAAAAGCATTCTCAAACTCTAAATTTTTACTTATATCTGGAAAACCTTTAAACGAGGAAATAGCAAGAGGGGGTCCATTTGTAATGAATACAAAAAAAGAAATATTAAATGCGGTAAATGATTATCACAATGGTACATTTGTTAAATAATGCATAGTGTATCTTTTTCAAAAACTGGTGGTCCTGAAGTTCTTGAATATGAAGAATTAAAACTTGGAGATCCAAAAAGCGGTGAAGTTCTTATTAAACACTCTGCAATAGGGTTAAATTTTATAGATACTTACCATCGATCAGGTCTGTACCCTGTACCGCTACCCTCAGGAATTGGTTTAGAAGGTGCGGGAATTATTGAAAAAATTGGACCAGATGTTTCAAATTTTAAAGAGGGTGATAAAGTTGCCTATGCTGCTGCACCATTAGGCTCCTACTCTTCTCACAGAATATATCCAACAAAAAATTTGGTCAAAGTTCCAGAAGGAATTGATCTTAATATTGTTGCATGTTTAATGACAAAAGGCTTAACAACCTTTTATTTGTTGCACAAAACCTATGAAGTCAAAAAAGGTCAGACAATATTATTTCATGCTGCAGCAGGAGGTGTTGGTCAAATATTTTGTCAGTGGGCTAAAAGTTTAGGATGTAAAGTTATTGGAACTGTAGGATCTGATGAAAAAATAGAATTAGCAAAAAAATATGGTTGTGATGAAGTAATAAATTACTCGAAGGAAAATTTTAAAGACAGGGTTATGAAAATTACTAATAATGAAGGTTTACCAGTTGCATATGATGGGGTAGGAAAAGTAACTCTAGAAAATTCTCTAGGCTGTTTAAAAATGAGGGGAATGATGGTTTCTTTTGGGAATGCATCTGGAAAACTTGATCCAGTTGACGTTGGTAAATTAATTGCTCCAAAAGGTTTATATTTAACTAGGCCAAGTATTGCTCATTATACTGCTACTAGAGAAGAACTAGACGAAGCATCTGAAAAACTATTTCAAATGGTAAAATCTGGGAATGTGAAGATTGAAATATTTAAAAAATATAATCTTAAAGATGCAATACAAGCTCACAAAGATCTTGAGGGTCGTAAGATACTAGGGCCAGCAATAATTATTCCTTAAATTGCACATCCATATCAGAAATATGAAGTTTTAAGGCTTTGGTGGAGATTTGTATTTCTCTTATAAAAAAAATTATAGATATCATCATGGAAAGGCAGCATGAACCAAAAATTATTCTAGCAACAAATATTTTTTCTAAATACAAAGCAAAGACTGTCAACATGTTAAACAAAAAACCAAAAGCAGAAAACATGATTGTATATTTCAATACATTAATTCTATTGTTTAAATTTATAAGTTGGTCTTTCCACTCAGGCGGAGTATGTTTTTCAAATACATGCTCATCATGAATTTTTCTAATTAAATTACTAAGAGTGTGAAATCTGTTACTATAAACTCCCATTATTAATGGTATTGCAGGAAACATCAGAGCAGTAACTGTATAATCAATATCCATACGAATCAGTTTGATTATGAATCGATGCTTTGTTATTTACAAGTAAATTATAATGAAAGATTTTAAACTTTTTGTTGATTTAATAAGAATCAAAAAACCAATAGGCATAATGTTGTTATTCTGGCCATGCTTATGGGGCCTGACCTTAGGAAATGAATTCACTATAAATAGTTTGAAATACGAAATTTATTTAATCTACTTTTTATTAGGTTCATTTCTGATGAGATCTGCTGGTTGTGTTGTAAATGATATACTTGATAGAAAGTATGATAAGTTGGTAAAAAGAACCAAAGTGAGACCAATAGCATCTGGAAGAATATCTGTAAGATTAGGATTAGTTTATGCAGCAATATTATGCTTGTTAGCTTTTTTTATTTTAATTCAATTTAATTATGTTGTTATCTTATTAGGTATTGCCTCAATGCCTTTTGCATTTAGCTACCCTTTGATGAAGAGATTTACATACTGGCCTCAATTGTTTTTGGGCTTCACTTTTAATTATGGGCTTATTATGGGATGGTTTTCAATAAATCTTGAATTCAGTTATATTCCAATTGTTTTTTATATTGGGGCCATATTTTGGACATTAGCTTACGACACTATATATGGATTTCAGGATATTAAAGACGATGAAATTATAGGAGTAAAATCTACATCAATTAAATTTAAAAAAAATCCTAAGTTATTTATTTTTTTATGTTATTTAATTTTTATTTCAATGCAAATTTTAACAGGGGTGATGATGGAGTTTAGTAATTACTATTTCATCGGAATAATAATAATTTCTGCACACTTATTAATTTACCAATGTTTAGACTTGAATGTTTTAAATCCAAATTTGTGTTTAAAAAAGTTTAAAAGTAATAATTTTTTAGGTCTTCTAGTTTTTTTAAATATATTAATAAATAAAATTTATCTATAATGACTGATGTCAAAATTTTAAAAAGATTATTCAACGACTACACTAAAAAATATATACCTAAGATTTTTTTAGCTTTAATTTTTTCTCTAATTCTAGCTGCAAGTACTTCATCAATAGCATGGTTGTTGGATCCGGCTGTTGAAAAACTTTTTATTCAAAAAAATCAAAGTTTGATGCTGATAATTCCGTTGGGGATAATTCTCGCTTTTTCAGCTAAAGGTTTATCTTTATATTTAGCTAAATCAATAATGATTGGCGTTGGTGAAGATGTAAGGAAGGCGATCCAAGTTGATATGATGAAGAATTTAATAATAGCTGATACTGAGACAATTGAAAAAAAACACTCAGGTAAATTTATTACAAATTTAATAAGTGACGTTAATTTTATGACAGGACTCGTGAGCGTTGGAATATTAAATCTTTTAAAAGACTCCCTTACTTTAATTGGGTTGTTAGGTGTTATGATTTATCAAAATTGGAAGTTATCTATAATTGCACTTATAATGATACCTCTTGCTAGTTTTTTTGCTCGATTTTTAGGTAAAAGAGTGAGCAAAGTTACCGTCCAAACTATGGATATGGCAGCTATTCTGAACTCTTATCTTTTAGAGATTTTTAGAAATCATAAATTAATAAAAGTCTTTCAAAAAGAAACTTACGAGACTTCTAGGGCCGACAATGCTTTAGAGCAACTTAAAAATAGAGGCAAAAAGTTAGCCATTATTTATGCAAGATCTTCTCCAATAATGGAGTTCTTAACTGGTATCATGATTGCGATTTTAATTTATTATTCAGGAAATTTAATTATGAGTGGTGAGATAGCTGTAAACAACTTTTTTTCATTTTTGGCAGCAATGATGTTGGCTTATCAACCTGTAAGATCACTTGCCACACTAAATCTTACAATTAACCAAGGTATTGCAGCAGCCAAAAGAACGCTACCTATAATTGATCAAAAACATAATATTTTGGAGGATAAAAATTTGAATGAATTAGAAATTTCTAATGGAACCATAAAATTTGATAATGTAAAATTTAATTATAATTCCAATATAAAATTAGTTTTAAAAGGAATAGATTTAAATATTTTAGGTGGCGAAATGACCTCGCTTGTAGGACATAGTGGTGCTGGAAAATCTACAATCTTAAACTTGATACCCAGATTTTATGATAATACAAAAGGTGATATAAAAATTGATAATCAATCAATTAAAGAAAAACGTTTATCCTCTTTAAGAAAAAATATTTCTTTGGTAAGTCAAGAAACTACGTTGTTTGATGATACAATTCTGAATAATATTAAGTATGCAAATTTAAATGCCTCCGATGAAGAAATTAAAAATGCAGCAAAACTATCTTTTTCTGAAGAGTTTATTAATTCTCTACCAAATAAATATAACACACTGATTGGTGAAAACGGAATTAGACTTTCAGGTGGAGAAAAACAAAGGTTATCAATTGCTAGAGCTTTTTTAAAAGATAGTAAGATAATATTGTTAGATGAGGCTACCTCCTCTCTTGACTCAGAAACTGAAAAGAAAATTCAAGATGCACTTAGTTCCTTAACGAAAGGAAAAACGACACTTGTTATAGCACATAGGTTATCAACTATTTTAAACTCCAAAAAAATTTATGTAATAGATCAAGGTAAAGTGGTCGCTGAAGGAAATCATAATGAACTATTAAATAATTCACCAGTATACAAAAATTTTTATAATAACCAGATCCAAAAAAATTGATGAGAATTTTATATAATCTAATAATGGTTATAATTATTGTCTTTTCGCCAATAATAGTCACTTTAAGAATTTTAAAAAAAAAAGAAAGCCCAAAGAGATTTTTTGAAAAGTTTAGTTTTTTTAAAGAAAAAAGAAGAAATGGTAAATTAATATGGTTTCATTGTTCAAGTGTGGGGGAATTTTTAAGTATTGTTCCCCTTGTAGAAAAGTTAGAGAAAGAAAAAGACATAAGAAATATTTTGATCACTACATCAACTTTAAGCTCA
>CACGCL010000006.1 GCA_902571525.1 uncultured Pelagibacteraceae bacterium
AATTAAACAAAGTATGGGGTAGCTTTTCTACTACAATTAGAGCACAGATTGGATCAAACAATGGCAATAAACTAGTTGATGGTCAAAATATTAAACTTAATGAGCGAAAGCACCTATCAAATAAAAAATTAGATTTTATCAATTCCAAGATAGAATTTATAAGAGTAATTAAAGGAACAAATTTTGATTACTTTTCAGAAATGTCAATTAAGGATTTTTTTTCTAAAGACTTTGAAGTAACAAAACTCACAGATAGGATGGGCATGAGATTAGATGGTATTAAATTAAAAAATATTAAAAAAACAAATATTAAATCTGAGGGTCTAGTTAAAGGAACTATTCAAATACCAGCTGATGGCAAACCAATTATCATGCTATCAGATCACGGAACATTGGGTGGTTATCCTAAACTTGGTATAGTTATAAGTGCAGATTATGACAAACTTGTTCAAATACCACCAGGCTCAAAAATTAAATTTAAAGAAATTCATTTAAAGGATGCTGAAAATTTATATAGATTATATAATATGGAGACTAACAATATTCTTAGTAAAATTTTATGAACTCTAAAATCAAAAAAATTTTATCAAAAAAAAATAAAACAAAAATTATTTGTTTAACCGCATATACAAAAAATTTTTCTGAAATTTTAGATGGGTATACAGATATAATTTTAGTTGGTGACTCTTTGGGTTCAGTTTTATATTCTTTCGATTCAACAAAAAAAGTAACACTCGATATGATGATTGAGCACGCAAAAAGTGTAAGACAAGGTATTAAAAAAAGTTTGATGGTAGTAGATATGCCATATAATACTTACAGAAATAAAAATGAGGCTTTAAAAAATGCAAAAAAAATAATTAAATATACAAAAGCAGATGCAGTCAAGCTAGAGGGTGGAAAAAAAATAGTCAACATTATTGAACACCTAAGAAAAAATAAAATAAATGTTATGGGTCATTTAGGAATTTTACCACAAAGTCAGAAAGGAAAATTTAGATTTAAAGGAAAAACAAATTTTGAAAGAAAAAATTTGTTAACTGATTCTAAATTACTTCAAAAAAGTGGAGTTTTTTCAATTGTATTGGAGTGTATTGAGACAAAATTAACAAAGAAGATTACTCAAAAATTAAAAATCCCAACCATCGGAATCGGCTCATCTGTTAATTGTGATGGACAAGTATTAGTAACCGATGATTTGATTGGTTTAAATTTAACAACAATAAAATTTGTAAAAAGATTTCAAAATATTAGAAAATATATCAAATTAGCTATTAAAAAATTTAGTAGAGATGTAAAAAAAAACAAGTACCCTTCAAAGAAATACAGTTATTAAATTTATCTAAGCTTTTTACTTTTCAACTTTCCTTTTTTTAAATCAACCTCTAAAAATGAACCAACAGCATCACCAAACTTATCAAATTCTACACTTGTTGCCCCTTCGTAATTTATTGATTTACCTTCACGAAGTATATTTATTGCTTTATTTATCTCACCTGGATAAATTTTCACTCCTGGTTTGTTTGCTACAGAATAAATAGCACTGTTTATAGAATTATAATTTGAAAATATTTTTGCGAAATTTGATAATATTATAATAGCTGCGGCATCATAAGACTCGCCAATATATGGAATAGATGGATCAATTCCAGATTTTTGTGCTAGATTTATAAATTTTACAGAGCCCAAATTTGATAGCCCTTGAACATATCCAAAGGATTTTTTTAAATCTTTTTTTTTAAAATCTTCAATTATATTTTGCTCTATCATGCCTTCATTTAAGATAAATATCTCGAACATTCCAGTATCCAATACAGATTTAATAATTTGATCTCCTCCAAAATTTAAATCACTTATCACTGCTAATGCATCACCTCCAGCAGCACTTAAAGTAGAAATATGTTTTGAATAATCGTTAGTATTTTTATTATGAGGCAACATAATTGTGGTCTTTATATTATTTTTATCTAAAGTATTTCTGTAAAACTCTGCAAACTTTTTATAATCTTTATCGCTGCTATAGGAAATAGCTACCTTTCTAATTCCTCTATCTTTTGTAATATTAGCTAATATTTGACTTCCTCTAATTTTCGGTGGTGCTGTTCTAAAAATAAAACCGTTGTCTTTTAATTCAATTAACTCATTTGATGTATCGGCTGGAGAAATCATTAATATTTCTTCTGGTATTGATAATTCTTCTGCAATATCGATTGTCATATTAGGACAAGCGGCACCTATTATTGCGCTAGCGCCATCATTAATAATTTTTTTAGCAGCATTTTTTGCTAATTTTATATTGTTACAAGTTGTATCTGCTCTTACTACCTTAAAAGTAATTTCATTAAACTTATCTTTATTATTGACTACTTCATTAAAAGCTAATTCTGCTGAGTCTGCCATTGAAGGTGTTAAACTTTCAACTGCACCAGTAAAACCTAGTAAGATTCCAACTTTAATCTCTACATTATTTTTACCAAATGAATTTGGTATTATAACAAAAATATAAACTATCAAATATAATAAAATTTTCTTAAGTGAGGTATTAATTTTATCTATTAACATAACTATAAACTTGGTATCTATATGTCTATAATATAACTTATTAATATGGATTCAAAAAAAATTAAACCCCAATTTAACAAAAAAAATAATCCAAGAGTGGGCTTAATTGTACTAGCAACTGACGTAATGATAGAAAAAGATTTTTTAAAAGTTTTTAATAAGGTACCAGCTGATCTTTTTGTAAATAGAATAACCAATTATAATCCTGTTACAGCTGACAATCTGAAAAAAATGACAGAGAATATTACATCCGTAACAGAAAATATTCTTCCTGGAGAAGAGATTGATTGTGTTGTTTATGGATGTACATCAGGAACAATTGTTTCTGGCTATGATAATATTAAAAAAAAAATTAATTTGGCAAAACCAAATGCCTCAGTAACCGCTCCTAGTACAGCGGTCTTAAACGCATTAAAGAAAAAAAGTATTAAGAAGATATCTATCGTAACTCCTTATATTAAAAGCGTGAATGATGATGTTGTGCTTTTTTTTAAAGATAATAATTTTGAGGTTACTTCAAACACATATTTTGATATTGAGTCTGATATTGATATTGGAAGAGTAGATCAAGATAGACTATTTGAAATTTTATCAAAAATTGATCACAAAGATGCTGAAGCTTTGTTTGTATCTTGCACGTCATTGCCAGTATTAAATATAATAGAAAGATTAGAAAAAAAATTGGGTATAACTGTTCTATCCAGCAATCAAGCTTTAATTTGGGAAACTTTAGAGAGAATAGAAAAAAATGACTCGATCAAGGGTTATGGAAGTCTATTTAATTAATATAAAAATATGAATTTTTCTAAAAATGAATTTAAAGATCGACTTAAAAAAGTTCAACTATCAATGCAAAAAAAAGGTATAGATCTTTTAATATCTCAAGACACAGCAAACATAAATTATTTAACTGGTTATGATGCCTGGTCGTTTTATTATGCTCAATGTGTAATTGTCCATATAAACGCTGACGAACCTATTTGTTTTATTAGAGCTCAAGATGCTGGTGGTGCCTTTATTAAAACTTATCTTAAAAAAGAAAATATCATAATTTATGAAGAAAAATACATTCATACTTGGCCCTCTCATCCTTATGATGCTTTAGTTGACTTATTAAAAAAGAATAAATGGGATAAAATTAATATCGGTGTTGAAATGGATGCACATTATTTTACTGCATACTGTTATGAAAAACTTAAACAAGGTTTACCAAATGCTATAATTAAAGACTCAGAACGGTTAGTCAATTGGGTAAGAGTAGTTAAATCTAATTCGGAAATAGATTTCATGAAAAAAGCTGCAATTATTTCAGAAAATGCAATGAATACAGCAATGGAAATAATTAATCCAGGCATAAGACAATGTGATGCTGTTGCAGAAATCCAAAAGACTTTATTTAAAGGCACGACTGATTATGGAGGTGAATACGCAAGTATAGCAACTTTATTACCCAGTGGTAAAGGCACTTCTGCATCTCATCTTACAGCAAGCGATGATAAGTTCATAAGTGGTGAGGCAACTGTTGTCGAATTATCTGGAACATATAAAAGATATCACGCACCTATGGCAAGAACTGTAAACCTTGGTAAACCGGAACAAAAAAAAATTGATGCTATGAACGCTACTAATGAGGCATTGGAAGCTGGCATTAGTGCTAGCAAACCAGGAAATACTGCAAATGATGTTGCGCAAAAATTTTGGGGAATACTTGATAAATATAAAATTAAAAAAGAGTCTAGAACTGGTTATTCTATTGGCATAGGCTATCCACCTGATTGGGGAGAACATACAATTAATATTTCTAAAGGTGACATGACTATATTAAAACCTAATGTCTGTTTTCATATGATAGCTGTAATGCAATTCGGTGATTGGGGGGTTGAAGCCTCTGAGTCTGTAAGAATTACAGAACAAGGAAATGAATTATTATGCAATTTTTCGAGAGATTTACATATAAAATAAAAACTTGAAAAAGCAGTCTACAAATGTTTTATACTTTGATTAATGTCTAAAAACTCTGAATTCGTAAAATTTGATAAAGTAGACAAAAGCTATGATGGCAAGGTACTTGTTGTTAAAGATTTAAATTTAGACATTGCTGAGGGTGAATTTATAACAATGCTTGGTCCATCAGGCTCGGGCAAGACAACATGCTTAATGATGTTAGCTGGTTTTGAGACTCCAACTAATGGAGAAATTTTCTTAGATAAAAATCCTATCTCAAATATACCGCCACATAAAAGAGGTATAGGCATGGTGTTTCAAAATTACGCTCTGTTTCCACATATGACAGTATATGAAAATTTAGCTTTTCCACTTAGAGTCAGGAAAATAAACAAAGATGACATAGAAAAAAAAGTGGATAAAGCATTATCAATGGTGTCTCTTTCAGGCTTTGAAAATAGGATGCCAGGCCAATTGTCAGGTGGTCAACAACAACGTGTTGCTGTTGCAAGAGCTTTAGTTTTCGATCCTCAAGTTGTTTTAATGGATGAACCTTTGGGAGCCTTAGATAAAAATCTTAGAGAAAGTATGCAATATGAAATTAAACATATTCATGAAAGTATAGGTGTTACAGTTGTGTATGTAACTCATGATCAGGGTGAAGCTTTGACAATGTCTAATCGAATTGCTGTTTTTAATGACGGCAAAGTTCAACAACTTTCTTCTCCAGATAAATTATATGAAGAGCCTGTAAACTCTTTCGTTGCGGAGTTCATTGGTGAAAATAATACTTTTGCAGGAGAAGTAACTAATTTTCAAAAAGATCAATGTAAAGTCAAATTATTAAATGGATCTGAAATAATTGCTAACCCAATTTCTGTAAAATCGAATGGTGATAAGACGACAGTTTCATTAAGACCAGAGAGAGCTCTTATAAATACAGAGAATAAAATGGATAATAATTTCAAAGGAAAAATTGAAGAGGTGATTTACCACGGTGATCATACACGAGTGAGAATTGACTTATTAGGCAATAAAGAATTTATATTAAAAGTACCAAATAGCTCTGCTAACATGGATATCAAAATGGGAAATCAAATAAACGTTAGTTGGAACAGTTATGATGCAAGGGCACTGGATCCAAAATAAACGACAGGCTTTAACAAAATAATCTCCATAAATTGAGCATATTTTAGTGAAATGCGTCATTGACTCCTTACTCATATATTGCTGTAATTAGCTTTTAAAAAACGTTTAAACGGAGGAATAATGAAAAAACTAAGTAAATTGTTACTAGTTCTATCTTTTGCACTTTCTATAAGTACATCATCATTTGCAGTTACTGTTGCATCATGGGGTGGAGCATATACAGAGTCTCAGAAGTTAGGATATGGTGACCCTACTGCTAAGAAGCTTGGTGTACCGATCAATTGGGTCGATTACTCAGGTGGATTATCAGAGATTAAAGCACAAAAAGAGGCAGGCAAAATTACGTGGGATATTATCGACGTTTTTGCTATGGACACTATTACTGGATGTGACGAAGGTTTATTTGTAGAATTTGATTTTGACAAGGACTTTCCAGCAGCACCAGACGGTACCGCAGCGAGTAAAGATTTCTTTGCTCCAATGCCAAGTAAATGTGCTGTAGGAAATATTTTATACTCTTGGAATTATGCTTACAACACGAATAATGTTAAAGGCACTCCAAAAACTATAAAAGATTTCTTTAACACAAAAAAATTCCCTGGAAAAAGAGCTATCTATAAAAGCGCATTAACTAATTTAGAGATCGCTTTAGCAGCAGATGGTATTAAGCCAGGAAAAGGTGGAGCAAAAATCTACAAAGCTCTTGAAACTGAAAAAGGTGTAAACAGAGCAATGAACAAGATCAAAGAGTTATGCACAGACCCTAATGGTGGATGTGTATTTTGGTCTGCAGGTGCTCAACCACCAGAGTTATTAGTATCTGGTGAAGTTGTTATGGCAACTGGTTGGAATGGTAGATTCTTCAACGCAGAGATCGGTGAAGGAGCTCCAATTAAACAAGTTTGGGATGGTCAAGGACTTGACTACGAATATTTCGTACTAGTTAAGGGTGGACCAAACGAAGCTGATGCTAAAAAAGCTTTAGCAGAGATGACAAGTACAGAAGGTTTAGCAGGTAGTGCAAAATACATTGCATATGCACCTTGGAGAAAATCATCACTTAAAGTTATGGCAAAAGGCGAGCCGTGGTACAAAGATGGTAAGACTAACATGGTACCACAAATGCCGACTGCGCCAGCTAATACTAAAAATTACTTCTTAGTAGATCCATTATTCTGGGCTGATAACGGTACAGAGCTTGGTGAAAAATGGGAAGCAATGAAAGCTGGTCTATAATTTTAAGTTTTAAAGACTAAAATTATATATTATATTAAGGGCGGTTATTTATAGCCGCCCTTTTTTATTTATGAGCAGCGAAACTAAACAAATTTTAACAACAGACGGAATACCTCTTGAGGCAAGTCTTAAAAAGGCTGAAAGAAAAAATAAGATCAAAGCATTTTTATTAGTCGCACCCTTATTATTATTTTTACTTATAACTTATATTTTTCCAATTGGAGATATGTTGATGAGAAGTGTTGACGATAAAATGGTAACTGAAATGTTGCCAAAAACATTTAAATCAATGGAGAAATGGAATGGAAATGAAATGCCACCTGAGGAAGTATTCAAATCTTTTTATTTAGACTTTCAAAAGTTAGTAGAGGAGAAACGTGATGGTAAATTATCCACTCAATTAAATTATACCAAAAATGGTTTCAAAAGTATTTTAAAAAAATTGAGAAGAAAAGCCAAAAACTTTGAAGAAGGAAATTATAAAGAGCAAATAATGGCTGTTCACAAAAGATGGGCTGATATTGAATATTGGCTTGCTATAAAAAGACGAGCACCCGCATATACAAGTTCAAAATACTTAAAAGGTATCGATATGTATAAAAACGAGGAGGGCAAAATTGTTAATGTCGAGGAAGATAGGAGAATACATAGAATACTTTGGCTTAGAACTTTGGAGATAGCTTTTTTTGTTACTCTATTATGTTTTTTAATGGCTTATCCAATTGCTCATCTTCTTGCAACATTACCAATGAAGTATAGTAACCTTTTAATGATTTGTGTGCTACTTCCATTCTGGACATCCCTACTTGTAAGAACTGCTAGTTGGATGATACTTCTTCAACAACAAGGAGTTGTTAATGATTTTTTTGTCATGATTGGTTTAGTAGCTGATGATAATAGGCCTGAAATGATGTATAATAAAACTGGAACCTACGTTGCTATGACGCAAATTTTATTGCCCTTTATGGTTTTGCCTTTATACAGTGTAATGAAAACTATATCTCCAAGCTTAATGAGAGCCGGAAAATCTCTGGGAGGAACGCCATTTGTTACATTTTGGAAAGTGTATTTCCCACTAACGATCCCTGGAATTGGGGCTGGCTGTTTATTAGTGTTTATACTTGCCATTGGATATTATATTACACCTGCACTAGTAGGAGGGGCTTCAGGAACTTTAATAAGTAACCAGATTGCCTTTCACATGAAAAGTACTCTTGATTGGAGTTTTGCATCAGCAATGGGACTAATGTTACTTGCTGGAGTTTTAGCAATATACTGGATTTATAATAAATTAGTTGGGATTGATAACATTAAATTGGGATAATTATGGCACTACCTAAATATACAGAACCACATTATAGGATTTGGCATTATGTGTATATTTTTATTTGTACATGCGTATTTTTCTTTTTGATTGCACCTTTATTTGTAATTTTTCCCCTTTCATTTAATGCTGAAGAATTTTTAAGTTTCTCTGAAGGGATGAAAAGTCTTGATCCAGATGCATTTTCTCTAAGATGGTACAAAGATATGATTTATGGAACAAAAAATCCTTGGGGGCTGGCAGCTAAAAATAGTTTTATAATTGCTATCTTTGCAACGCTTGGATCTGTTCTTTTAGGAACTGTTGCAGCATTAGGATTAAGTAGTAGACATATGCCATATAAAGGATTGATAATGGCAACACTAATTTCACCAATGATTGTTCCTTTAATTATTTCGGGTGTAGCTATTTTCTTTTTTATGGCAAAAGCCGGTTTAGCAGCTACGCATACCGGAATAGTGCTGGCACATATTATTTTGGGAACACCATTTGTTGTAATAACAGTGACAGCAACTCTCTCTGGTTTCGATCATAGCGTTACTAGAGCAGCATCAAGTCTTGGAAGTGACCCAGTTAATACTTTCATGAAAATTACGTTACCTTTGATTTTACCTGGTGTGATTTCAGGTGGCTTGTTTGCTTTTGTTACCTCTTTCGATGAAGTAGTTGTAGTATTATTTTTAGCTGGATTAGAGAATACAACCATTCCAATTCAAATGTGGACTGGCTTAAGAGAACAGCTAAGCCCAACAATTCTTGCAGTTGCGACATGTTTGATTATTTTATCTACACTTATTCTTGTTACAGCTGAGTTATTAAGAAGAAGATCTGAAAGACTCAGAGGAATTAATAGATAAAAAATAAATGCAAATTAAAAGTGTTGTCATAATTGGATCTGGTACTATGGGTAGCGGAATAGCTGCACACTTGTGCAATGCAAATGTTCCAGTTACACTTTTAGATTTATCCACAGATATTAGTGCAAAGGCTCGGGATAGAATTTACAAGTCTAGACCACCACTTTTAATTAACAAAAATAAAATTGAAAATATTAAAGTTGGCAATATCAATGATGATTTCGATGTAGTAAAAGAAGCTGATTGGATTGTGGAAGCCGTAGTTGAGAGAATAGATGTTAAACATAACATATACGATAAAATATTTAAAAATAGAAAATCAGGAGCAATTGTATCCTCCAATACATCATCAATTCCTATAAAGATTTTATCAGAACATTTAACCGATGACGAAAAAAAAGATTTTTGTATAACCCACTTCTTTAATCCTGTTAGATATATGGGACTTTTAGAGATCGTCAAAAATGAAAATAATGATTTAAAAAAAATAGATTCTTTAAAAAAATTTTGTGAAAACGAATTAGGCAAAGGCGCAATTGTCTGTAATGATACACCTGGTTTTCTTGGAAATAGAATAGGTGTTTACGCAATGCAAGTAGCCATGACTGAAGCATTCAAAATGAAATTATCAATTGAAGAGGCTGATGCTGTATTTGGTAGACCAATGGGAATTCCTAAAACAGGTGTTTTTGGTTTATATGATCTAATCGGAATAGACCTTATGGCCGATGTATTAAAAAGCTTTATCAAAGAGCTTCCTGAGCAAGATTCATTTCAAGAAGTTGCTAAAGAAATACCCTTAGTTAAAAAATTAATTGAGACTGGTTATACAGGAAGAAAAGGCAAGGGTGGTTTCTATCGAATGAATAAGGCAAATGACCAAAAAATATTAGAGGCTATAAATTTAGAGACGGGCGATTATTCTCCTTCTAAAAAAATTGACGTGGGAATTGATACTGTAAATTTAAAAGAATTGATAAATAGAAAAGATAAGTATGGCGAATATTCATGGTCAGTCATATCAAAAATAATAAAATATGCCTCATCATTAGTTCCAGGCATTACTGATAAGTTTAATGATATTGATGAAGCGATGAGACTAGGATTTAATTGGGCTATGGGACCTTTTGAGATGCTCAAATCTATTGGAGTTAACGAATTTTTTAATCGAATAGATGATTTCAAAAATAACACCTTTTTAGAAAATTTATCAAAAACAAAAGATGAGAATTTTTATGGTTCTAGGCAATTATATACTGATATTGAAACTTTAGGAAAAGTAAAACCTAAGGCAATAAATACAGATAAAAACAAGTCGGCTGAAATATTTAGATTCAAAGACTTTAATATAGTTGAATTTACCACAAAGGCTTGCGCACTAGATTACGACTCTATGGATGCTCTTAAAAAGGCAACTGATAAACCATTAATAGTGATAAATGAAAGTATGCAATTTTCTGCGGGTGTAAATCTTAGTTATACTATGAACTTTGCAGAAAAAAATGACTATAAATCAATAGAAAAATTTATTAAATATTTTCAAGATACTTGCAAAGAATTAAAATATTCAAAATATCCTGTGGTATCAGCTCCATCTGGTCTTACTTTAGGTGGAGGATTTGAAGTTTTAGTACAAAGTAATTTCGTTGTATCTCATACAAATATAGTAGTTGGATTAGTTGAAAGCATAGTTGGATTGGTCCCAGCTGGAGGTGGATGTAAAGAAATGTTATGGAGATGGTCACAAACTCCTGAAGCAAAACGCGATCCTGACTTTGCCCCGTTAAAAGTTTTTGAAATTATTGGTTATGCAAAAACTGCCACTTCTCCAATTGAAGCTGAGCCTTTGAAATACTTAAGACCAGAAGATAAAAAAATAATGAATAGAAATAGCCTATTTTCAGAGTCAAAAAAAATAATAGATCAAAATCAAAATTTTAAATCTCCAAATGAATGTACTTTTAAATTATCAGGAAAACCATTAAAAGAAAAAATGATTAAGGTGCTGGAAAAACTTTATAATGAAAAAATAATATTAGATCATGGCATGAAAGTAGGAACAGAACTTGCAAATGTCCTGAGCGGTGGAGATACTAATTCAGATAAATTATTAACTGAGGATAACTTATACCAGTTAGAGCTTACTTCATTCATGAACTTAATTGAAACAGATCAGACTAAAGATAGAATAAGACATACCCTAGCTACTGGAAAGCCTCTTGTTAATTAATATCAGATAACAATTTTAACGAGTTAATAAAATCTGGCCTTAAAACATATTCAGATTGGTCATTAAATTTAATTTTTTCCAAAGCTGAAATACCACTAATAACTTTTCCTAAAGGAGTGTATTCACCCTCAAACAAAAAAGCGTCAGCCAAAAGGATTAAAAATTCACTATCCTCTACATCCCCACTTTTACTTTTTGCAAAAGCTATTGTGCCTCTTTTGAATTCAAATGGTTTATCTATTTCTGGTTTTATTAAATCATATTTCGATCTTCCGCTACCTATATAAGTGTAATTTATATTACCTTTTCTACCAAACTCGAGATCTCCTGCTTGTACTAAAAAATTTTCAATAACTCTATGAAATGCAACATTGTCATATTCTTTGTTTTTAATTAGCTTCTTAAATTTGTCGACTGCATTTGGTGAAATACTTGGAAAAAGTTCGATTACAACATTACCACACGAAACATTTAAGATGATGATATTTTCAGGATTATTAAAATTTAATTTTGCAAGATTTACTTTCTCAACGAACAAACATTTATTTTTAATTAAAGTAAAAGAAATTAAGGAAAAAACGGCAAGTAAAATTAAAAAAATTAGTAATAATTTTTCAGATTTTGTTTGTTTGATTTTCTTTAGCATTTTTAAAATTGATGTTTAACATCTAATTTCTTAACTATATTTTTAATTGTTCTTACTTTTTTATTAAGTATTTCGTCTTTGCTAATCATATCTAGAATTAAATTATTGTCCGACATCATAAAAGAAAAAGTTTCTGCCATATCTTCAGATATTGTTGATTTTGCATATTCAGATACAAATCCCTTGCTATTATAAATTTTTTCTAAACTGTAATTATTAGAACATGTTGAACATGCTGAATAATTAAATTCTTTTGAATTTAAGTCACCCCAGGAAATATTTGAAAAATATTTATTAAAATTGTGTTCGATTATATGAAATACCTCATGATGTAATACTCTTTCAAAATTTGAATTGTTGGAATTTATATTTAAAATAAGTGTCTTCATTTCAGGGTTAGCAAATCCAAGCGCAGGTATTCCTGCTATTTCTAATTCACTACATAAAACAACATATTTTAACTTAATTTTTCTGAAAAAATCATCATTGTATCTATCGAAACCTCTTTCAGTCTCTAAATATTTTTTATTAAAATTTTGAGACTGATTTTTTTTACAACTAACATTCTTAAAGCTTGAACCAACAAAAAAATCTTTTGTGGGTTTCAAGTAGGCTAAGGAATTTTTATTTTCTAACTTATGTAGAGTTAAATTAGGTATCTTTATTAATTCAAAAATTTGATCAGCTTTAGCTATAAACGAGAATAATAATAGCAATATTATATAAAAATTTAATTTCATTGGAAAATTATGATTATACTTTAATCGAATATTATATGTTAGATTAAATAAATGAAGAAAAAAAATAAAGATACAATCCAACCTGTGAGTGGAACGGTTGTCCCTAGATTTGCAGGACCAAGCACATTTGCAAGATTGCCTGAGCTTAGAGATGTAGAAAGTTGCGATGTAGCAATTGTTGGAATTCCTTTTGATGCTGGAACAAGTTATAGACCAGGGGCAAGATTTGGGCCACAAAGTATTAGACAAGCCTCAAGACATTTAAGAACTAATTACCATCCAGATTATGATGTTGAACCATTTAAAGTTCAACAAGTTGCAGACGCTGGCGATATAACCTGTAATCCATTCAATATAAAAGAAGCAATACATCAAATAGAAAATGGAGCTCTCGATCTTTTAAAACAAACAGGTGGTATCATTAGCATGGGAGGTGATCATACAATTGCATTTCCACTTCTAAGAGCGGTGAACAAAATTAATGAAGGACCTGTAGCGTTAGTACATTTTGATGCTCACCTTGATACTTGGGATACTTATATGGGAGCACCATTTACGCATGGAACTCCTTTTAGAAGGGCTAGAGAAGAAGGTTTATTTCTTGATGATGCATCAATGCATGTTGGGATTAGAGGTCCTTTATATAGTAGAGATGATTTAAAAAATGACGAGAGTTTTGGGTTTAAAATAATTCATTGTGATGAATTTCAAACTGAAGGAATTGACAAAATAGTGAGCAGAATAAAAAAAAGAGTGGGAAACAACCCATTATATCTCTCAATTGACATAGATGTATTGGATCCTGCTTTTGCTCCAGGTACTGGAACGCCCGAGATAGCTGGCATGTCTACAAGAGAGATGGTTAATGTTATTAGAGGACTATCTGGATTAAAATTAATATCAGCAGATGTTGTTGAAGTGTCCCCAGCATATGATCATGCAGAAGTTACATCTTTAGCAGCAGCAACAATAATATACGAGCTGACTAATTTATTTGCAAAAGTTAAAGGATAAGTTAATTTCTTTTCATGTTAGATAAAAAAAAATTCTATATTAACGGAGAGTGGATTGATCCTAAGAGCAACCAAACGATTGATATAATAAATCCTGCAACAGAGGATGTTTGTGCAAAGATATCTTTAGGAAATAAAGAAGATGTTAATGAAGCAGTTCAATCTGCAAAAAATGCTTTTAAAACTTGGGCTTTCTCGACAAAGGAAGAGAGACTGGCACCATTAGAGAAATTATATGAGCTTTACAAAAAAAGATGGGCGGATATTGCAGAGGCGATTACATTAGAAATGGGTGCTCCAAAAGACTTTGCAACTAAACTTCAAGCTGGTACAGGAGCTGCACACATTAAAACCTTTATAAGATATTTAAAAGAATTCAATTTTGAAAAACCTTTAGGAGAACATGCTAAAAATCAAAGAATAATCTATGAACCCAAAGGAGTATGTGCTTTAATAACTCCTTGGAATTGGCCTATGAATCAAACTTGTTTAAAAGTTATGCCGGCAATAGCATCTGGCTGTACAATGGTTCTTAAGCCATCAGAGGTAGCACCTTTGTCAGCAATGATACTTACAGAATTAATCCATGAAGCTAATTTTCCTAAAGGAGTTTTTAATTTAGTTAATGGAGATGGGGCTAATACAGGTGACGCTCTCACTAGTCATCCAGATATAAATATGATTTCATTTACCGGATCAACACGTGCAGGTGCTTTGATTTCACAAAATGCTGCAAAAGATTTTAAAAGGGTAAGCCTCGAACTTGGTGGCAAAGGTGCTAATATTATATTTAACGACGCTGATCCCAAAGCAATTGATAGAGGAGCTCTTAGATGTTTTAGAAATTCTGGTCAATCATGTAATGCTCCAACGAGGATGTTAGTAGAAAAAAGTATGTATGCCCAAGCAGTTGAGAGAGTAAAACAATTTGCAGATGAAATGAAAGTTGGTGATCCTAATGAGAAGGGAGATCATATCGGACCAGTTGTTTCAGAAATTCAATATAAAAAGATACAGTCATTAATCCAAAAAGGGATAGACGAAGGGGCTACACTTATAGCTGGTGGCACTGGAAAACCAGATGGTATTGAAAAAGGATATTTTGTAAAACCTACGGCTTTTGCTGATGTGAGTAATAATATGGAAATAGCTAGAACAGAGATTTTTGGACCTGTTTTATCAATTATACCTTTCGAAAATGAGGAGGAAGCTATTGAGATAGCGAATGATACTGATTATGGACTAACAAATTATATTCAAACTCAAGATAAGGAAAAAGCAAATCGTGTAGCGAGGAAATTAAGATCTGGTATGGTTGATGTTAATGGAGCTGGTATAGCAGTAGATGCACCTTTTGGTGGTTTCAAACATTCAGGAATTGGCAGAGAAGCAGGCAAAGAGGGTTTACTTGAATTTTTAGAAGTCAAATCGGTTGGGGGCTGGAATTAATTCGCTTTAGATTTAATACCTTCCAAAAATTTTAAACATTTTTTTAATTCATTTAGTTCAATAAATTCATCAATTTTATGTGCTTGCTCAATTGATCCAGGACCACATACGACAGTACTAATTCCTATTTCTTGAAATAAACCTGCCTCGGTTCCAAATGACACTACATTTCTTGAATTATCACCCGTGATACTTGAGACAAATTCACATGCATCAGATTTTTCTTCTCGGGTAAAACCAATTATTTCTCCAATGATTTCTTTTTCAATTTTGGAATCTGGATAAGTTTTTTTCATTTCAGGTAACAATTTCTCATTAACAAATTTGTCGATTTCATCATTTACAAATTCACCATCTTTTGTAATTACAGGTCTCAATTCCCAATCAACTTTACATTTATCAGCAATAACATTTCTTGCTATACCACCTGATATGCCGCCAATTTGAAGTGTTGTATAAGGTGGATCAAATATAGGATTTTTTGGTGGGTTATTTTTTAAATAATCTCTAATCTCTAAAAGTTTTTGTATAAATTTAGAAGCGTACTCAACAGCATTTACTCCTTTATCTGGTTGTGAACCATGTCCCGCTAATCCATAAAAATGAGTTGTGTATTCATAACAACCTTTATGTGCATCTATAATTTTCATATTTGTGGGTTCGCCGACAACACAGATTGCATTTTTGATGTCTCTTTTTTTTAATTCCTTAATTAACAATGGAGCACCTTGACAAGCTGTCTCTTCATCAAATGTGAATGAAAAATGAAGATCTCTATCCATGTTGGAGCTTGAGAAAATTGGTGCATAAGCGAGAAGACATGCAAGAAATCCCTTCATATCACATGAGCCCCTTCCATATAATTTTTGATTTTTTATAGTCGCTTTAAAAGGATCTGATGACCAACCCTTCGATACTGGAACAACATCAGTATGCCCAGATAAAATAATTGGTTTTTTACCATTCTTAAATTTTGATTTAAGTGAAGCAAAAAGATTTACCCTCTTTTTATCGGAGTCGTAAATTTTAAATGACTCTACACCTAAGTCATTAAAAATTTTTTCACAATAATTTATTATAGAGTTATTGTCCTCTCCTGAAATTGATTTGAAAGCTATAAGTTCAGAGAGTATTTTTACGGAATTGTTGAATGTTTTATCTAAATTATTTTCTGTACTCATATATAAAATTTACTATATATTAATTTTATGAAAGAACAAATAACGTATGATGTTTTTGATAAAGTAGATATCAGAATTGGTAAAGTGATTTCAGTTAAAAAAAACGAAAAAGCTAGAAAACCCTCACTTGTTATAGAAGTAGATTTTGGTAAAAATATTGGAATAAAACAATCTTCTGCCCAAATTACTCATTATTATAATGAAGAAAATTTAATTAATAAGCAAGTAATAGGTGTTTGTAATTTTGCTGAAAAAAATATTGCTGGTGTAGTGTCTCAAGTTTTAATACTTGGAGCAATCGACTCAGATGGTAAAGTAGTATTATTACATCCGTCACAAAAGACTGAGAATGGATTAACTATTGCTTAATAATTAAGCAACTTTGCGACAAATGATAGTTTTATTAAACTGATTAATTGTGCTAAATCGAAATCGATTTAAGACTTTATATATATGAAACCAGGTAACAAAAATTCTTTTAAATCTTTAACAACAATTAGCATAAATAATAATGATTATTGTTATTATTCATTAAGCTTAGCAGAAAAAAATGGTCTAGAGGGAATATCTAAACTACCCAAATCCTTAAAAGTGCTTTTAGAAAATTTACTAAGATATGAAGATGATAAATCAGTGTCAAAATCTCAAATTTTTGCTTTGATAACATGGTTAAAAAATAAAAAATCAGATACCGAAATAGCCTACAGACCTGCTAGAGTTTTGTTACAAGATTATACCGGCATACCAGCTGTGGCCGACCTAGCAGCTATGAGAGAAGCAGTTAAAGAGAAAAATAAAGATCCAAATAAGATAAATCCATTATCATCTGTAGATCTGGTAATAGATCATTCAGTTCAAGTTGATAAATATTCAACTTTAAGTTCTTTAAAAGAAAACGTTGAAATTGAATTTCAGAGAAATGCAGAAAGATACTCTTTTTTAAAATGGGGTCAAAAAGCATTTAATAATTTTAGAATTGTTCCACCAGGAACTGGCATATGTCACCAAGTGAATTTAGAATATTTGTCAAAAGTTGTATGGATGGAAGAATTTAATAACAAAAAATATTTATTTCCAGATACCCTTGTTGGAACTGACAGTCATACAACAATGGTAAATGGTTTATCAGTTTTAGGATGGGGAGTAGGAGGTATCGAAGCAGAGGCTGGCATGCTAGGACAGCCTATATCAATGCTAATTCCAGAGGTTGTTGGGTTTGAAATTAAAAATAAACTACCCGAAGGTACGACAGCTACAGATTTAGTTCTTACAGTTGTCAAAATGCTAAGAGACAAGGGTGTTGTTGGAAAATTTGTAGAGTTTTATGGAGAAGGCTTAAAAAATTTAACTTTAGCAGACAGAGCGACTATTGCAAATATGGCTCCAGAGTATGGAGCAACATGTGGATTTTTTCCAATTGACGAAGAGACTTTAAAATATTTGGAATTTTCAGGCAGAAATAAAAGTCAAGTAGATATTGTTAAAAAATATGCAATTGCACAAGGTTTATGGGTAAGTAATGATATAATATTCAGTGACACTTTATCTTTAGATATGTCAACTGTTGTTCCTACTATATCTGGACCAAAAAGACCGCAAGATAAAGTTTTACTTACAGATGCATCGCAGAATTTTAAAGAAAATTTTAAGAAGTTTTCGAACAGAAACGATTTTTTAAAGATTGATGTCAAAAACTCAGATTTCAGTATTCAGGATGGTTCAATTCTAATTGCAGCTATTACATCTTGTACAAACACATCTAATCCTAATGTTTTAATAGGTGCAGGACTTTTAGCAAAAAAAGCTTGTGAGTTTGGTTTAAATTCTAAGCCTTGGGTGAAAACATCTTTAGCTCCAGGTTCCCAAGTAGTAACAGATTATTTAGAAAAAGCAGGACTCAATACATATTTAGACAAACTAGGTTTTAACTTAGTTGGATATGGATGTACTACTTGTATAGGTAATTCTGGACCTTTAGCAGATAATATTTCAGAAGCTGTAAGTAAAAGTAATTTATATGCAGTTTCTGTCCTTTCAGGTAATAGAAATTTTGAGGGAAGAATATCGCCTTTAGTAAAAGCAAATTATTTAGCATCACCTCCATTAGTAGTAGCTTATGCAATCGCAGGAAATATGCATATAGATTTATACAAAGAACCTTTAGGCAAATCACATGATGGAAAAGATATATACTTAAAAGATATTTGGCCGTCTAATCAAGAAATAGAAGAGGTATTAAAAGTATCATTAGATGCATCTATGTTTATAAAAAGATATTCAGATGTTTCAAAGGGCCCAGATCAATGGCAGAAAATAAAAACGAAAGAATCAAGTATTTATGAATGGGATGAAAATTCAACCTACGTAAAAAAGCCGCCTTTTTTCGAAAACTTGAAAGAGGAGCCTGAAAAATTTGAAGATATAGAAAACGCAAGACCATTATTAATTCTGGGCGATATGGTTACAACGGACCATATTTCTCCAGCTGGATCAATTCAAAAAGATAGCCCAACAGGCGAGTATTTTATGGAAAATCAAGTTCTTCAAAAAGACTTTAATTCGTATGGCTCTAGAAGAGGAAATCATGAGGTTATGACACGAGGAACATTTGCAAACATAAGAATAAGAAATGAGATGGCTCCCGGTACAGAAGGCGGTTTTACAAAACTTCATCCTGAGGGGAAGGTTATTCCAGTTTATGATGCTGTTGTTGAATATAAAAAAAGAGGAACTGAACTAGTGGTAATTGGAGGTAAAGAGTATGGAACTGGATCCTCAAGGGATTGGGCTGCAAAAGGCACAAAACTATTAGGTATTAAGTCTGTATTAGCTGAAAGTTTTGAAAGAATTCATAGATCTAATCTTATTGGCATGGGGATATTGCCACTTCAATTCATTGATGGTCAAAATAGAAAAAAATTGAACTTGGATGGTTCAGAATTAATTTCCATCAAAGGTATCAAAGAAGGTTTAAAACCTGGTGATGATGTTATGGTTGAATTTAAATATAAAAATGGTGACACAAAAAGAATTAAAATGCTTTGTAGAATTGACACTAGTAATGAACTTGAATATTTTAAACATGGTGGAATTTTACAATATGTTCTAAGAAACATGATTTAAAATGGATGATGATATTGCAGTCATAAATCAAAACACAAAAATTTTTTTAATAAAAAACTTTTTTAAAAAGAATATAAAAAAAATTATCATTTTAATTGTTATAATATTTATTATATTAATTTCTTTTTTTGTATTCGATGAATTTAAAAAAAGTAAAAAAGAAAAATTAACTGAGGTTTATAATAGTATTATTTTTGATAAAGAAAGTTATTCCAACAAAGAGATAGAAGATAATATGATAAAGATTATAAATGAAAAAGTAGACACATATTCAGCTTTAGCTCTTTACTATTTAATAGATAATAAAATAGTTAACGATAATAATAAAATAAGTGAACTTTTTGATAAAGTTATTTTAATCAATAAAGATATAGAACTTAAAAATTTAGTTGTTTTTAAAAAGGCATTATACTTTTCAGATAAGTACTCAGAAAACGAAATGTTAAAAATATTAAACCCAGTAATCAACTCAGAAAGTATTTGGAAACAGCACTGCCTTTTACTTATGGGTGACTATTATTTTCATAAAAAGCAATTTGTTAAATCTAAAGAATTCTTTAAAAGGATCACTCAATTAAATAATGTAAATCCAAAAATAAAAATTGACGTGGAAAAAAGATTAAATAGAGATTTTAGTGAATAATATTCTTTATATTTTTTTCATTTTTGTAGTAGCATGTTCATTAAATTCTAATTCAAAATTTTGGTCCAAATCTAAAAAAATTGAAAAGGACAATGAAATTACAAAAATATTATTTGAAGATATTAGACCAAACGAAAATGAGTTTAACCCAACTTTAAAAGTTAATTTACCAGCAAAAAATGTTAAAAATATAAGTTATAATTTAAATAATGATGGATTCACTAATCAAAGAATAAGTGACAGGAATTTTTCCAAATATAATTTTTCAAAAATAGAAAATTTTTCAGGATTTGAGCCTGAAATTTTAATTGATGATGAAAATTTATTTTTTTTTGATAACAAAGGATCAATAATTAAATTTAACAAAAGTTCAAAAATAGTATGGAAGAAAAATTATTACTCAAAATCAGATAAAAAAAATAATCCCATTTTATTCTTAGCCTCAGAAAATAATAATTTATTTATTGCTGATACCAATGCTAATTACTATTTGCTTAATAAAGAGAATGGTAATTTAAAATGGAAAAAAAAACACACTTCTTCTTTTAATTCTCAAATAAAAATTAAAGATGGCAAGATATTTGTGGTTGATATGGAAAATACTCTTAGATGTTTTTCTATTGAAAATGGAAAAAATTTATGGTCCGTTCCAACCGAATTGACTATTGTTAGTTCACAAAAAAAACAATCAATAATTCTTACTAAAAATTTAGTTATATTTTCTAATTCAATTGGAGATTTAACAGCTGTTGACTATAAAAGTGGTGAAATAATTTGGCAAACGCCAACACAAGTTCTTGGGTTTGCTAAAAACATAACATTAAGAAATTCAGATATAGTTTCAGATGGTAATTTAGTCTTTATTTCAAGTAATAAAAACCAATTTGCAGCCATTGATCTGGAGACTGGGATTATTAAATGGAAACAAAATATAAATTCAGAAATCAGACCAGTGGTAGTTTCTGATTACATAGTAACTGTATCAAATGAAGGTTTGATGATACTTCTTAATAAAAATGATGGAAACATATTAAGAATAAACAATATTTTAAAAAACATAAAAAAAAAAAGAAGGGAAAAGTATTATCCAGTGGGATTTATAATTAGTTACGGTAAAATTTATCTTTCAACAAATAATGGCAGATTAATAATTATAAATTTTTCAGATGGTACGTTACAAAAAATACTGAAATTAGATAGAGAAAAACTACAAAGACCAGTTTATTTTAATAAAGAATTATATATTGCAAAAGATAATTCAATAATTAGAATAAATTAATGATTTTAAGATTATTAGAAAAAATCGGTCGTAAAAAAGTTGTTTTAGACAGAGGACCATCACACCCAAAATATAACGAGGCTAAGCCTTGGATGAATAGATATTATTTAATTTTTAGACATAGACCAAAATGGTTTCCATTTAATATATTGATACATGAAATGCTTGCAGATGACCACGGTGATGGAGTGCACAATCACATATTTCCATTTATGACAATTATTTTAAGAGATGGATATTGGGAAACCCTTAAAAGTGGAAAACATTGGAGGCCACCCGGTTATATAGGATTTAGATCGGCAAATACTCATCATAGAGTAGATTTAAAACCTGGTACTAAACCTTTAACACTTTTTATTTCTGGACCATTTGGATTAAGAAAAGGCCCAAGATCTGAATATGGAATTGACTTTAATACTAAATTAAAGTGATTCAAAAATTTTTTAATTTAATAGTAAATACATCTGGTCAAAGATTATACGACATTACAGAAAAGACAATCAAATGGATCGAAAAAAATAATTTTAATAATGGAATGTTGAATATGAGCATTCAACATACTAGTGCTTCACTCATAGTGCAAGAAAACGCAGATCCAAATGTACAAAAAGACTTAATAAATTATTTTGACAAACTAGTCCCTATGAATGAAGAACTATACATTCATTCATCTGAAGGCAAAGATGATATGCCAGCTCACATAAAATCTGCACTTACTAACAATCAAATTTCATTAAGCATCAAAGAATCAAAATTAATTTTAGGAACCTGGCAAGGCATATATTTATTTGAGCATAGATTAAATCGCCATAAAAGAACTATTGTTCATCACTATATTGGCAACTAATTTTTCTTTATACTTTGAAACGCTTTTAATGCCTCATTCCTTGCTTGTTCATGTATAACAATTGGTTTCGGATAATCTTTACCTATTACAGTGTTTATGGCTTTTTGGTATTTGTCCTCCATTTCCCATGGTTTATGAATAAATTTTGATGGAACTTTGTCTAGCTCTGGTACCCACTTTTTTACATATAATCCCTCTTTATCAAATTTTTCACCCTGCAATATAGGATTAAAAATTCTAAAGTATGGAGCTGCGTCAGCACCACATCCAGCTACCCATTGCCATTGAGCAACATTATTTGCTTCATTAAAATCTAATAAACAATTTCTGAAGTGTTTCTCACCTTCAACCCAATTTATTCTAAGATGTTTCACTAAAAACGAACCTACAACCATTCTGATTCTATTATGCATCCAACCTGTCTCATATAACTGCCTCATTCCAGCATCTACTATTGGATAACCAGTCATACCTTGCTTCCATGCACCTAAAAATTCTTTATTTTTTACCCAGGGAAATCTATCAAACTCTCTTCTCAAGTTTCCTTTAAGCATTTCTGGAAAATAGTTTATTAAACTGTGTGAAAATTCACGCCAACCAATTTCATTAATATATTTTTTTATACCAATATTTTTTGGTTTTACTTCATTACATTTTCTCCAAATTAAACTTACATGTATCTGACCACTTCGAATATAAGGTGATAACCTAGATGTTCCATTTATATTTGGATAATCCCTTAATGTACCATAATCTTTTATCCTTTTTGCAACAAAATTTTGTAACAATTTCCCAGCATCATTTTCTGACGGCGTCCAGTATTTTTCAAATTTTTTATACCAATTTTTTTTTGGAAGAATCTTTTCAGGTAAGACTTGATTTTTGAAAAAACTTTTAATTTTTTTTAATTTTTTTAGAGATTTATTTTTTAGGGGTACACTTTCAAGGTAGTGGTTTTCAGCATTTCGCCAAAAAGGACTATAAACTTTAAATGGAGTTCCATCATTCTTTGTGATTTCATTATACTCATTAAGAACATTACCTTTAAAAAATTTGTAATTTATTTTATTTTTTTCTAATTGATAAATAATTTCACTATCTTTTTTTAGCTCTTGCGGCTCATAAATTTTATTCCAATAAACTGAGATATCACTTAGCTTCAATTTTTTGAAAAAATTAATTTGATTATCTTCTATTATTTCCAAATTTACATTATTTTTAGATAGATCCTCTTTTAAACTTTTTAAAGATTTAGATATCCACCACTTTTGAGCTTCCCTAATATTATCAAAATCTATTTTATCATAAATGTATAAAACTGAAACAAATTCATGATTATTTGTTGCAAAAGATAGTGCTGGATTATCTTGTAATCTAAAATCATCTCTAATCCAAACTATACAATTTTTACTCATACTTTTTCAATTTCTGCCTACCTATTTTGTATAATTTATTGTATAAAACTTTGTCTGTATCTCCTTCACAACCAATTATTAAAATATTAGAACTTTTATTTATTTCTAATTTTTTTTTCAAATGAGAATCATTACAACAAGATATTAAGCTTATTATTCCAGGAGTAGAACATTCTCCTGCAATTATTTTTTTTTCACTAAATTTTTTTTTTGCTAACATAGCTAGTGTTTGAGGCACATATTTGTCTGACACACTGACACAATTGTTTACAGCATTTTTTAAAATACGCCATGGGACTAAAGATACTTTTGCACAAGACATTCCACCCATAATACTCTGTTTTTTTATATTAATTTTTCTAATCGATCCATTTTTAATACTTTGCATCACACAATTAGCATGCTCTGGTTCTATAACTATTATTTTTGGAATTCTTCTAAAATATTTAGCAATCCCACTGATCATACCAGCTGCCATTCCACCAACACCAGCTTGTAGAAAAACATGGGTTATATAATGTTTAGTTTGATTAGAAATTTCTTTAATCATTACTGAATATCCAGCCATTGTTAATTTAGGAATATATTCATATTTCCTCCAGGCAACATCTTGAACAATTTGCCATCCTTTCTTATTAGATATTTCTTTACAAATACTCAAAGATTTTTCATAATTTCCTTTTACTCTAATCACTTCAGCTCCAAGTTTTTCCATCTCTAGAGCTCTTGAGTTACTAACATTTTCGCTAATAAAAATTTTACATTTTACTCCTATTTTTTTTGCTCCCCAAGAGACAGATTTTCCATGATTTCCAGC
Source organism: uncultured Pelagibacteraceae bacterium (assembly GCA_902571525.1). Classification (GTDB taxonomy): domain Bacteria; phylum Pseudomonadota; class Alphaproteobacteria; order Pelagibacterales; family Pelagibacteraceae; genus Pelagibacter. The sequence goes on from CACGCL010000006.1 coordinate 24,456, forward strand.
TGTAGCAGTTGATACTGTTATTTTTTTTTTATTTTTAGCAATTTTTTCAACTGCATATGCTCCTCCTAAAGCTTTAAAGGATTTTAGATTAAATCTTTTAGATTCATCTTTATAAAAAATATTATTTGTACCTAATTTTTTTGATAATTTTTTTAGATTTATAAGAGGGGTTTCTTTGTACCCTTTCCATTTTGAAATTACTTTATGAGCGTCTAATAAATACTTTTCCGGTAATACATTTAGTATTTTTTTTCTACTAAAATTAAAACTTTTATTAGTAGTAAATTCAGAATATTTCAAATCTAAATATTTTTTCATCAATCTTTTATTAGGTTATTTTAAAAATTTTTAAACGTATAGGTGTATTTTATTATAATTTTTATTAAAAAATTATTTAATTTTATAGTTATTAATGCTAGCCTGAGTTTACAGAGAATTAATTATGGAGGAAATATGAAACACTGTGAAGAAGCCGAAGGTTTAATGGCTCCAGATAAAGATACTGATGGTTTTGTTTTTAATCATCTAATGCTAAGAATAAAAGACCCTAAAAAAACATTAAATTTTTACTCAAAACTGATGGGAATGAGATTAATTAAAAAATTTGACTTTCCAACAATGAAGTTTTCTTTGTATTTTTTAGGAAACCTTACAGATGAGGAAATTGCAAATGTTCCAAAAGACAATTTTGACAGATCAGCATGGACTTTCACTCAAAAAGGAATGCTTGAGTTTACGCATAATTGGGGGTCAGAGAACGATGATAAGGTAAAATTCCATGATGGGAACGCTGAGCCAAAAGGATTTGGTCATATATGTTTTTCAGTTCCAGATATTTATGCTGCATGCAAAAAATTCGAGGAAAATGGAGTTGAATTTGTTAAAAAACCAGATGATGGTTCTATGAAAGGTTTAGCTTTTATAAAAGATCCAGATGGATATTGGATTGAAATCGTTCAGTCAAAAAAAGTGGCAAATATAGTTAAGGAAATGGGAAAAATATAACAAATTAATTCAATTTGAGGTTGATTTGCATTGTTAATATTATCGCATATCAGCAAGTTAAATTTGACATACCATTAACTGTTTTGTTAAAATTAAATATATAATTTATCATTAGATAAATTTAACGTTAAATTTTGAGAGTGCTACTTGAAAGCTTCAGGTCTCCCGCTCTCAACAATTGGAGGAAGATTAAATGAAAATAACTAGACGAGAACTTCTTATTAGTGCTGGATCTTTACTTGCTTACTCACAGTTGGGTTCACTAGCTAATGCGGAAGTAAATATAGCTGCACAGCCGGGTGATCAAGAAATGATCGCATCTATGTGTAAAGCTTTATATCCTCATGATAGATTTCCAATGAATATCTACATGGATATTGCTGCTGGAGCTATTAAAAAAGGAAATGCAGATACTGGTGCTAAAATTTCCTTTAGAGCAGGTTTGGACGGTTTGAAGATTAATTCGTTCGACAAAATGAGCTTTAAAAAACAAACTAAATACCTAAATTCAATAGCGAACACACCGTTCTTTGGCTTGGTTAGAGGTCATACGGTAGTAGCACTTTATGATCACAAAGAAGTTCATAAAATATTTGGATATCAAGGTGCAAGCTTTGATAGAGGTGGTTACAAAGATGGCGAATACAATGACCTTTCATGGTTACCAGAGCCTAGAATAGAAGAGCATCCAGATTTAACTGCTTTTCTAGACGATAGCTCGCCGAAAAAATATGCGTCTTTGAAAACAAAAAAAACATTTTAACTAGGGGAGATATATAAATGAAAATAGATAAAAAAGAGAAAGCTGTTGTCGTTATAGGATCTGGTCCTGGTGGCGCACAAGTAGCTTATCAATTAACTAAACAAGGTATTCCTGTTGTTCTTTTAGAAGCTGGAAGACGTATTATGAAAGAAGAGTATGTCAATGAAGAGTGGCCAGCATTCAGCCAAATGGCTTGGTTAGACAAAAGAACTATGACAGGTAATTCTAGAATAGTTAAAGACTTTAACGGTTTACCAACATGGTTAGTAAAAGCTGTGGGTGGAACTGCTACACACTGGGCAGGTGCTACTCCGCGTTTTCTTGACTATGAGTGGAAAACTAAATCAACGTACGGAAGCGTAGACGGTGCAACTTTAATGGACTGGCCAATCGATGGAAAAGAGATGAAGCCATACTACGTTAAAGCTGAAGATGCTATCGGATCTACACACAGAGGTGGAAGACCTGCGTTACCAGCAAATAATAACTACAAAGTATTTGCTGAAGGGGCAAAAAGAAACGGTTACAAGTTCTATGCAACAGGACCTTACGGTACTAATGCAGCTCCATACGATGGAAGGCCAGCTTCAGTACAAGATGGTTTTAATTTCCAAGGTGATAAGAGTGGTGCAAAATGGAATCCAAACGTAAGTGAAATTCCAAAAGCTCTTGCTACAGGAAAATTAGAGCTAAGAGAAAACTCTCAAGCTGTTCAAATAACAACCGACAGTTCAGGAAAAGCTGATGGTGTTTTATACATGGACACAAAAACTAAAGCTTTACATAGACAAGAAGCTAAGGTTATTTGTGTAGCTGGTAACTCAATTGAGACACCAAGATTGTTCTTAATGAGTGCTTCAGCAAGACATCCAAATGGTTTAGCAAATAGCTCAGACCAAGTTGGAAGAAACTATATGAGACACTTAACAGGATCAGTTTATGCAACATTTGACAAGCCAGTTAACTTCTTTAGAGGTGAGACTATGGCTGGATTTTTAGCAGATGAAGTAAAACACAATCCAAAAAGAGGTTTCGTAGGTGGATACTATCTTGAAACATTGGCTTTAGGACCTTCATTCTTAGGTGCTTTCTTAGATCCAGGTAAATGGGGTAAGAAATTTGCTGACATGATGGATGGATATCAAAATATGGCTGGTATGTGGATTGTAGGTGAAGATATGCCTCAAGCTAATAACAGAATAACATTAGGATCTGCAAAAGACGCATTTGGTCTTCCTGCTCCTAACGTTCACTTTGATGATCACCCAAATGATACTGCAATGAGAAATCATGCGTATGAAAAAGGTGAAGCAATATACAAAGCTGTTGGTGCAACACAAACATACAGAGTTACGCCATATCCACACACACATAACCTTGGCTCTATGAGAATGAGTGCTAAGGCAAAAGATGGTGTTGTAGATAAATACGGCAGATGTCATGATGTGAAAAACCTTTTCGTATCAGATGGTTCTGTTATGACTACTGGTGCAGCATGTAACCCAACTTTAACGATTACTGCTTTAGCAATCAGACAAGGTGAATACCTAGCTGAACAACTAAAAAAAGGTAACGTTTAATTAACTAATTTAAAAAGGCCCCGTATTGATATATGGGGCCTTTTTTTTATACCTCATTTAAAATTAATAGCTAAACAATTAATAAAAATTTTATATCAATTTATAAAACTAAGTATTAATTTAATTGTAAAAAATTTTATATCATGAAAAATATTTTAATTATTGGTGCAGGAGCAATGGGTTCAGCATTTTCAGTACCATGTGTTGAAAATAATAATAATGTATCTCTTATAGGGACCCACCTCGAAGATAGTTTGATTGAAACGATTAAATCTAAAAATAATTTTCATCCAAAATTAAATGTAAGTTTACCTTCAAAGTTAAAAGTAGAAAAAATTGAAAAACTTGATGAATTGATGAAGAAAAAACCAGATGTGTTGGTTGTTGGAGTAAGCTCTATCGGAATTGACTGGTTTGTAGATAAAATTGCAGACAAAATTGATAACAAAACCTCTTTGGTAATACTCACCAAAGGTCTCTCAATTGTTAATAAAAAACTCAACACTATTTCAGATAAGATAAAAATAATGTTAAGTGAAAAAGGAATTGAATTTACAAATATATCTGCAATCAAAGGCCCTTGTTTAGCAGCTGGTCTAGCTAATAGAATTAGAACAAGCACCTTAATTGCAAGCCCTAATATTGCTGAAGCCAAAAAATTACAAAAAATAATTTCTACAGATTATTATTCAACCGAAATTTCAGAGGACCTTAATGGCGTTGAATTATCTGGAGCAATTAAAAATATTTACTCTATGATTATTGGAGCTTCAGAGGGATTGAGCAGTTCATCTGCAAAAAGCGAAGTTAAATCTAAATATTTCCATAATACATCTGCTTCATTAATACATAAATCAATTTCTGAAATGGCAAAATTTGTAAAACACTATGGAGGTAAATCAGATACTGTTTATGGATTAGCTGGACTTGGAGATTTATATGTAAGCGCAATTGGTGGTAGAAATAGTCAAATGGGAAAATACTTAGGCGAGGGACTCCTTTACAAAGAAGCCAAAAAGAAATTTATGGACAAAGTTACTGTTGAGGGGGCGGAACTTGCAATTGAAGTTGGAAAAAAATTAAAACAAGACTTAAATGAAAAAGATTTTCCGCTTATGTTAAGTGTTATTGAATGTATTTGTGAAAATAAAAAATTAGAAATCAGTTGGTGATATTTTAATTAATCTTAAATCATGACAATTAAATTATTAATAGTTGAAGGAAACTTACAAGAGGAAAATCAAAATTTTAAAAACGCTGGTATTCAAACACATACAGAAAGTTTAAAAGATAGTCTTGCTTACATTACCAAAGATCTCGATATAGATGTTGTTAATCCATCTGCTGATCCTAAAATTTTTGAAAATATTGGAAATTTAGAAAAATATGATGGAACAGTGTGGGGTGGTAGTAGTTTAAACATTTACAATAATACTGATGAGATTAAGAGACAGATAATGTTTATGAAAGAATGTCAAAAGAAAATAAAAAAGATTTTAGCAATTTGTTGGGGTATGCAAGTTGCTGTGGTTGCAGCTGGAGGAGAAGTTAAAAAATCCTCTAACGGATCTCATATAGGTATTGCTTTTGATATTGAATTAAACCCTGATGGTCAAAGACACCCTATTTACAAAGGTAAAAAAAATAAATTTTGTTCACCAGCTTTTAATTTTGATGAAGTGGTTACTTTACCAAAAGATGCAATTCTATTAGCTTCAAATAATATCAATAAAATTTCAAGCATATCTTTTAATCATGAAAAAAGTGAAATATGGGGAATTCAGTATCATCCAGAGATTAAATATGAAAAAATGATAGAATTAATTAAATTTAGAAAAGATAGACTAATAAATCAAAGAAAAGCTTTTAAATCATATGATGAAATTGATCATCATATAAGTTTGATAAAAAATGAATTATCAAAATCTGAAATAAATCATAGAATGATAGAGTTAAAGAACTGGCTAGGTAGTATAAATGGAAATTAAATCCAAAAATGACATCATAGATTATTTTGCATCAGGTATTAAGCAAGATGAACTAATAGGTGTGGAGAATGAACAGTTTTTATTCAATATTAAAACAAACAAAAGAGCTGAATATGAAAATGTTAAAAGATTATTACAAATTTTTATAACTAAATTTGGTTGGCAAGAAATTAAAGAAAATGAAAATTTAATAGGGTTAAAATATAATGGCAAATCAATATCGCTAGAGCCTGGTAATCAAATTGAGTTATCAGGAGATAAATTAAAAAATATTCATGAGGTTTGTGCAGAGTTACACAATTTTCAAAAAGAATTAGACTTAGCTTGTTTTGATACTAATTTAACAAATATGGCAACAGGGTATGATCCTATGACTAAATTAAAGGATGCACCCAATAATCCAAAAGAAAGATACAAAATAATGACAAATGAAATGCCAAAAGGTGGTGAGCTAAGTTTGAATATGATGTTCCAAACATCTGGGACGCAAGTAAATATGGACTATAGCTCTGAAGAAGATTTCAAAAAAAAATTTAAGTTGATGTGCTACTTAACACCTTTAGCTATTGGCATATTTGCTAATTCAGCTGTATATGAAAATAGAGCAAGTGGTTATTTATCTTATCGTGCAAAAGTCTGGCAAAATACCGCAAGAGCAGGTCTACCAAAAATATTTTTAGAAAACATGGATTTTGAAAAATATGCAGATTTCATTATTAAGTTTCCTTTATTGTTTATTGAAAAAAATAACTCTTACCATTACGGGGGCGACCAAACATTCAAAGACTTTATGGAGGGAAATTTACAATCTAATAAATCTATACCGACTGATAATGATCTTGGACTTCATTTAAGTACAATATTTACCGAGGTAAGATTAAAAAAATATTTAGAGATTAGGTCAATTGATGAATGCGAATGGGATTGTCATTGCGCAGGGCCCGCATTTTACACTGGTTTAATTTATGGTAATTTAGAGGAATCTTTAGATGTAATAAAAAAATGGGATAAAAATGAAATTTTAAATGCATATTATGACTCACCTAAAAAAGGTTTAAATACACTAATAAATAATAAAACCATTTTAGAATGGGGTAAGATTTTCCTAGATATTTCAAAAGATGGTCTAAAAAAAAGAAAATATATAAATAGCAATAATCAAGATGAGACAGTTTTTTTAAAAAATGTTGAAAATATATTAAACGAAAAAAAAACTAGAGCCGAAAAAGTATTGGAAAAATTATAAATATGGCTGGAAAAATATTAGCAATACAGGGTAACTCTTTTAAAAATCTCAACATTATCACAGACACAACATATCTTTTAGCTCTAGAGGCACAAAGAAGAAATTATAAGATTTATTGGTATGAGACAAAAGATATAAATTTTATAAATTCTAAATTGATTGCTGAGGTTTGTCATATTAAATTTTTTGAAAATAATAAAACTTACTTTAAAATTATTTCAAAAAAGAAGTTTGAATTAAAAAAATCAAAAGTTATATTTATAAGGCAAAATCCACCTTTCAACATGGATTATGTAACTTCTACATTATTCTTAGATACCATAAAAAATAGCGTAAAGATAGTTAATGACCCAACCTCTATCAGAAATATATCTGAAAAATTATTTTCAATTAATTTTAAAAAACTTATGCCACCAACAATTTTCACTAAAAATTTAGATGAGATTAAAAAATTTATAAAAATTAACAAAAAAATTGTATTAAAGCCTATACACGGGTATGCAGGAAAAGACATAATTTATATTAATGGCATAACAAATATAAATAAAATTAGACAATATTTAAAAAAAATTGGTCATGTTATGGCCCAAAAATATTTACCAGGAATTAAATATGGTGATAAGAGAGTTTTTATAATTAACGGTAAGGTAAAAGGTGCAATAAGTCGTGTGCCTTCGTCAAATTCAATTTTATCAAATTTATCTCAAGGGGGCAAAGCTGTAAAAACTAATCTTAACCATAAAGAGATCAACGTTTCAAATCAAGTAGCCAAAGTCTTAAAAAAAAATGGAATATTTTTTGCTGGTATAGATCTAGTTTCTGGATATCTAATTGGTGATATAAATGTGACATCACCAACAGGGCTTCCTCAATTTAAAGAATTAACAGGAGTAAATCTTGCAAAAAATTATTGGGACGAGCTAGAAAAATTAAAATAAACCTTCTACCTGACCTTTTTTATTTAATTTAATTTTGTCTGCAGCGGGAATTTTTGGCAAGCCTGGCATAGTCATAATTGATCCACATATCACAACAATAAATTCCGCTCCAGAAGATAATCTTACGTCTCTAATTGGTATTTCATGATTTGTGGGTGCACCTTTTAATTTTGGATCAGTAGAAAAACTATATTGAGTTTTTGCTACACAAACTGGAAAATTTTTAAACCCATTATTTTCAAATGTCTTTAATTTTTGTTTAATCTCTTCAGTTACTGTAATTTTATCAGCTCTATATATTTCTTTTGCAATAATCTCAATTTTTTCCAATAAACTTTTACTATCGTTATACAAGAATTTAAATTTTTGTTTTTCTAAATTATTACAAACTCGTACAACTTTTTTTGCTAAATCAACTGTTCCTGCTCCACCTTCTGCCCAATGTTTACAATTACTAACTTCAACATTTAAATTTTTACAAAAATCAATTATTGTTTGTATTTCTTTTTTAGTATCTAAAACAAAATGATTAATTGCAACTATTGGCTCTATGCCAAATTTTTTAATATTATTTATGTGCCTGTCTAAATTTGACAATCCTTCTTTTAAAGCATCAATATTCTCAGTTTTTAAATTTTCTTTTTCCACACCACCATGCATTTTTAAAGCACGAACTGTGGCAACTATAACAACACAACTTGGTTTTATATTTGCTTTTCTACATTTAATATCCAAAAATTTCTCAGCGCCAAGGTCAGCACCAAAACCTGCCTCTGTTACTACGTATTTAGATAATTTTAAAGCCGACTTAGTTGCAATTACTGAATTACATCCATGAGCAATGTTAGCGAACGGCCCTCCATGAATTATAGCCGGGTTATGCTCCAGACTTTGAGTAACATTTGGCCTAATTGCTTCTTTCAGAAGGACTGTCATTGGACCTTGGGCATTTAAGTCTTTTGCATAGACTGGTTTATTATTTTTATCATAAGCAATTGTAATGTTTCCAATTCTTTTTTCTAAATCAGACAAATCATTAGATAAACAGAAAATTGCCATCACCTCAGATGCCACAGTAATATCAAAACCATCTTCTCTAGCAAAATCCTTTGCTACTCCTTTAGTATTTATATCTATAAATCTTAAAGCCCGATCGTTCATATCTACAACTCTTTTCCAAACAATTTTTTTTTCATCAATGTTAAGTTTATTTCCCCAATAAATATGATTATCGATTAAAGCTGACAGAAGATTATGAGCTGATGTAATAGCATGAAAGTCACCAGTGAAGTGAAGATTTATTTGTTCCATAGGAACTACCTGTGCATTACCACCTCCAGCCGCACCTCCCTTCATTCCGAAAGAAGGGCCAAGACTAGGCTCTCTCAAACAAACAATAGATTTTTTTCCAATTTTATTTAATCCATCATTTAGACCTACTGATGTTGTTGTTTTGCCTTCTCCAGCTGGTGTTGGTGTGATTGCTGTGACAAGAATTAGATGTCCATCTTTCTTCTTTTTAAGTTTGTTTAAGAATTCAAAATTAATTTTTGCTATGTGTCTTCCCATGGGACTAAAAGCTTTTGGATTATCAGGAACATTTATTTTTTTTAAAATTTTTGAGATTGGTTTTAGTTTACAACTTCTTGCAATCTCTATATCAGATTTAAATTTTTTCATTACTCGGGTTTTTATGGGTGTTTATACTTTATTTGTGTACTTTAAAAGAATTATTTATATTGGACATTTAAGTACATTATACATATCTTAAGTGATGAAAAAAAATTTCCGTTTTTTTGATAATAGACAAAAATATCTACTTTTTGTTACTACCACTAATGAAAAAAATAAAATTGCTGATGCTTTAAAACCAATTGTTCAAAATTTAAAACCTAAAAATCCTGCATTAAAAATTTTCGATGCCGGCATGGGAGATGGGTCTTTACTTATGAATGTAATGAGACAATGCCATCAAAAAATGCCCAACATACCTTTGCTAGTTTCAACAAAAGAAATTAGTATGGAGGATGTTAGACTTGGTTTAGAAAAACTTCCAGATAGATTTGCTGAACATAAAAATACTGTTTTTGTGATATCAAATTTAAATTATGTAGAATCTACTTCTTTAAAATCAAGAAATAATAAAAAACAAAAAAAAATGAATTGGAAAGTAGTAAAACTTAAAGGAAATTCATCTTTGGATTTTTCAAATCAATTAAGAAAACTTAATCAAGAATTCTTAGCAAAAAAGTGGCAAGTTGAAACAAATCCTAAAACTGGTACATCAACTTATAAAGAACCATCAGTAATAGTAATCTACAGAAAAGATCAAGAATTTGTTCTTAAAAACGTAATTCCGCAAAAAAAAAACGGCAAAACTGATTATGATTTAATTATTGCATCTCAACCTTATAGATCGAGAGTTTCTGCTGAGAAAAAAGTAAAGTATGTGATCGATCCAATGTTAAAATCTTTAGCTAAAAAAGGAAAATTAGTTGTAGTACATGCATGTGGTGGTGATCCAGGCAATAAGATAATTAAAAAGTTGTGGCCAAAAGAAAATCCATTCCCTTACTTATATTCCTCAATTGAAAAATATATAAAATCTAATACAGAAAAATCATTTTTAAAAACTTTGAAATTTCATAAAGTAAAAAAAATTAGTTATGTTTTGAGAGCTCTTCCAAATGAAATAAAAGGTGGTATTGCTACTTCTTTAATTTTTTCAGCTTGGAATGCTGCAGTATATGTTAATCAAATGACTGATGAACAAATTTTTAAAGTACAAAGATCAAAAAATTATCAAAAAATAGTTCAACAAGTGGTTAATAAATACAAAGGCTTATATTTTAAAAATGAACTATTTGTCATAGAAAAAAGATAATCAATTAACTTTTAGAGTTTTAGGGACATATAACATGAGTTTGGGTCGTCTACGTAATGGCTAAAAGGTTTACATTCTATAAAACCTGAATTTTTAAATAATTTACGAGCCGGTATAAAAAATTCACCTGACCCTGTTTCGACACTAATTTTTTTAATATTTAATTTTCGAGATTTATCAATAAGAACTTTAATAATTTTTTTCCCATTACCTTTATTTCTAAAAGGATCAGCAACACGAATTGATTTGAGTTCGCCATGATTAGGATCTAAAAATTTTAGAGCTCCACAACCGATTAATTCATCGTTTTCATATATACTCCAAAACTTAATACTTTTGTCTTGCAAACCCTCAATGTCTAGTACGTGAGTACTTCCCCCAGGTGAAACTGATCTTAATTCGACAAAATGTTTTTTTAAAAGTTGATTAACTTCAGGATTATCAAAATTACTTTCAATAGTTTTCATATTAAATAAATATCTATATTGAATATTTGATTTATCAAATAAAAACTAATCCAATATTTCTTGCAGAGGTCTTATTTCTCCAATTTTAAAAATAATGGCATCTTTTTTTTGAAAACCATAATTTTCAGCATTATTTTTAAAACGAACAGGAGGTTCCATAATAGGTTCTAAAGAAAGTACAAAAGTACCCCAATGAGTACCTATTACTTTTTTGCTTTTAAGATCTTTCGCAACTTGTAAGGCCTCTTCCGGATTTGTGTGATAAATAGATTTTTCAAACATGGGTCTAAAGTCGTATGCGCCTATATTAATCATCGTAAGATCAACTGGACCAAATTTTTCACCAAGTTTTTTATATATTTGTCCATACCCAGTATCACATGCAAATAGTATTTTTTTATTTTTATATTCTATTAAAAAATTTCCCCAAAGTGTTTTATTAGTATCTGTCAAACTTCTTTTTGACCAATGAACTGCTGGTAGCAATGTTATTTTTAAACCATTTATCTGAACTGTTTGATACCAATCGAGCTCATTAACTTTTTTATAATTGTATTTGGTAAAATACTTACCCAACTTAAGAGGCACAATAACATCTGCATCTTTATAAGGAAACTTTCTGATTGTTGCTGTATCTTGATGGTCATAGTGGTTATGCGTAAGTAAAAATAAATCCACTTTAGGAATTTCTTTTAAACTCAAAGCTGGATCAACATATCTTTTTGGGCCAAATATTAATGGTCCTGCATTTTTAGAAAAAACTGGATCAGTAATAATAGTTGTATTTCCAAGCTTTATTAAAAAAGTAGCATGACCAATCCACCCAATGTAATCTTTATCTTTGTATAGTTCTAAATTTTTTAAAACTTCATTTTTATTTAAAACATGACTTTTTGGCACGGTCATATCTAATTTTTTTTTCTCTTTATTAAACGTACTCCAAGACCATTTTACTTTTCCAGAACGTTCTGGTGAGCCCTCAGGATTTTTAAATGTATCGTTAGACTGATGATGTGAAGGTTTGTTTTCCATTGCAATACCAGTTGTAATAATACTTAAAAATAAAATAAATAAAAATTTTTTTATTTATTTTCAATTATAGTTAAGTGTCCCATTTTCCTTTTAGGCTTAATTTCTTTTTTTAAATAATCAAAAAAAAACTCTTTTTCAGTATATTTTTTATTTCTGTAATTATTTATTTCATCACCAATAATATTTATCATTTTTGCGTTACATATTTTTTTTAGTTTAATTTTTTCTAATCCACAAACAGCCCTGATATGATTTTCAAATTGACTAATATTATAGGTATTTATAGTTAAATGACCTGAATTATGAACTCTTGGTGCAATTTCATTTACGTATAAATTTTGCTTCTTATCTATAAAAAACTCAACACATAAAGTTCCAATAAACTGAAGTTCTTCTGAAATAAGTTTAGCCCATTCTTGAGATTTTTCAAAATGAGACAAATTAATTTGAGCTGGAATAGTTGAATGTTTTAAAATTTGTTCTTCATGTAAGTTTTCTATTGGCTCGTAAATTTCATAATTATCTTTTGAAAATCTTGTAATTACTACAGAAATTTCTTTTTCTAGATTTACTAATTTTTCTAATATGAATTCTTTATCAAAATTAATTTTATGATTATCTAAATCTTCCAAATTTTTCAATTTATATTGACCCTTGCCGTCGTATCCAAATGTAGAAGTTTTCAATATTCCAGGTAATAAATCTTTATTATTTTTTATATCACTTTCATTAATAATTTTTTCAAACTCTGTAGTTTTTATATTATTTTTAACTAGAAAATTTTTTTCTGAGTATCTGTGTTGAACAATTTTGTTAACTTCTGGATTAGGATCTACTTTTTTTACTTTGTTTAATTTTGACAACGCTTCATAAGGAATATTTTCAAATTCATAGGTTATTTTGTCTACCATTGAAGTAAATCTTTTTAAATTTTCCTTATTGTCATATTTAGAATATATAAAATGATCTGCGAAATGTTTTGCTGGTGAGTCTTCATCGTCACTAATTACTACTGTATTTATATTTATATTTTTTGCTGCCGCGCAAAGCAAAGATCCAAGTTGGCCTCCACCAATTATACCTAAAGAAATTTTAGTCATTCTATTTAGGTTTTTTTTTTACTGATTTTGTTTGTTTCAATCTAAACTTTAATAATGAATTTTTAACCTTTTTATTTTGAAGCCCAATAATTGATGCAGCATAGAGCCCGGCATTTATTGCACCATCCTTACCGATTGCAACTGAACCAACCGGAATACCTTTTGGCATCTGTACTATTGATAAAAGACTATCCATACCTTTTAATTTTTTAGTCTCAATTGGAACTCCAATAACTGGAATGCTAGTCAAAGATGCAACCATACCAGGAAGATGTGCTGAACCACCAGCTCCTGCAATTATCACAGAGTAATTATTTCTCTCAGCATTTTTTGCAAAATCAAACATTCTTCTTGGGGTTCTGTGTGCTGAAACTATTTTTATATCAAATTTTATTCTAAAACTTTGAAGAACTTTCTTACAGTATTTCATTGTAGAGTAATCTGACTGACTACCCATTATAATTGCTACTTTATTTAATTTTCTACCTGTCATTTATCTTTTAATATCAAAAAATTATCTACTAATATATAACTAATGTTATGAATTTCAAAATTGACAATTTACAATACTGTAAATGGGATAGATCTATTTTTGAGATAAATAGAGAAGCAAATTTAGATGCTGTGCATGTTACAGTTGTTTATCATGAAGATTTTGAAGAATTTAAATTAAAACTTTTAGATTGGGAAAAAAACTTTAAAGAAAATAGTGACCTAATTTTTTTAGGTAAAAGTTTTAAGGATATTGAGAAAGCCAAAAATGAGGGAAAAACAGCAGTGTTTTTTGGTTTTCAAAACTGCTCTCCAATTGAAGATGATATAAATTTAATCGAGAAAATATATGATTACGGATGCAGATTCATGCAGCTGACATATAACAATCAATCTTTATTAGCTTCAGGTTGTTACGAAAAAAATGATAGTGGTGTTACTAATTTTGGACGAGAAGCAATTAAAGAAATGAATAGATTAGGGATTGTGATAGATATGTCTCACTCAGGGGAAAAAAGTACTTTTGATGCAATTGACTTAAGCCAAAAGCCTATCGCAATTACTCACGCCAACCCATCTTTTTGGCACCAAAATAAAAGAAGCAAATCTGAAGATCTTCTTAAAACATTATCAAAAAGTGGTGGTATGCTGGGCTTATCTATTTACCCCCATCATTTAAAAGATGGTACACATTGCACTTTAGATAGTTTTTGCGAAATGATTGCTAGATTAGCAGATATTATGGGAATTAAAAATATTGGTATTGGCTCCGATCTTTGTCTAAATCAACCAGATAATGTTGTTGAGTGGATGAGAAATGGAACATGGACAAAAACAAAAAATCTAGGCGAAGGTTCAAAAAATAATCAAGGATTTCCAGAGCAACCAACATGGTTTAAAGATGCGAGGGGTTTTAAAAATATCGAAATAGGACTTCAAAAAATTGGCTTTAATGATAGTGACATATGCGCAATATTAGGAAATAATTGGTTTAACTTTTATAAAGGAATTTAATAATGCATGTTGAATTACGAGACCCGAAAAAAATTATGAAGCTCTCAAGATTGGGTTCATTTCATCAATCTAAACTGTCTTTTTTAAGATCTTTCTTAAGAGAATTCAAAAACTGGGATTATAAAAGAGACATGTTTGACTTAGATAGCAGTGGTCATGGTGTTGCAATTTATTCTTTAAAAAAAAAGAATAGAAATTATTCCTTAATTTGTTTTTCAAATAAAATAGATGATCATGAAAGATCTGATAGAGTTATTGCGACTAAATGGGATGCTAGCTTTACACTATTTGACGGAGTTCCAACTAAAAAAGATATTGATAGATTAAAACAAAATGTACCAAAACAAGAAATTGGAAGAATGACTTTTAAAGAATTAACTTTATCAAGGGCTAACAAATCGCTAAGAGCCTTTAACTATGTAGTTGATTGCCTATCAGAAGGAAAACAACCAGATAAAAGTATATTAAGTAAAATTGGTTATCTCTACAGAACTACTGCAGTATACGGATCAGGAAAATTTGGCTTAGCAGATAGATTTAGAATTAAAAATAGACCAGAAATAATGGGTCCATTTAGACTGGAAATGATGTTAGTTTATTTTGTAAGGCAATTTACTTTTGACCAAGTAAATCATATCGCCAAATCTAGGAGCCAAAAGAATGCAGTAGAATTGGATAAAAAGATTTGCAGAAGTCTAGGTATAGGTAACTCTACAGGCTTAGGCATGGCACCATTTATAATCAATCATCCAACTTTATTAAACAATTGGATTATGGCTAGAGAAACAGCATTAAAAAAAATTCGGGAAATAAAAAACACTAAAATAGAGGATTTCAATTATCTTTTTGATTGTATTAAAAAATCAACAAAAAATATATATTCATGGAAAACGGAGAGTGATTATCAAAATATCAAAATTCAAAATTTAAAAAATGATTTGGCAGAAGTAATAAAATTTTTAGAAAAAAATTATTCTGAAAAAAAGAATTATTTTCTCAATGATTTTTATCTATGGGCTGAAGAAAACTTAAGTGAGGAGGGCACAGAATACGTCGTTTCTATTTTAATGGAACCCTATGACAATATAGTAGAGCCTCTGATTTCTACTATGAGTTCAAACGAGGAAAAATACTTTAATATTCCGGCGCATAAAACTGTAAGAGATCTAATTAATATTTTAGAAAAATATTATAGTAATTTAATAAATATAGACTTCAACAAAGATGAGAATAACCATAATTTTTGGTTTATTTCTAAAAATAAAGAAGAACCTAGAATTGCAAGTAGATTTAAAGAAAAAGGCTCTGAATTAGAACAACCACTTGCAATAGGAAGAGATATTTATCAACTATATGCTAGAGCTAAAAATTTTAAACAAAGTGCACCTATAAGCAGGTTTTTGATGAATAATAATGATCTAAGACATGTTGTAAGAAGAGCATTCTTAATTGAGGATTTTCCATACTCAGAAATTCAAGATAATACAATTGGTCATAAATTAATTCCGGTTGATATGTTAAGATTAAAATTATCGTTTTTTGGCGCATGTAAGTTTGATCCAAGATCGGATAAGTGGCTAAGAATTTGTATGTTCCAAGGAGCTCCTTTACCTGAAGATTTAAATAATTTTACGGATAATTGGATTTACAATTCTTTAAACTAATGAGATCTCTTAGTGAAATAGATACATTGTCTAAAAGAGCCTCAAAAGGCATAGGTTTCTCATGGGGAATATCTGAGGAAATTGGAAAATCTATAAGATTAATGGAAATGTTCGGACTTCCGGGATTAAAAAATTTAAATGATTATTTTAAAATTATAAAAATAAATCAATTCCAAAATATTAGTTTGATAACTGAAAAAAATATTTCAAATAAAATTCCATACTGCCCTTTAATTGCTGGTATAAACTTTATGGATCAAATAAATTCTTTAGAAAAATTTGAAAAGATAATATTTCATAATATGGCCTACCCAATATTATTTATTCCATTTGCTTCAAGATCTTCTGAAATTATTGGAAAAAAAATAAGCCTTAAAATTGAAAATCAAACCTATTTATTAAATTTCAATCATTCAATATATTTAAAAAATAAAATTGAGAATTTAAAAGATAAAGTTGAATTATTAGAAATAGAATTTATTGAAAATAAGAATAGTTTTGATGAAAAAGATTGGCAAGAACTATATAAATTATCTGAGGAAACATTCGTTAAAGAAAGTGAAAGCTCAAAAAATACTGGTGCAGGTGCAGGTTTATTAGATAATGATTGAAAAACTTAACATGGATAATACTATTGAGGAAAAACTTGATGAATTATGTGAGGAATGTAAAAAAAAAGATGAGAGTGTAATACACAATTTTATGCTTACGGGATTTAAAATTTGTAAATCTTGTAAGTTGTCTAAAACATTATTTCCAATTTAAGTAACATTACTTATCGGCAGCGTTTCCATTTTACTCATAACAAAGGAAATTGACAAAATAGCTAAAATTAAAAATGATAAAAATATAATCCCGAAAGATTTAAAATTTGATTTTAGTTGCAAAACCTCCCTTGTTGAAATTATAAGTGATGCAAAAATCCATAATTGCGTTAAGAAAATGATTGGCATCACCATAGTTGGAGTAATTGCAAAAAATCTTAAAAGACCGGGTGCGTGAGCATATCCGACACAAATCAAAATTTTTTTAAAAGATACTTTTGTATTTTTGTCTGGGAAAAGTTTAACTCCGATCACAAATATTAATGCAGACCATATAAATAAAGTGAATATAGCTGTAATTGCGGACAATCCTACCGATGTCTTATAAAAAGTATTTGCTGCGATTGCACCCGCTACACCATCTAAAACCATAATTAACAAAGCAAAATATATTGCTGCTTCATTAAAATTTTTGTTTTCTTTATAGAGTGTCTTGTCCAGTTTTATTGATCTAAATATAATATTAAGAAATTGTGCAAACATTACTTTTTATTTTTTTTTTGTTCGATTAAAGAAATTATTAAAGGAAATATTAACAAAATAACAGCAATAATAACACTTATAATAATTATTACTATTTTTGTCATTATAACAAAAAATAATATTATATTATTTAATTGGAAACTTCCCTAGTGTTCGGATTGTAAGATTCTGTAAATGGTATGTCCACTACAACTGCATTAACTGGATTACCACCTTTTTCACAATATTTTTTTGGCAAATGAACCTTAAATCTACTTCCAATTTTTCCTTTTGGAAAACCGTTTTTGTTTATTGTTCCATCAAAAGGAATATAACCCATTGCAATGTTTGTCCCTTTTTCAGGGTGGTACCAAGGGGATGTAATAAAACCTACTGGTTTTTTTCCATCTTTAGATATTAACCAAAAATCTGGAGCGTATTCTTCTATTGGTTTTCCACCTAATTCCATCCCAACTAATTGAAGCTTATAGGGTTTTTTACCATCTAATAATTGTTTTTTCATTTTTTCTAAGGCTTCTTTTCCGACATAATCACCTTTTTTAGCCCACTCACCTTTTCCTGATAAAGAAACTTGATAACCTAAATTACATTGAAAAGGATTATGTTCGTTATCCATATCTTGTCCCCACGATAGAATACCTGCTTGTATTCTTCTATGGTGAGCAGGAGCTATAACCATTAAGTTATGTTTTTTACCTGCTTTAAGAACAGCGTTCCACATATCTTCAGCATAAAGTGTTGCATTCTTTAAATAAATTTCATAACCAGCTTCACCTGAAAAACCAGATTGAGAAATAACACAACTTCTACCCCCAACTTTAGCTTCAGCCAAACCATAATATGGTATTTTATCTAAATTAACTTGTCTTCCAATTAAATCTCTCATGAGTGCTTTTGATTTTGGACCCTGTATTTGAACTGGACATGCATCTATCTCATCAATTTCAACATTAAATTTTTTATTGGCATTCACTCCTTGCAAATATAATCCAATGTCACTATCAGATAAACTAAACCAAAATTCATTTTTAGAAATTCTTAAAAGTATTGGGTCATTTAGCACTCCACCTTTATAGTTGCATAGAATTACATATCTTGCTCTCATTGGAGAAATCTTTGTAGCATCTCTTGTAATTACATAATCTGTAAATTTTTCTGCATCAGGACCTTTGACTCTAATTTGTCTTTCAACAGCAACATTCCACATTGTTACATGGTTTTTAATTGCCTTATATTCAACCATCGCACCACCTTTTTCAGGTCTAACATATCCTCGCGGATGATAAATTCTGTTGTAAACTGTTGCTCTCCAGCATCCAGCTTTCATTGATAAGTGCCAGTAAGGAGACTTTCTTACTCTAGTTGACATTAATAATTCTACTTTGGTTGGACCACTTTGTCTTAAATTATATGGAACATGCCTATCTGATTGGTCTACAGATGTTGTGTGAGAAACTTTAGAATAATCAACTTTTTCAATTATTCTACTTGGAGATATTTTTTTGTTGGACTTTTTTGTTTTTTTTCTTTTTTTAGGCATAATTATTTTCCTTTAGCCAGTTGTTGGTTTCCCTAAGTCCACCAAATGTATAGATATGAAAATGTTGTGTATGATCTTTAATTTTATCTACAAGATCATTTGGGTCTTTTGGTTTTAGTAAATCTATTGCCCTACTAAAATTAGATTTAATAAAATTTATGGAATTTTTTGCTCCTACAATATTAGCAAATTTAATTAAACTTGATATTTTCATAGGTCCAGTAATTCCAACATGAACTGGGACACTTTGTTTAGAAATAAATTCGATAATTGGTTCTGACTGCATTAACCATTGAGTAACAATGTAATCAGCATAAGGCTTTTTATCAATCATCGCTTTTTCTAACACTTCATCGGATATATCAGGACTCCCCTCTGGATGTCCAGCAATTCCTATCTTCATTTTCTCAAAATAACCAGTCTCTAAAAGCTGGAAAGAACTATCGAATTTTCCCACGGGTTCTCTTCCACCACCAATTACAAGGGCTTGTTTTACTCCACCATCTTTACACATTTTTACATATTCTTTTAGTTGTGCTTCGCTCGCTATGGATCTTGCCGGGAAATGAGGAATTGGATTAAAACCTTTTTCAACTAAGTTAATTGCTTGTTGAGCAGTTTCCCTAAAATCACCACCTGGTAGCATAGTTATATAGACATCTTTTAAGGCTGGCAGAGTATCCAATTTTGTTTTTGGTCCAATTTCTATAGAAAAATTCATTTGGCGATCATTATTTATTTTAAATTATCTGTCTATATAAATTTTGACGTCATAAAGTCTGATTTAGAGGCCTCAATTTTGATCTACAAATGTTTAAATTTATCTATTATATAAGTCAAAAAATTTGCTTATGAAAATTATATTAATAATGGGTCTACCTGGAGCCGGCAAAACAACCCTCGCTGATGAGCTTGCACCAATGTTGAATGCTAAAAGATTAAATGCAGATGAAGTTAGAAAAGCTGCAAACGACTGGGATTTTTCACCAGAGGGAAGAACTAGACAAGCAAAAAGAATGGCAGATTTTGCTATAAAGTTAAAACAAGAGGGTAATTTCGTTATCGCAGATTTTATTTGCCCAACACCACAAGCAAGAAGTTTGTTTCCAGCAGATTATACTGTTTGGGTAGATACTATTAAAAAAGGTAGATTTGAGGACACAAATCAGATGTTTATAAAGCCAGAAAAATATGACTATCATGTAACCTCTCAGGACGCAAATAATTGGGCAATTAAAATATTTGAAGATATAAAAACTTAGTTAACTATTATTTTTTATGAATTTTTTTAAAAAGATATTAATTATTTTTTTTTTATTATTTTATTTTACTAGTTCATTTGCAGAAATGGTAACCTTCAATCAAAGAACAACTGTCAACACTAAAGGTGTCGGTGGTTCGGGAACTGGTTCAGATGATAATGACTATGGACTAGCTGCAGGTATAGAGTTTAACAAGGATGGAACAAAAATGTTTGTAAGTTATGCTCAAGTAGATGCTACGGCAACAGTTCCACGACATATAGTTACATTTAATCTATCTACACCATACGACATATCCACAAAAACTTTTGCAGGTGACATTGAAAGATGTGTATTTAATTTAGATACAGGAGATCAAGGCCAACAATTATATGACTTAGAAATAACTAGTGATGGAATGAAAATTTTAGTAGCCTCAAGACGTAATGTTCAAAATAGAGATTTCGACAAAGCGTATGTGCTAAATTTGACTTCACCCTACGATATATCTTCTTGTACTCGAGCATCAGCAACAAACGATCTTGATCATAATGATTTTCAAAATGGTAGTTTAGCAGGAGATAGAACTGATAATAACGACGGTAGATCAAACAATTTGCTTGAAGGTATCGAAATAAATAATGATGGTACTAAATTATTTTTAATGTATAGAGATACTAATTCATCTGATGGTGTTGGGGGTAGATTATTAGAATATAATCTCACTACCCCTTATGATTTATCAGAGTCGTCTTTATCTCTAGTCACCTCAGCAGGAATAAAATTAACTGAAAATGTCATAACTGGTGCTCATGGACCAGCCTCTTTAAGATTTAGACCTGATGGAAAAAGATTATTTATTGTAAATCATGCTCATGGTGGAACTTCAAGAATACTCCAAATTTCCTTAACAAATGCTTTTGATACATCTTCATTTGTAATAGATGGTAGTTTCGATATTGATAATTTATCAGCCTATGGAAACTCACAACCAAGAGGGATTGCATTTAGCTCAAATGGATTAAAAATGTATGTAACTAAGGATAGAAGCACAAATCCTGATGCTGGTCTTGATCAAGTTATTGAATATGATTTAGTTTGTCCTTTTAATATTATAGCTGGTAAATGTCCTTCAATTACTGAAAATAATGATCGACATGGTTTAGCAATTGCTCAAATAGAAATTGCTAAAAGAACTATTGATCATTCAACAGATACTGCTTTAAATCGCCTTAAGTGGATTAGAAGAAATAAAGACAAACAAAATTTATCAAACCTAAATATTGATATTAATTTTACAAATAAAAGATTAGCTTCTTTGACGGAGCTTGTTAAAAAAACTGCAATAAAAAAGAAAACAAATAATGATAAGGACCAAAACATATTTTATTGGAGCGAAGGAAGTATTTCTTTAGGTACAATTGGAGATACAGGCATTTCTTCCACAAGAAAAATTGATACTAATGCTATCACATTTGGATCAGATAGATTTACTAAAAATAATGGAATTAGAGGTCTGGCATTTAGATTTGGCAAAAACGATGTTGATATTGGAAACGATGGAAGCAATTTAGATACTGATACTTATAATATTACCTATTACGATACCACAGCTATAAAAGATGACACAAAGTTTTTAGATAAAATTTTTGGTATTGGTAAATTAAGTTCCGATTTATTAACTGTTCTTGATGGTAAGAATTTAACAGCAGAGAGAGACGGTCTTCAAATGTATGGAACATTTAGAATTAAAGATGAAATAAAAAAAGATAATCTCATTTTAATTCCTTACCAAAGAATTGATGTTGGTCATACTATTTTAGGATCTTATCAAGAATCTGGTCTGGGAGCTATAAATGTTAGGAAACAACATGTCAGGTCAAAAAAAATAAGAGCAGGTTTATCAGCTATTGAGGATTTATCTAATGATAAATATACATTTAAGAGACACGGTAAATTAGAATATGTTGCAGATGTCGATCGATCTTCCAATTTTAAATATAACTATGTTGGTGATAGAAACGCTAATTTTAATGATAAATTGCATTCGGAGGCTTTTCACAACATCAATGGTGAAATTGGTATTGATATAGTTTTGCCTGATAGTTTTAGTATATTTTTAATATATGAACGTAATCAAGCAATCGACACAGGGCACACTGATAAAGTACATATTGCTATAGGATATTTACCAAATAAAGAGACTAATTATGCTTTTACAATTGAGGGCTCAGAAAATCTTTTATCAAAATTAGAACTTAAAAAAAATATTAATGGATTTAATTTAGGTTTTAACATTAAAGATGATTTAGCAAATTCAGGTGATTATAAAGAGGCTAATTTCACGTTAAATAAAGTCTTTTAATTTAAATTTTAAGGGTTAAGTTAATTTCTTTAAAATTTAGATGAGCACACTCAAAAAAACACTTTTATTTTTATCTTTTTATTTTTGCATATCTAATATTTTTGTTCAAAACGCTTGTGCTATTTTAGAAAGTGGCGACACACTTTCTACTTCCAATTATGAAGTAAGATCATTTGATGTTTCAGGTGAAGAAACTTCAGCCAGAGATATTACATTTAGTAATGATGGGAAAAAGATGTTTATTGTTGGAAACGTTGGAGATGATGTGAATGAATATACTCTATCAAAAGAATTTAATATATCGTCAGCTGTTTTTGTCGATAGCTTTCCAGTCCCACAGGCTGGGGACCCATTTGATGTTAAGTTTAACGATGATGGATCAAAAATGTTTGTTGCTGGAAGAGCAAATAAAAAAGTATTTGAATATTCGCTCTCTACAAATTTTGATGTATCAGAAGCAACGTATACTGGAAATTCTCTTGATGTTTCATCGAAAGTTACCTCCGGAAATTTTTTTGGTATAGCTTTTAGTCCTGGAGGTAAAATGTTATTTGCTGTTCATGGTTCGGGGTGTACAGGCAAATGCGTGCATCAATTTTCATTAAATACAAGTTTTGATCTTTCGGGTGGAGCTAATTTTATAAGATCTGTTGAGGTGGAAACTCTATTAGCAGGTGGAAATCAACTGAATGGTATAGCGTTCAATGAGAGTGGTACAAGAATGTTTTTGATAGAAACATTAGGTAATGATGTTGGTCAATATACTTTATCTGAGGGTTTTAACATTTCGACAGCTTCTTTTGATGGTGGTGTAAATGCTAGTCCTAGTGTTGGTAACCCTAATGGTATAGCTTTTAGCCCTGATGGATTAAGAATGTTTATTACAGGAGCTGGTGACACTGATGTAAAAGAGTATCACTTGCCTTGTCCGTTCAATCTTTTTGCTGGAAATTGTGAAAAGATTACTGAAAATAGCGACCGCGCTGGAATAGCAGAGGCACAATTGGAACTTGCAAAAAGAACAATTAATATATCAACAAGTTCAGTTTTAAATAGATTGAAGTGGATAAAAAGAAATGAGGATAAACAAAATTTATCTAACCAAAATGTTAAATTAAACTTTTCAAATTCCATGCTTTCATCCTTAAACCAACTACCTATTTCATCCTTTAAAAGAATATCAACAACTAAAAAAAATACTGAGTCTAATAAAAAGTATTTTTACTGGAGCGAAGGCAACATTACACTAGGAAGAGTTGGAGACAGTGACATTGCATCTACAAAGGAAATTAGCACAAATGCTTTAACTTTTGGTTATGATAAATTCTCTGACGATTATGGTATCGATGGGGTAGCTTTCAGATTTGGAAGGGATGATGTTGATGTTGGTAATTCTGGAAGTCATTTAGACTCTAATACATTTAATATAACATATTACAACACATCGCCTGTAGAAAATGATACAAAATTTGTAGATAAAATTTTTGGGATAGGAAGATTGAGCTCTGATATTATCACTAATGTTGGTGGAAATAAATTAACAGCAGAAAGAAAAGGTTATCAACTTTATGGAACTTACAGGCTTAAAGAAGAATTTATAAAAGATAAATTAACTTTTATAACTTCTGGACAATTAGACTTAGGGCAAACAATTTTAAAGAGATACAAAGAATCTGGAAAAGAAGCTTTAGCTTTAAATGTTAAGGACCAATATGTTGGTACATTTAATTTAAGACATTCAATTGCTGTAGTTGAAGATTTATCAAATGAAAAATATGAATTCAAAAGGCATGGTAAACTAGAGTATTTAGTTGATGCTGATCGGTCTTCCGATATTAAGTATAGTTATGCTAATGATCCATCAAATTCCTATAAGGATAAACTTGATGTAGGATCAGTTCATAATTTTAACGCTGAAATTGGTTTAGATTTAATTTTTCCTAATAGGTATAGTATATTTTTAATTTATGAGAGAAATCAAGCTATAAATTCTGGTCACAATGATAATCTTTATATTGCAATAGGATATTTACCTCATGAAGGTGCCGAATATGCATTTACATTGAATGGTTCAGAAAATTTATTATCGAAGTTAGAATTTAAAAAAAATGTAAACGGTTTAAATTTAAGCTTTAATGTTAATGATGATTTAACAAATTTAGGCGAAAACAGAGAAGCTAATATTGTATTAAATAAAGTCTTTTAATTTATTTCAATAAGATTAAACTCAAAAAAAGAGGTATATATGAGTTATCAATGGGACAATAAAAAACCAACAGCACAAATGCTTGGACGTTGGCAACCATTCCACGATGGTCATTACGCTCTGTTTGAAGAAATTATAAAGAAAACAGGACAAGTTTGCATCCAAATCAGAAATGTCCAAGGAGTTGATGATAATCCTTTTGATTTTGAAACAGTAAAAAAAAAAATTGAAGAAAGATTAAATCCAAAGTTTGAGGGAAGATTTAAAATAATGTTGGTGCCCAATATTACAAATATTTGTTACGGTAGAGGAGTTGGTTACAAGATAGAGGAAATAGTATTACCAGAGGACATTCAAAAAATATCAGCAACAAATATCAGAAAAAAAATGCGTGAAGAGGGAGAACTTGAGTAAAATGTCAGTTTTATTAAAAGATTTAGGCAGTGGTATTAAAAATATAATTATAAATGATCCTAAAACTTATAATTCACTTTCTTTTAAAACATTAGGATCTTTAATAAAAATATTTAAAAAATTAAATAATGACAACAAAACTCATGTCATTGTCATAAGTGGAAATGGCAAAGGTTTTAGCGCTGGTCATAATTTAAAAGAGGTTAAAGGTTTAAAAGTAAGATCTAAATACTTAAAGCTATTCAATTTATGTTCTAAATTAATGATTGATATAGTTGAATGTAGAAAACCAGTTATTGCAAAAGTTCACGGATCAGCTTACGCAGCAGGATGTCAGTTAGCTGCGAGTTGCGATCTAACTTATTCATCATCAGATGCAAAATTTGCAACACCAGGAGTAAATATAGGTCTATTTTGTAGTACACCTATGGTTGCTGTGAGTAGAAAAATTAATAGAAAAAGAATGATGAAAATGCTTTTAACAGGTGAGCCTATTAATGCAAAATATGCAAAAGAAATTGGTTTAATAAACGATTACTATCCAAAATCAAAACTAAACAAAAAAGTTCTAGAAGTTGCGAAAGTTATTTCATCTAAATCTAATGCTTCAATTAGAATTGGAAAAAAAGCTTTTTATAAACAATTAGAGATGCCATTAAAACAAGCTTACACATATACCAGTAAAATGATGACTTTAAATATGATGAAACAAGATGCAAAAGAGGGGATATCCGCCTTCTTAGGAAAAAGATCTCCGCGGTGGAAAAATAGATGAAACAAGAATTGGAAATAATTTTAAAAAACTCAAAAACAATTGCAATGATTGGAGTTAGTTCTTTAAAAGAAAAAGAGGATAGAAAAAATTTAAAAAGAAAACCTTCAACAATTGTAATGAAATATATGCAAGACTTTGGCTATAAAGTTATACCCGTCAATCCATTTGCAGCAGGAGAAATAATCCATGGTGAGAAGGTTGTTGCTAAACTTGGCGATATAAATGAAAAGATAGATATAGTTAATGTATTTAGACCATCTAAAGAAACACCAGCAATAGCAGAAGATGCAGTAAAAATTAACGCTAAAGTTTTATGGTTACAGTATGGAATTAAAAATGACGCAGCAGAGAAAATAGCGAATGATGCAAAAATCAAGTATATTTCTAATCGCTGCATTAAACAGGATTATCAAAATATTTTTCAAAAAGTTAATCCAGTTTTTCCAGCATTAAAAAATTAAACAAACCATAAAATGCTGAGAATATTTTTAATTTCATTTTTGTTATTTAATACCAATGCATTTGCTGAAGAATTAAAAAAAGTTTATTTCGGTGGAGGATGCTTTTGGTGCATGGAAGAATCTTTTGATAAAGCACAAGGAGTAAAAGATGTGATATCTGGGTATTCTGGAGGTACAACAAAAAACCCAACATACAAAGAAGTAACTTACGGAAATACAGGACACTTTGAGGTAGTTGAAATTGTCTATGATAATAAAATTACAAATTTTGAAAATTTATTAAATATATTTTGGAAAAATATTGACCCATTTGATAAAGCTGGCCAATTTTGTGATAAAGGTTATAGCTACAGATCTGTTGCTTTTTATCAAAACCAAGAACAAAAAAAAATAATAGAAAATAAAATCAAAGAAATTGAACTTGAATATAATAAAAGTGTAGTAACTTACGTTAAAAGTTTTGACAAGTTCTATAAAGCAGAAGATTATCACCAAAACTATTATCAAACTAACTTTATTAATTACTTACTTTATAAAAAAGGTTGTGGTAGAGAGAATAGATTAGAGCAAATCTGGGAAAAATGAAAAATATTTTTATAGTTTACGGACATTATAATCAAAGCTCATTCAATGCAGCAATAAAGAATACTTTTACTGAGGCTGCTCAAAAAAAAGGACATTCGGTTGATTGTGTTGATTTATATAAAGAAAAGTTTAATCCAGTTTATGCAGGTGAGAAGCCAGATGATGTAGTATTAGATCATCAAAAGAGAATTGATAAATCTGATATTATAGTTTTGGTAGCTCCGATTTGGAATTATCGAATGCCAGCAATTGTCGAAGGTTGGATAGATAGGGTTCTTTCACCACCATGGGCATTCACATTTAAAAAATTATTTGGAAACTATGGTTATCCAAAAGGTAATTTAAAAGGAAAAAAAGTCATTATATTTTGTACTTACGGTTCACCAAGGTTCGCAGTTACAACTTTTTTTCTAAATATGCCAATTAGAAGACTTAAAAGGGGTGTTTTTTTTATATGTGGTATTAAGGATGTTCTCTATAGAAGATATTTTGAAGTTCCATTTGTATCAGACGAAAAAAGAAAGCAATATTTAAAAGACGTAGAAAATACAGCTGCAAGTTTATAATTTATTTTTTTAATTTACCTGAAAATTTTAAATTCTCTTGAATAAACTTGGATGAATTTTCTTTAATATATTGATCCATAATTTTTACTTTTTCTTCCTCAAACTCTGCAACTTTTCTTAGACTTAAGTCAACATACAGTGATAAAGTTTCAATCGTAGATGCAACATATTTTTTTTCTTTATGTATCATTTCAAGCTTGTACTGGAGTCTTTTTTTATCATGGTCAAAGTATAATAGATTTACATCTACTTCATCACCCTCTTTTACTTCCTCATTATAAGTAATGTGTGACTCAACAACCATAGTACTTTTTTTATTAGTTTTAGCAGACTCCTCTCCCATGTGAAATCTATTCATTAATATCTCTGCCCCAAACAAATCAAAGATTAAAACATAATATGCGACATTCATGTGCCCATTGTAATCTGTCCAGTCCTTGATTATTTTCTTCGAATTTAAATAAAGTGTCATTTTTTCTTAAAATTGTATTTAAATATTATATTATAAATTTGTGAATTTTAAAATTTTTAAACCATTATTGTTAATTATATTTTCTTTATATACTCAATTTTCTTACGCAGAAATTTTGAAACCAAATATATCTATTTTGCCGTCAGAAGTTGTTAAAATTCAATTAAGTGGTTTGCAAAAAAATAATATGCCCAAAGAGGATTACGGTATTATGCAAACTTGGGAATTTGCACATCCAAAAAATAAAATTTTTACGGGACCTTATGATAAGTTTAAAGCGATGATAAAAAAAGATTCATATTCAATTTTAATTAATCATAAAGCGCATGAAATTAATGAGATATTTATAAATGAAAATGTTGCAACTTATGAAGTAACTATTTTAGGTAAAGACAAAAAATTTTATAAATTTAAATGGCAAGTTGAAAAATATAATAAAGATGGACCACTTAAAGGGTGTTGGTT
Organism: uncultured Pelagibacteraceae bacterium; assembly: GCA_902571525.1. Taxonomy (GTDB): domain Bacteria; phylum Pseudomonadota; class Alphaproteobacteria; order Pelagibacterales; family Pelagibacteraceae; genus Pelagibacter. The sequence goes on from CACGCL010000006.1 coordinate 53,026, forward strand.
AACAACTGCTGTTTTAGCTCCTAAAATATTAGGCTCTTCGGTTTAATTATTCTCTGCTGGCTTTATTTTACCATTCTCCATTTTAGGTGGTGAATACTTTGTGTCTGGAGAAAAATTATTGTCGAATCTAAAGTAAACTAAAGTAAGAATTAAAAGCATTAAGCTAGCTATCGATAAGGTTATAAATGGAACTTTTTTATTCGATAATTTAAAAGCTATTTTTATAAAATAAAAAGTTATAAAAGGAGCTAAAATGCTTAATATAATTAATATTTTTTTTGTCATAGTGCGTCATTAGAATTATATATTAAAATTCACATTTTGGTAATTTCACAATATGTCCAAGCCTCCTTTTTATCTAAGAATACCAATTTTAATGGCAATCCTTTGTCTACCACCTATCGGTGCAAACCAAATTGGATGGTATTTTTGGGGTAAAGCAGTAGGTCTTAATTGTGGAATGGTTGCAGGTGCTATTAGCGTTACTGTAGCAGGCTATCTCATGTATATAAAAGATTGGCGAGACTTTGAAGATGATTAGCAAAATTTATGTTTCGTTAATAATCAAAATTTAGTAAAACCTTATTGTGAAATCTAAAAGTAAAGTTGTTGTTGTTGGTGGTGGAGTGGTAGGCGTTAGCGCCCTTTATCACTTAGCAAAAAAAGGTTGGTCAGATGTAGTTTTAGTTGAAAGAAAAGAATTAACTTCAGGCTCCACTTGGCACGCGGCAGGACTTTTACCTTTATTCAACATGAGTTATTCAGTTGGTCAATTACATAAATACGCAGTAAATTTGTACGGCAGCTTAGAAGAAGAGACAGGAAAAAATGTTGGTTTTAGTAGAGTCTCAAATATTCGATTAGCCAACAATAAAGATAGAATGGACGAATATTTTCAGTATGCAGGTGTAGCTCAAACAATCGGGGTTGATGTTAAATTTTTAACTCCAGAACAAGTAAAAGAAATTTGGCCACTATGTAATACATCAGATTTAGTCGGTGCTATTCAACATCCACAAGATGGATATATACAGCCAGCAGATTTAACTCAAGCACTAGCAACAGGTGCAAGAAATAGAGGTGCGGAAATTTATAGAAACACAAATGTCGTAGGAATTAAACAAATTAAAAATGGCTGGGTAGTTGAAACAGACAAAGGATCAATAGAGTGTGAGCATGTAATCTCTTGCTCAGGAAACTTTGCAAGACAAACTGGTAAGATGGTAGGAATAGACATACCTGTAATTCCTGTTGAACATCAATATATTGTAACAGAACCTCATCCTGAAATTCAAAAAAGAAAAAAAGAAGGCTTACCAGAAATGGGAGTTTTAAGAGACAGTGATAGTAGGTGGTACATGAGAGAAGAAGCAGGTGGATTAATTTTAGGCCCTTATGAAGATGGTGCCCCCGCATGTTATGTCAACGGACCCTCAAAAGAGTCGGAGTATGAATTATTTCAAGAAGATTTAGATAGGTTAGCGCCGCACATCGAAGGCGCAATTCACAGAGTGCCAGCTTTCGGTGAAGTTGGAGTTAAAAAAGTTTATAACGGAGCAATTTGTTATACACCAGATGGAAATCCAATTGTTGGACCAGCATGGGGATTAAAAAACTTTTGGATTAACGAAGGACATAGTTTTGGAATAACTGCTGCAGGTGGTGCTGGCTGGCAATTAGCTGAGTGGATTGTAGATGGTGAACCTACTATTGATATGTTGGGTGTAGAACCAAGAAGATACGGAGACTACTGTTCTAAATCATATTTAATCAAAAAAAATGAAGAAGCTTATAGCCATGTTTTTATAAATCATTTCCCTGATGAAGAAAGACCTGCTGCAAGACCACTAAGAACTGCACCATGTTACGACAGAATGAAAAATTTAGGTGCTGTGTTTGGTCAAAAATTTGGATGGGAAAGACCAAATTTTTTCGCAACAGATGGAATGGAGCAAAAGGATGATTGGTCATTTAGAAGATCTAAGTGGTTCACAGCTGTAGAAAAAGAATGCAAAAATGTAAAAGAAAATGTTGGCCTTTTAGATATGACGGCTTTTGCAAAATGCAGAATAAAAGGACCTGGTGCTGAGGCTTTTCTAGATAAATTAGTAGCAAATAAATTACCCAAAAAGTCAGGACGAATTAATCTTTGTCATGCACTAAATACAAAAGGAGGAGTTCACTCAGAATTTACAATTATGAGAGAGTCTGAAACTAGTTTTTATCTAGTTTCTGCTGGGGCTTATCAAAGATTAGACCATGATTGGATTTTAAGATGGATGCCTGACGATGGGTCAGTTCAATTCGAGAACTTAACTAATAGCAATGGTGTTTTAGTTGTAGCTGGACCAAAAGCAAGAGAATTGATGTGCAGAGTATCAAAAGATGATTTTTCAAACGACAACTTTAAATGGTTAAGTTCTAAAATGGTTGATGTAGGCCATGCACCTGTTAACGCGATGAGAGTTAATTTTGTTGGAGAACTTGGATGGGAACTTCATCACCCAATTGAATATCAAAATCATATTTTTGATAAAATAGTTGAGGCTGGAAAAGATTTAGGTATCAAACCTTTCGGTATAAGAGCAATGAATAGTTTAAGGGTTGAAAAATCTTATAAATTAGTTGGAACAGAATTATCAATCGAATATTCACCATATGAAAGCGGCTTAGACAGATTTATTCACCCAAATAAAGGAAGTTTTATTGGACTTGAAGCATTAAATAAATGGAGAGAAAAAGGATTTAATAATAAATTAGTAACGTTAGAAATTCACAATCCAAAAGATGCAGATGTTCTAGGAAATAATCCTATATATGAAAATGGAAGTGTGATTGGTAGAGCAACTGGTGGGGACTATGGTTTTAGATTAGGTAAATCAATTGCTTTAGGAATGGTAAAACCAGAATTAGGAAACGTAGGACAAAAATTGAAAGTTGAAATTTTAGGTGACAAATATGATGCAACAATTTTGGATGAGAGTCCTTATGATCCAGAAAATAAATTATTGAGGGCATAATGAAAATATTGGTAGCTGTAAAAAGAGTAATAGATTATAACGTTCAAATAAGAGTTAAAGATGACGGAACAGGTGTTGTGACTGACAATGTCAAAATGTCCACCAATCCACCAGACGATAATGCAATTGAAGAAGCTGTTAAAATTAAAGAATCTGGTAAAGCAAAAGAAGTTGTTGCCATTACAATCGGCGATGACAAAGCCCAAGAGACAGTGAGGAAAGCTCTTGCAGTTGGAGCAGATAGAGGAATTCATGTTAAAGTTGAAGGAATAATAGAGCCACTTGCAGTTTCAAAAATATTAAAAAAGATTGTCGAAAAAGAGAATCCAGATTTAGTTTTCATGGGCAAACAAGCAATTGATGATGATTGTAATCAAACTGGCCAAATGTTAGCTGCGATTTTAAATTGGCCTCAAGCTACATTTGCGTCTAAAATAGATGTGAAAGAAAAATCTTTAGAAGTTACAAGAGAAATTGATGAAGGTTTGGAGACTATTGAAGTCAATATACCAGCGATTGTAACTTGTGACTTACGATTAAATGAGCCAAGATATGCTTCATTACCAAATATAATGAAGGCAAAGAAGAAACCTTTAGAACAGTTAAATGCAAGTGATTTAGGGGTTGATACAAAAGCAAGAATAGAGCAAATTAAAGTAGAAGAGCCACCAAAGAGAAAAGCGGGTATTAAAGTCGCAAGTGTTACAGAATTGGTTCAAAAATTAAAAAATGAGGCTAAAGTAATATAAATGTCAGTTTTATTAATAGCAGAGCATAACAATAAAGAATTAAGACCATTTACATATAATGCAGTAACAGCTGCATCCAAAATTAATGAAGATTTGCACGTTTTAATCCTTGGAAATAAATCAGAAAGCGTTGCAAAGGCTGCAAGTGAAATTCCATTAGTTAAAAAAGTAATACATGTCGATAATGAAATTTTTGAAAATTTTACAGCAGAAAACTATACTTCAACAATTATAAAACATGCAGACAACTATTCACAAATTGTTTCTTCGGCTAATACATTTGGAAAAAATTTGATGCCAAGGGTTGCAGCATTAATGGACACATCTCAAATTAGCGATATTATAAATGTAATCTCAGAAGACACATTTTTGAGACCAATTTACGCTGGAAATGCATTTGCTACTGTAAAAAGCACTGATAAAAAAAAATGCATAACTATAAGGCCTACTTCTTTTGATCCAGCCCCCTCAACTGGTGGTTCAGCAGAAATAGTAAAGTCGGAACCAGGTGAAAAATTTGAAAGTTCAAAATTTGTTAAAAGAGAGGAAATTAAATCAGATAGACCAGAATTGGGTACTGCCAGAGTTGTTATCTCAGGTGGAAGAGGAATGCAAAATTCAGATAACTTTAAATTAATTACTGCTATCGCTGATAAACTTAATGCTGCAATAGGAGCGTCAAGAGCTGCTGTCGATGCGGGTTACATTACAAATGATCACCAGGTTGGTCAAACAGGTAAAGTAGTTGTACCTGATTTGTATATAGCAGTTGGAATATCTGGAGCGATACAACATCTTGCGGGCATGAAAGAAAGCAAAATAATTGTTGCAATCAACAAAGATGGAGAAGCTCCAATATTTAGTGTTGCAGATTATGGATTAGAAGCTGACTTGTTCGAAGCACTTCCTCAATTTTTAGACGAACTAAATAAACTAAATAGTATTCAAAAGTAATTCATGACTAGAGAAGTTATGGAATACGATGTTGTGATTGTAGGTGGCGGACCATCCGGTTTAGCTACAGCAATAAAACTTAAACAACTTAATTCAGAAATTAATGTTTGTGTTTTAGAAAAGGGTGCCGAGATAGGGTCTCATATTTTATCTGGCAATGTATTTGAAACAAGAGCTTTAGATGAGCTAATACCAAATTGGAAAGAACTAAACTCACCTGTAAAGACGAAAGTTACAAAAGAAAAATTTTTATTTTTAGGTAAAAAGAAGTCTTTAAGTTGGCCAACATGGTTGCTTCCTAAGGTTCAACAAAATCACAAAAATTATATTATAAGCCTTGCAAATTTGTGCAGATGGTTGGCCGAGCAAGCTGAAGCTTTAGGCGTAGAAATTTTTCCAGGTTTTCCAGCCTCAGAAGTTTTATATAAGGAAGATGGTTCAGTAAAAGGAGTAGTTACCCAAGACATGGGTTTAGATAAAAAAGGTGAAAAAAAAGATAGTTATGAACCAGGAATGGAACTTCATGCAAAAGTTACAGTTTTTTCTGAAGGTTGTAGAGGACATTTAGGAAAAAATTTAATTAAAAAGTTTGATTTAAGTAATGGAAAAAATCCTCAACAATATGGAATTGGATTTAAAGAAATATGGAAACTAGATGAAAAAAATCACCAAGAGGGTTTAGTAATGCATACTGCAGGATGGCCATTAGATAATAATACTTATGGTGGAAGTTTTATATATCATGCGGAAAATAAAGAAGTCTATCTTGGATATGTAATTGGTTTAGATTATAAAAATCCTCATTTATCTCCCTTTGATGAATTCCAAAGATTTAAGACACACCCAGCAATTTCAAAAATGCTTAGTGGTGGTAAAAGAATTTCTTATGGTGCAAGAGCACTAATCGAGGGTGGTATTCAAAGTTTACCCAAAATGTATATGCCTGGTGCTTTGTTAATAGGATGCGATGCTGGAACTTTAAATATGCCTAAAATAAAAGGATCTCATACAGCCATGAAGAGTGGATTAATTGCTGCTGAAACAATTTTTGAACATTTAAACGATAAAAAAGATTTGTCTATTTATGAGGAAAAATTTAATAAAAGTTGGGTATATGAAGAATTATATGCCGCTAGAAATGTAAAACCGAGTTTTAGCTGGGGTCTAATTTTAGGAATTATTTTTACTGGAATAGACCAAATATTATTTAGAGGAAAATTGCCATTTACGTTAAAACATAAACATGCAGATCATGAAACTCTAAAACCAGCTAATGAAATGCCAGTTATAGAGTATCCTAAGCCTGATAATATCTTAACTTTTGATAAAACTAGCTCGGTGTATTTAACAGGTACAAACCACGAAGATAACCAACCTGTTCATCTTAAATTAAAAGATGCAGAGTTGCCAATTAAGTATAATTTAGAAAAATATGATGAGCCTGCACAAAGATATTGTCCAGCAGGAGTTTATGAGGTCCAAATTGAAAATGAAGTCCCTAAATTTGTTATAAATGCACAAAATTGTATTCATTGCAAAACATGTGATATTAAAGAGCCATCCCAAAACATTACCTGGGTAACACCTGAAGGCAGTGGTGGTCCAAAATATGGCAATATGTAATCTAAGATAAGTCTATAGCGTATTTTTTTAAAGTCTCTATCGGTATAATTTTCAATGTATTTTCGTGTGTTCTTTTTAAAAAGATAGGACAACCTTTATTTGCACCAACTGCTTTTGCATACCAGCTAGCACAAACACACCAGCTATCTCCGTCTTTTAATCCAGGAAAACCAAACTCTGGATGAGGAGTAATTAAATCATTACCAGCCTCTTTACACCAATTTAGAAATTCACTAGATACTTTTGCACAGACTGTGTGTACACCTGTATCATTTTCATCTGTATTGCAACAACCATCTCTAAACCAACCAGTTAACGGGTTTACTGAACATAATTCTAGATCTTCACCAAGAACATTCCTTTGTTTTTTAGTCATGAAAAATGTCAGCAGTTTTTTTATCCAATTCAATATTAAAAGAAAACGATCTTCTTTCTCCGTCTACTATAAACGGATATGCTGTATGCATAAGATAGTTTGGAAACAAAATTAAATCACCTACTTTTGGCAAATGATTATAAATACTATTATTTAAAAACATTCTGGACCCATTTATAAAATCTATTGTCCCATTAGTTTTTTTTTTCTTTTTACTGTAATTTAAGTATTTCGGTATTTTGAGATATCCTACACCAGATATATTTCCATCATGATAATGCACTGGATTATATTCATTCTTAAATTGCCGAACAACCCAAAAATTTTTTATATCTATTTTATTTGCTGTTTTGTGAATTGTATTTTTCAAATAATTTTTTACCTTTCCTTGAATAAAATTTTTGAGTTTTCTATTTATAAAATTTTTAGATAACTCAATTTCTTGATAAACTTCACCGACTAATTTTTTAGAATAATCTTTTTTTTTAGACTTCTTTTCATTTAAAATAATTCTTTCAACTTCTTGATTGATATCTTTTACAATTTTTTTACTAAGTTTTATTTTTGCTAACTTAGGTCCAAAGGGACTTATTATATCTATTTTTTTTGACATTATATTTTAGTTGGATTTGGTTGATCCTTGTAAACAACTTTAGGGTCAAACTTCTTTTCTTTCTCTTCAAATTTCATTTTTATTTCTCTTGCATTTTCAATCTTACCAAGTGGAACAGATCGGTAAAAACAAGACCGATAACCCACATGACAACTCGATCCTGAACCAATATCAACTGTTAACCAAACTGCGTCCTGGTCATCATCTATTCTAACTTCAATAACTTTCTGAACAAAACCACTTGTTCTACCTTTATGCCAAATTTGGTTTCTAGATCTACTCCAGTAGTGCGCCTCTTTAGTCTCAATAGTTCTTTTAAAAGCCTCAATGTTCATATACCCATGCATTAAAATCTCTTTAGTTGTTGAACAAGTTGTTATAACTGGAATTAATCCATCATTGTCAAATTTAGGAGATAACAAATCTCCTTCCTCTATATCTGTGACATTTTCTCTTTTTTTAAACATTTTTAAGAAGTATTTAGCACATAAATTATTATAATAAATATTTTAAAAATACTAAATTATATATATAACTATCACGATGAAATTAGTTAAAGACCAAAATAAGCCAATTATTGCCAACGAAGTATCAGATGAAGAAGCAAAAGAAGCTTTTGTAAAAATATTAAAATGGATAGGAGAAGATCCGAATAGAGAAGGGTTGCTTGAAACTCCTAAAAGAGTTTTAAAAGCATACAGAGAGTATTTCAAAGGTTACACCGAGGATCCCAGCAAAATTTTAAGTAAAACTTTCGGCGATGTAGAAGGTTATAATGATATGGTCATTCAAAAAAATATATCAGTACAAAGTCATTGTGAACACCACATGGCACCAATATTAGGGATCGCACATGTGGCTTATATCCCAAATGAGAGAGTTGTGGGTTTAAGTAAACTTGCAAGAGTTGTAGAAGTATTTGCTAGAAGAATGCAAACACAAGAAAGGCTAACAAAACAAATAGCAACAACCCTAATGGATGCTTTAGAGGCAAAAGGCGTTGCAGTTTCAATTAATGCAACTCATCAATGTATGACTACTAGAGGTATTAGGAAGGAACAAGCTACAACTATAACTAATTATTATTTAGGTAAGTTTAAAGATGACCTTGCTTGTCAAAATAGATATCTGAGGTTTATTAGTAGCAAAATCTAATAAGCCAAATTAATAAATGTCTGATCATTTTAAAGCTTTAATTGTAAATCAAGAGGGCGAAAATTTTTCAAGAGAAATAAAAAGTGTAGAAAAGTCATTTTTAAAACATGGAGATGTTTTAGTAAAAGTTGATTACTCCACATTAAATTTTAAAGATGCTTTAATTTTAAAGAATGGAGCAAGATTAGTTAAGGAGTTTCCACACATTCCAGGTATAGATTTTTCAGGAACAGTAGTTAAAAGTGAAAGTGATAAATTTAAAGAGGGTGATGAAATAATACAAACAGGATGGAGAGTAGGTGAAATTTATTTTGGTGGATATTCTCAATTTGCAAAAGTAAATTCAAATTTTTTAGTAAAAAAACCTAAAAATATAACCTCCAGACAAGCAATGATGTTAGGAACAGCTGGAATGACAGCAATTCAATGCGCTTTTACTACAAAACAAACTAGAGAAGTTTTGTTATTAGGTGAAAAAGTAAATGATGTAATCGTAACTGGAGCTTCCGGAGGAGTTGGTAGTATTGCAGTGATGATACTTAGTAAAATGGGTTGCAATGTTACAGCTGCAACAACTAAACCTAATGAAGATTACTTAAAATCATTAGGTGCAAAAAACATAATAAAATCAGGTGATTTAGACAAAGAGGCAAGGCCATTAGATAAAGGAATGTATGATGGTGCTGTTGATACTGTAGGTGGAAATATATTGGCAAATATACTTACCCATATCAAACCAAATGGTATTGTTGCTGCTTGTGGTAATGCATCAAGTATTAAATTAAACACTACAGTAATGCCGTTTATTATTAGGGGTGTAAAACTTTGGGGTATTGACTCTGTTAGTGTGTCAATAAAAAGAAGAGAGTTTTTATGGGATGAAGTCTCAAAACTTATAGATTTTGAATTATTAGACAAATCTATTAAGGAAATAGGTCTTGAAGAACTTTTGGTAGAGTATCCTAAAATGCTAGAAGGTAAAACTTCTGGAAGATACATAATTAATGTCAACAAATAATGGATTGGGACAAATTAAAAATATTTCACGCAGTTGCGGAAGCGGGCAGTTTTACAAGTGCAACAGTCAATTTAAAC
>CACGCL010000007.1 GCA_902571525.1 uncultured Pelagibacteraceae bacterium
CAAAAAATTTTGAGGCAACTAATAATATAAATTATATAATAAATAGTTTTAGTAATAATCAAGTTAATATCGAATTTTACTCGGATAGTGAAGGATGGTTGAATTATATAGATAATCACGATAATTTTTGGACAGCAAAAATTAACAAAAATTTAGTTGTTATAGAAAAATTGATGAACTCCTATAAAAGTATTAAGTTTTCAGCTGGAAATAATGTTGTAAATTTTAAATATGAACCATTCAAATATTAAAAAAAAAATTCTTATTTTTATACCAGCTTATAATGTCGAAAAAAAAATTTACTCTGTGATAGAAAGAATACCTAAAGAAATATTTCAACATCATGATATTAAAATATTAATTATTAACGATTATTCTAAAGATAAAACATATGAAGAGATCTTGCGAGCTACAAAAAATTTTGACTATTCTATCACTGTTTACAATTCAACTATCAATCTGGGATACGGTGGTGTTCAAAAATATGCTTTTCAATATGCTATAGATAATGAATTTAATTATGCCATTATGGTTCACGGTGATGGTCAATATGCACCAGAGGAAATACCCAATTTTATTTTAAAATTTGACGATGAAAGTTTAGATGCGGTATTTGGTTCAAGAATGATTTCTTATAAAAGTGCTTTGAAAGGTGGCATGCCAGTTTATAAATTTTTAGGAAATATCTTATTAACATTTGTACAAAATTTAATTCTAAATTCTAAAATAAGTGAGTTTCATTCTGGATATAGATCTTTTAAAGTGAGTTCGTTAAAAAAGATTAGTTTTAAGGATAAGGCAAACTATTATCATTTTGATACTGAAATAATAATAGAGTTGTTAAAAAATAAGTTAAAATTATTAGAAATTTACATCCCAACGCATTATGGAGACGAAGTTTCTCATCTAAAATCAATCCCTTATGGTTTAAAGGTATTATGGACTACCATTAAATCTAAATTTTGATACAAACAGTGTAAATGCATATTTTCATAACTGGTATAGCTGGCTTTTTAGGCGCAAATCTTGCAGATTATTACATAGCTAAAAATTACAAAGTTTCAGGATGTGATAATTTAGTTGGAGGAACAAAAAAAAATATAAGTTCAAAAAAAATTAAATTTTACAAAGCTGATTGTGAAAATTTAGATGAGATGTCTAAAATTATGAAAGGTGTTGATATTGTTATCCACTCTGCAGCATATCCACACGAAGGTTTATCGACGTTTGCACCATATTTAATATGTAAGAGTAATTTTATCGGATCTGTTTCTGTTTTTACAGCAGCAATTCAGAATAAAGTAAAAAGGATTGTTTTTTGCTCATCTATGGCAAGATATGGAAATGTCAAACCTCCTTTTGCAGAAAATCAAAATGTAAATCCGGTTGACCCTTACGGTGTATCAAAATTAGCTGCGGAACAAGTATTAAAAATTTTAGCTGACTCACATGGTGTTGAATATAATATTGCTGTACCACATAACATAATTGGTCCAAAACAAAAATATGACGATCCATATAGAAATGTTGTTTCAATAATGATTAATCTTATGCTTCAAAAACGTAGACCTATAATTTATGGAGATGGTAAACAAACTAGGAATTTTTCTGATATTGTAGATTGTATTTATTGTCTAGATAAATTGGCAACAGATAAAAAAATTAAGTCTGAAATTTTTAATATTGGACCTGATGAAGATACTATATCTATAAATGAGCTATATGATATCTTGTGTAATAAATTACAATTTAACGAGCAGGCAAAATATGTTGAAGATAGACCTAATGAGGTAAAAAATGCAATTTGCTCATCTGATAAGGCTAGAAAATTTTTAAATTATAAAACAACTGTTAATTTACACGACTCTATTGATAAAGTTGTAAAATTCATTAAAAAAAATGGAACCAAGAAATTTGAGTATAATTATAATTTAGAAATTAAAAATAAGATCACTCCAAAAACTTGGAAAAATAAATTATTTTAATACAACCTACAGACGACTATTAATATTTTAAAGGTTATAGTGTAATTTTAGACCCCAAATAAACGCATTTCTCATTTGTAATAAAAAGTTTACTTTTGTTTAATATAAAAGATTAAGTTTAATTAAATGAAAGGAAAATAATGAAAAACTATTTAGCAACACACATATTTAAATCTGAAGAGATGAAGAAAAAATTTATGGATTTTGTAACTTCAACTCCACACGAAGATCTTAAAAAAGGTGTAACAGGTGAAAAAGCAAGATGTTTAGTTACTATGGTCGGAGCAGGAGATTCTATGAAAGTATTTTGTAGATGGGAAGCTGAAAGCAAAGAAGCAATCATAGAACAACTTGGCGATATGAACAGTATGTTTGAGACTGATCCAGAAGAGTGTGGAAACATCATGGACTTTAGAAACTAAGTAAAAAAAGATTTAAAATGCCTGGTTACGTAATCGCTCAAATTAATATGACCAACAAAGAAGGCTTTAAAGTTTACGCAGAGCAAGTTCCTGAAACTATAAAACAATTCGGTGGTAAATATGTTGTAAGAGCTGGCGAGTATATTTCTATGGAAGGTAAATGGGATTATACCAGAAATGTTATAATTGAATTTCCCACTTATGAAAAAGCATTGGAGTGGTATAACTCAGATTTATACAAGCCAGTTAAAGAACTGCGTCAAAAAAATTCTGAAGGTAATATAATTATAATTAAAGGAGTATAATTAACTAATAAGCAAAAGGAGAAAAAAATGGCAAAATTTTATTTAATAGGCAAGATAAGTGGAGAACTAATGAAGAGGATGCAGAATGAACCAACTGCAGACAGATTTGCTTCTACAAAAAAGGTAACAGAGGCAGCTGGTTTAAAGCTTATTTCTTACGAGTGGGTTAGAGGTAGATTTGATGTAATTTCTTGCGTTGAAGGGGAATATGAACAAGCCGTTGCATTAAAAATAGCTTTTAAAAATTCTGGTCTTATGGATGATTTAATGGTTCATGAGGTAATTGACTATAATAAAGCTTTTAGTAATGCAGCAAATGCAGCTAACAGTGTAATTAAACCAGGAAAATAATATTGAAGGGAGAAACAAATGAATGCAGAAGAAAGAGTAAAGTTAGGTTATGATCTTTTTAATAAACATGACATGGAGACTTTTTTTAAAGAATTGGTAGATGAAAATACTACTTGGACTTTCCCTGGAAAAGAAGGTGTTCATCCCTTGTCGGGGGTGCACAAAGGCCCACAAGCAATGATGGGAGCATTTTCTAAAATTCCAGAAAAATGGTCCAACTTTAAAGTTGAACCTATAGATATGATGAGTGAAGGAAATAAAGTTTTTGTAAGAGTAAAAGGGTCTGCCGATGGTATGGAAACTATGTTTGGTCATTACTTTGAAGTAAGTGATAGTGGAAAAATGATTACTATGATGACTTTTGATGATACTCTAAGCATGTTTAATGCGATGAAAAAATAAATCACTTTAAATTTAAAGATGGTAAAATAATTCATCAAGAAACTGGAGCAACAAAATTACCTAAATAAATGTTACCAAAAAAATACTCTCAATTGCTTTTTACATTAATTGTAGGATTTTTTACAAGTCTTATTATGACTTTGTTAATTACTTATATTAATACTGGTCTAGACGAATTATATATAAAACGGTTTTTGAAAGCTTGGTCTGTAAGTTTACCAATTGCAATTATAACTGTATTAAGTCTTGCTCCGGTAGTTAAAAAATTTGTTGATAAGATTACTTCTTAGAATTTTTTTTATAATTAGACATCCATTTACTAAAGACTTTTATAGCATCTTTCATTTCTTTTGTTTTATGAGGGTGTTTTTTTGCACGTCCTAACATAGTTGCAATTACATTAACTTGATATTTTATTGGTCTATTTTTAATCTTATCAACTGTATACAAAGCTTTTTCTTTATTTTTAAAACCTAATCCATGTGTAGTAGTTTTAGGATTATAGTCTGAAAATAGAGATAAATTTATTGGTTTTACTGCGCTACTAACTTTTAAAGTATCAATATATTTAAATAAACTATTGGTATTAACTTTATTCAACACTTTTTTTGTTTTTCCATCAAAGTCAATAAAATTTATTTTAAAACCTTTCTTATCTATTTTTGTAATTAATTTTATATGTCTTTTGTGAAATTTCTTTATATGCTTTTGATAAACATACTTAATATTTAAGTAATCTTTTAATTTATAATTTGGGTATTTGATTAATAGAATTCTACTTTTATTTTTATACTTAGTTAAATCCATTATTGGTTTAACTTACTAATCAATGATGGATAGTTATTTGTGGGTTTGTTAACTTCTTTAGATATCTCATAAAAATTTAAAGGGACTTTCTTAATCTGACTAAGGTATTTTTTTCCATCTTTTTTAAGATCTAAGTAATTATTAATTTCGTTATTATCTAAAATTACTGGTTGTCTATGATGAATATCCATAACATTTTCACTAGCCTCTTCTGTAATTAAACAAAACTCATTATTTTCAAAAATGCCTGCAACATATAAAGGTTTTTTATCTTCTCTCGTGAAATAAAATGGAGTTTTGCTCTCTTTAGATCGTTTCCATTCATAAAAGCCATCCATTACAGCAACACATCTTGTTGTTTTTATAAGTTTTTTAAAAGAAACTTTCTCATCAATCGTTTCTATTCTGGCATTTATCAAAGGCCTAAAATCTTTTTGTTTTGCCCATGATGGTACCATTCCCCACTTCACTAACTCTAAAGTCTTGCCATTTGAATATGATTTTATAATTGGTAATACTTGACTTGGGTGTGCATTAAAGTTTTCATCATCTTTAACTGTTGTCGATGATTTTACAATTTTAACAGTTTTTTCAACTGGTTTGGTAATTACGTACCTGCCACACATAAATTGATTATACTTTAAATAAAAAAATTAAAAACCCATTTTAGACCAATTTATTTTATCTTGGTCTTTGCTTTCAAATTTTTTAATTTCATCTTTAGAAGGTTTCTTAAAAATATACATTAAGATTATTCCTAAAAATATCGCAGACAATAATAAGTAGTAAATATTCATGCCTTTATTAACTCTGCAACTTTCATAGGTGACTCTAAAAAAGAAAAATGACCAGTATCTTTCATTACTTCAAAAGAATTTAATCCTAATAATTTCATTGTTTCTTCTCTTTCTAAATTATTAGACCAATCATGATCTCCATAAATAAGGTGAACATCTGTTTTTAGATTGTTATAAATTTCCTTTTTTTTTGAGGATAATATAAAATTAAAAAATATATTTCTTTCGTGATAAGTAAAATGTTTTTTCCTAATAGACCTGGCTAACGAGGATATATAGCTTTTTAGAATTGATTGTTTTTTAAAAACTCCTCCTCTAAAAATGACCCATAAAATAGGAAAACACTCAAGTTTACTAAAAAAATAACCTATTCCAAAAGGAAGACGCATATGTAAGAACAAAAATTTTGAAATAAGGTTGCCTCTAGACACACCTTCGCCAAATTTTGTGTCATAATCATATGGGTTAAAACAATAAATCTTTTCTACTTTTGAAGGAATTTTAATTGCTACTGTTGATGCTAATACAGCGCCGATCGACTCTCCTGCTATAGTTATGTCTTCCAATTGTTTTTGATCGATAAATTCTATTATTGAGTTGGTTATAAATTCAATATTGTAATTTGTTTCTTTATTAATTGGTGAGTCTCCATGACCTGGTAGCTCAATACAAAAAACTTTAAACTTTTTGGTCAATAAAGGGAGTACTTTTTCATAATACTCAATCCTATTTCTGATTGTATGTAAAAGTAATAAGTTTGGGCCCTCTCCTCGCTCTGAAAATCTTATATATGTTCCGTCTGATAAATTAAATTGATTCATTTTTTATCTTTTAGACTTAAACTAATATTATTCAATATTTGTAGGTATGTAGAATTGTCCTACTCAAAATTGTCCTACTTCTGTAGATTCTAATTTGTTTTACCCAATAAGTTTACAAGAATTACACCTATGACAATCATAACGATCCCAACAATGCCGTATATGTTTGGAATTTGGTTATATTTAAAAATTCCAAAAATGGTTACTGCTGTTATAGTTAAACCTCCGTAAGTCGCATAGGTAAATCCAACAGGTATTATCATCATAGCTTTTGCTAAAAAAAATATGCAAAGAAGTATTGTAACCATGCACATAATGGTTGGGCCTATATTGGTAAAACCGTTAGTGGTTTTTAAAAATCCATTGGATGTTATACCAAGTACAACTGCCAATAATAAATATACATATCCAATTAAATTACTCATATCATTTGTAAATTTTGTCTACTTCAACCTGATAAGCTTCAACAAGTTTATTATTTTGATTAGCTATACCAACTACATCAATCATTTCTTTAATCATCTGCTCTGTTGCACCTTTTTTTTTTGCGGCATAAGTGTGTGATCTAGTACAATAATCGCAACTATTTGTTATTGAAACAGCAACGTAAATTAGTTCTTTTGTTACAGAGTCCAAAGCTCCATCTCTCATAATTTCTTTTAAATTATTCCATGTTCTTTCTAAAAGTTTGGGGTTATGTGCTATTGATTTCCAAAAATTTGGAATTTTTTTTATTTTACGGGTTTTTTTAATTTCGTTAAATATACTTTTTACTTTGCCCTTTACTTCGTTTTCTTTAATTGGTTTAAAAATACTCATATTCCTCCTATGATTAATATTTTAGTTTAATTAATTAAATAAATAAATCCTTAAGTTAGTTTAAAGGCTTTAATAACTTTAACATTTTTAAGTGTACTAATTTACTCGAGGAAACCAATACATTGCCACTTTTAAAATCTTCTTTATTTTCCCAGTTAGTAACTATTCCTCCTGAAGCTTTTATTATAGGAATAAGTGGATAAATATCCCAAATTTTATTTCCACTTTGAAAAACCGTATCAATTTTACCCTCACAAAAATGCGAATAACTTAATGCGTCCATACATGGAAACTGCATTCGTGGTAATAGTTTTTTAACTTTTTTAAGTTTATCTAAACTATACTGACCGTGAAAATCTCCAGAAATCTTTACACCTTTAAACTTTTTATAATTTGAAGACTTTAATTTAATTTTTTTCTTACCACTAAAAAGAAATGCTGTCTTTTTATCTTGATTGATATAAAATTTATTTAAGATTGGAAAATTTACAAGACCCATAATCGGTTTATTTTTGTAGCACACCGCAATTAGGTTACTCCAAGATGGGTATCCAATGACAAAAGATCTTGTTCCATCTATTGGATCTATAACCCAAGTGTATTCGCTTTTTTTATTTTTTATTCCAAACTCTTCACCAATAATTGAGTGATTTGGAAATTTACTGCTAATTTTTGATCTTATAAATTTCTCAAATTTTTTATCAGCAATTGTTACTGGATCGTAACTAGATTCGGTCCCTTTATTTTTAGCTTTAAATTTTTTGTTTAATTTTAACTTATAGAATCTGTTTAAATCTCTAGCTAAAGAAATTAGAAAATTATAAAAATCTTTATTTTTCATTTATTTTTGAGCCTGTTGGAAAGCTTAATACTATTTAATTTTGCTTGATAAAAGCAAATTTTTAGAGAAATGTATTAATATTGTAATGAAAATTGAATTAGAGCAAAATAACAAAGTATTTGTTTTTGAAGGTCCAAATAAATTGGAATTGCACCCTATCTGGCTAAGGGAGAGGGTAAGTGAAAAAGAACATTTAGATAAAAATACTGAGCAACGTCTTTTCGATCCATCATTGTTAAAAGATATAAAAATTAACAAGGTAAATATTACAGACAAGTTATTGGATATAGAATTTAGTGATGGTGTAAAATCAAAAATTGATATTAATAAAATAGAAGAAGAATTTAAATCAGATATTTTTTTGAGAAGTCTAATAAGACCATCGTTATGGAACTCTAGTCTAAATAATATAAAAAATTTCAAATTTGAAAATAATTTTTTTGAAAGCAACGAGATGCTTGAACTTCTAAAATCATTTTATAAATATGGATTTGTAGTAATTTCTAATGTTCCAATAAAAGATAATTTTATTGTTAATTTTGCAAATTCAATAGGAAGTATTAGAAGAACAAACTTCGGTGAGTACTTCAATGTTAAGTCTAAACCTAATCCAAATGACTTAGCGTATACATCTTTGCCATTATCCCCACATACAGACAATCCATATAGAAAACCTGTTCCAAATATCCAGTTATTACATTGTATTAAGAATGAAGTAAGTGGAGGCCTCTCAACTTTAGTTGATGGCTTTTCGGTAGCTGCAAATTTAAAAAATACTCATCCTGAATTTTTTAAGATTCTAACTGAAGTGAAAGTAAAGTTTAGATTTGTTGATAAAGAAGTTGTTTTGGAAAATGAGGGTAAATTAATTGAATTGGATGAAAATAAAGAAGTTAAACAAGTCAGATTTAGTACAAGATTAGATTTTGTACCTGCTTTAGATAAAGAGAAGTTAGATTTATACTATGAAGCAAGAAATAAAATTTCTGAAATGTATAATTCAGATAATTTTTTAGTAAAATTTAAATTAAAACCTGGTGATTTGTTGATGATGGACAATTATAGACTTTTACATGGTAGAACCGAATTTAATTCAAACGAAGGAAATAGATTTTTGCAAGGTTGTTATATTGATTATGACTCCTCAGAAGGTAAACTAAGGCACTTACTTAGAAAATTTATTTAATCGATGGCACAGAAGGATATAGGAAATAAAGTTCCACTACATACCCTTAAAAAAACAGAGGATGTGATGAAATTCTATGATGATTGGGGTAAGGAAAATAAATACGATAAAGATATGTCTGATTGGAACTATACCGGTCCAAAGGAAACTTCAGAAATATTTAATAAGTATTCAAACAATAAAGAAATTAAAATCTATGATGCAGGTTGTGGTACAGGATTAGTTGGAGTTGAATTAAAGAAGTATGGTTTTAAAAACTTTTATGGCGCTGATCTCTCTCAAAATCTTTTAGATTTAGTTCCAAAAAATCTTTATCAATTACTAGAAAAAGCAGATCTTAATAAAAGGATTAATCATGAAGATAACAAATTTGATTCAGTAATGTGTGTAGGTACATTCACATATGCACATGTTAAACCACAGGCTCTAGATGAATTTGTAAGAATTACTAAAAACAAAGGTTTGATATGCTTCACAATTAATGAAGGTATCCATGAAGAATACGGTTTTGATAAAAAATTAAAAGAATTATGCGATACTAATATGTGTAAAAAATTAGAGTTTTTTAAATCTCAATATTTAGCAAGTAAAGAAGTAAATGCCTGGTTGGGTCTTTATCAAGTAACGAAATAGTTTTATAATTTTCTAAAAGCCATGCTCTTACTTAGGTAAGCGTTTTTATGATAATACATTTCAAGTCCATAGTTTTTAGCTACTTCTTTTAAATTCTCTCTGATATATTTAGGATAAAACGGTTCATGAGTAGAATAAGGAAAAAATTCTAATAATGGGTTCAACTTTGGATTATCATCAATTTGTAATGAGTCTGTTAAAACAAATATACCATCTTTCTTTAAAACTCTTGAAACTTCAGAAAATACTCTCTTTCTAATTTCAGTTGGTATCTCATGAAACATGTAAGTTGAGGTAATTATATCATAAGAATTGCCTTCAAACGGTAATTCTTCACCTTTGCAATTAATATACTTGAGATCTTTAAATTTTTTTAATTTTTGTTTAGCAACATTGAGATATTCTTCAGACAAATCTGAACATGTTATGTCAGTATTTTTAAAATTTAATTTATAACTTTCAATAATTTCTCCAGTTCCAGTTCCAATATCTAATAATTTGATATTTGTTTTATTAGAATTTAAATATTTAATTAAAGGTATCATTGAAAATCTTCTCATTGTAGCAGCGCATCCTGTAAAAAGTGTTTCCACTTGAAATTCATAAAGTCTTGCTGATTTTTCGCTTAAATATCCATCTGTCTGGTAATGAAAATTTCTTAAGTAATATTTAGGTAAATCTTTTTTAGCTTTTACTTCAGAAAACTTACCTGATGCTCTTCTTTTATCTATTTTTGGAAGATCTAAGAAAAAATCAAAACTACTTTTTGCAGCACTTAATAAATCTTTTAGTTGTGTCTTAGGTATTTTATAAAATTTTGAATTAATTAATTTTCTTTCTTCATTTAATAACTTTATCATTTCAAAAAACATTTGTTTACCTGAAGGCATCTTACCGTAAAAGGATGGGGGATTAGTTTTATCTATTTTTATTGGTGTAGAATATTTAAATGAAATTATATAATGTGCGGAATACCACAGAAATTTTGTTGACTGATTAAAAAAGTAACCTATCGACATAATTATATTTTACACTAAAAAATTATTTTAACCAAGCTTTTGTAGGAAAGGTAATGCTTCTAATAAATAATAGCCAACAGCTTGTAATTGGTTTGTAATTATTAGAATTCCAGTAATTAAAAGAATAACTCCCCCTGATTTCGAAATAATATTCATATTATTTTTAAGATTTTTAGATACTGACATAAACTTTTGAATTAAGAACCCGGACAAGATAAACGGAATTGCTAGACCTAGAGAGTAAGATGTTAAAAGCAAAATACCTTTAGTTAATGTACTTTCTAATGCAGCCAGAGCTAAAATAGAGCCAAGAATAGGCCCAATGCATGGTGTCCAACCAAAACCAAAAGCTGCCCCTACTAAAACTGGGTACAATTTATTTGATCTTCTTTCTGTTTGAAATCTTTTTTCAATATTTAGAAATTTAAAATTAAAAAAACCTAAAAGTTGCAAGGAGAATAATATGATTACTGCACCTGATGCAATTCTTAACTCGAAAGAATTAGCAAGCACAAAATTACCTATTAAAGTGCTCGTTGCTCCAAAAGCAATAAACACTATTGAAAAACCTATTGTGAAGAGTGCTGTTGGAATTATGTTTACCCTTTTGCTCTCTAATAACTCATTTAAAGTACTGCCAGAAACGTAAGAGATGTATCCTGGAATAAGTGGTAGAACACAGGGTGAAAGAAAACTTATAAAGCCGGCAAAAAAAGCTAATAATAATTGTGCCATTTAAAATTTTTAATTTTAAAAAGGTGAAAAAATTACAATTAAAAGCAAGATAATCCACACAGCGCCATAATAAAGTGGCATCATATTTCTCCAAGAAAATAAAATATTTGCGGCTTTTTTAATTTGTTTTTTTGATTTCATGTTATCCTTTTATTCCTAAATGAGTATATTTAACATTTAAATAATCTTTAATGGCCATTGAGCCACCCTCTCTACCGTAACCAGCTTGTTTTATACCACCAAATGGCGCTTCAGCAATTGCGACCATTGGTGTATTAACTGCAACTGTTCCTGTTTCCATTAGCTCAGATGCCCTATGTGCTCTTTCCATTGAATTCGTACAAATATAACTAGATAATCCAAGTTCGTGACTGTTTGCTCTTTCGATTACTTCATCAAATTCTTTAAAAGATAACATTGGGACTAAAGGACCAAATGGCTCTACCTTCATTATTGTATAATCATCTTTCACATTATCAAATATAGTTGGTTCATAGAAATATCCTTTATTAAATCCTTGTGGTCTTTTTCCACCTAATAAAACTTTTGCTCCCTCTTTTTTTGTAGTTTCAACTAAATCTTCAATTTCATTTAGTCTTTTCTTAGTTGTTAGTGGACCTAACTGAACTGTTGGATCCATACCGTCACCAATTTTTAACTTCTTAGTTTTTTCTACAAATAAATTTACAAATTCATCTTTTTTGCTTTCTTGAATATAAAATCTGTTCGGTGATATACAAACTTGTCCATTATTTCTAAATTTTGCAGCAATAGCCATATCAGCAGCCTTTTTAATATCAGCGTCATCGAAAACTATAAATGGTGAATGGCCACTTAATTCCATGGTTACTCTTTGAACTTTATCTGCAGCTTGTTTTAAAATTAATTTACCTACTCTTGAAGATCCAGTTATAGATATTTTTTTAACAATATCTGATGCTATTAATTGTTGAGCAATACTAGGAGGATCTCCTGATAATAAATTAACAACTCCAGGAGGAACTCCACATTCTCTACAAATTTCAACCTGTTCCATTACAACACCTGGTGTTATCACATCTGGTTTAACGATTACTGAACAGCCTGCTGCAAGAGCAGTAGAAATTTTTCTAGCTGATAGAACCAAAGGAAAATTCCAAGGAACTAAGGCTGCAACTACTCCTACGGGCTGATAATAAACGTGAACTCTTGTATCTTCAAATCTACTTTCAACAGTTTGACCATAAATTCTTTTTGTTTCTTCTGCATTCCATTCATAAATATCAGCAGCACCATTAACTTCACCTTTTGCTTCTGCGAATGGTTTGCCAACTTCAAGTGTCATCCATTTTGCAAGTATGTCTTGTTTTTCTCTCATCTTGTCTGCAATACGTCTTAAGATATATGCTCTTTGCCAAGGCGGAGTTTTTCTCCAAACTTCCAAACCTTTCTCAGCAGACTTTAAAGCTTTTTCAACATCTTGTGGTGAAGCCTTTGAAGCATGTCCAATAATTTCTTCATTTGCAGGATTTAAAACTTCGTATGTTTCGCCATTTGTTGATTGATGCCATTTACCATCAGTGAATTGTCCGTATTTTTCATACATATTTTAATCTAGCATGACCTTTTAAAGTGTCTAGTGTGCAAATAAATCATATCAACAAAAATCCCTAATTCGTATTATAATGATTTTATAAAAAAGGAGAAATATGGCTAAATTTTACGTTATGGGAAATTACTCATCACAAGCTTTCCAAGGATTTGTAAAGGATCCAGGACAAGACAGAGGAAAAGCAGTTGAAGCAATTTCACAAGCAATGGGTGGAAAAGTTCACTCATTTGATATTGTCAGAGGTCCTGTTGATTTCATAGCAGTTGTTGAAGCTGATAGTTTCACAAATGTTGCAGCAATTAAACTTGCTGTAGAAGCAAGTGGATCTATAAGTAACATGACTATTTGCGAGGCAATTGACATTAAGTCGGCTGCAGAAATGGCTGGAAAAGTAGCTTCGGTTTATAAACCTGCTGGCTAAACTTTTATTTAATCCTCTGTTGTGCGGACAGAGGATTAAAATATTGTACTAATTTAAAAATTTATAACTATTAAAGTGTAATGACTTGATCTGGAGCATTTGGTCCTAATGCAGAATATAGTTGAGGAAAACATCCAGCTACAACACCATCAACTAGACCTTTTGCTTTAACTTCTCCACTACCACATTGCTCAAAAGTACCCTCTGCTAATTCCCTTCTTACAGCACACTGGTCGCAAACCATCAAAAGCATTTTTTTTTCTTTTGCAATTTTTGCTAAACGCTCACCTACTGGATTACCTTTTTGAAGACACATAATATTATCGTCAAAGAAAAACATTCCTATAACGTCTACCATGTGAGAGTTGTCCTCTAGTTGAGGCAATATCATAGTACCAAGTTGAAAGGTACTAGCCATATTACTTTTAAATACATACGCGATTTTCATGATTATCTCTCCTAAATTAAGTTATGTTATAATATAACATATTTCAATTAGACAATAAGTCAAGGTTCATATTTTCCACAACTAAAATATTTATTTAAGATTAATTTTTCTTTTCGTTGTCTACTACTAGACAAATTTCAGACTTAGTTAAAAATCTTTGGCCTGTTCCATTATCTAATGAAAACATTCCACCAATTCCTTTTACAGCATCAATAGTTAAATCAGTGTGTTTCCATTTTTCATACTGATCATCATTCATATAAAAAGGAACACCCCCAATTTCTCCAAGTTTAACATCGCTATTTCCTACTAGATATTCTTTTCTTGGATAACACATTGGTGCACTTCCATCACAACAACCACCAGATTGATGAAATAAAAGCTCATCACCATGTTGAGCTTTAATATCTTCAATTAATTTTAATGCAGATTCTGTAGCTTTTACTTTCATATAAATTATGGCCCGTGATTCCTCACGGGCCATTATATATTAATTATTGTTTAAAAGAAGCCTAATTTCTTTTCACTGTAAGACACGTGTAAGTTCTTCACTTGTCTGTAGTGGTTAAGCATCATTTTATGTGTTTCTCTTCCGATACCAGATTGTTTGTATCCACCGAAAGCAGCATGAGCAGGATAAGCGTGATAACAGTTTGTCCAAACTCTACCAGCTTGTATTTCTCTACCCATTCTAAACGCACGATTACCATTTCTAGTCCATACTCCTGCCCCTAAACCATAAAGTGTATCATTAGCAATTTCTAATGCTTCTTTCTCATCTTTAAATTTAGTTACAGAAACAACAGGTCCAAAAATTTCTTCTTGGAATATTCTCATGTCGTTTTTACCTTCGAAAATAGTTGGCTCAATGTAGTTTCCTTTTTCTAAACCACTATTGATTTTTGCAACATTTCCTCCACATAGAACTTTGGCACCTTCTTTCTTACCTAAGTCTAGATAAGATTTGATTTTTTCCATTTGTTCCAATGAAGCTTGTGCTCCAATCATTGTTTCCATTTTTAAAGGATTGTCTTGTTTTACAGCTTTAGTTCTTGCAACAGCTCTTTCCATGAACTTATCATAGATAGACTCTTGTACTAATGCTCTACTTGGACAAGTACAAACTTCTCCTTGGTTTAATGTAAACATTGCAAAACCTTCTAAACACTTATCAAAGAAATCGTCATCTTTATCCATAACGTCTTCGAAATAAATGTTAGGAGATTTACCACCTAATTCTAAAGTAATTGGAATTAAGTTTTGTGATGCATATTGCATAATCAATCTACCAGTTGTCGTTTCACCAGTGAAAGCAACTTTTCTAACTCTTTTAGAAGATGCTAAAGGTTTACCAGCTTCTAAACCAAAACCGCTCACGATGTTAAGTACGCCTGGTGGTAAAAGATCACCAATAAGTTCCATCATTACCATGATTGATGCAGGAGTTTGCTCTGCAGGTTTTAAAACCACACAGTTACCAGCAGCTAATGCTGGAGCAAGTTTCCATGTTGCCATCAATAATGGGAAGTTCCATGGTATAATCTGACCAACTACACCTAAAGGCTCAGGTATATGGTAAGAATATTCACCATTACTTATCTCAGAGATCGAACCTTCTTCAGCTCTTATTACGCTTGCGAAATATCTCCAGTGGTCTACCACTAAAGGTAAGTCAGCAGCCATACATTCTCTGATTGGCTTACCGTTATCTAAACATTCAGCAACAGCAAGTGTGCTAAGATTTTTTTCAAGCACATCTGCAACTTTAAGCAAAATGTTTGATCTTTCAGTAATTGATGTTTTTCCCCATGATGGGAAAGCTGCGTGTGCTGCATCTAATGCTGCGTCCACGTCTTTATCATTTGATCTTGCAATTGAACAGATCTTCTCATTTGAAATAGGAGAAGTATTATCAAAATACTTACCTGATTTAGGCTCTACAAATTTACCGTTAATGTAGTTTCCATATTTTTCTTTAAATGGAAATTTAACCTTTAAATGAGATGTATCTAGAACAGAAGACAATTTCATTTCTGCACTCATTTTTCCTCCATTAGTTATAACTTTTATGACCTTCGCTAAATTTTAGTTAAAGTCATTTTGTACAATGTTTAATTAAAACTCTTTTTGGACTACATGTAAATGTTCAAATATATTTACAATCTTAGGTTGAGATGTTTTTTCTTGTTGCTAAATAAACTCCAAAAGATGCGACTAAAAAACCAAATATATCTAAATTAGATAATTCCTCATTTAAAAATACCCAAGCAATTATAGCTGTGGTCGCTGGAATTAAAAAAAATATTGTTACTGTTTTGCTCGCTGAATTATTTTTTATTAGATACATTAAAATTGTGAAAGCTCCAAAAGATACTAAAAATATTTGATGACTCATTGCTATTAAAAAAGTTTTATTAAAATTGATAAAAGCCTCTGCAAAAAAAATAACAATTATAATATGAAACATACATCCTCCAGCAGCTTGGTACATGTTGCTAACCGACAAAGGAGCATTTCCACCAAATTTCTTTTGTAACAGAGTTGCAGACGTAATGGATGCCAAAGCTATAAATGATGCTATTATGCCAACTAAAGGTAAATCCCCTCCTAAATCAAAACCTAAGACAATTGCTGCCCCACTAAAGCCAAGTAGAACACCTACCCACTGTCTCCATCCGACTTTTTCATTTAATATTGGTCCAGCTAATGCGTTGGTGAGTATTGGTTGCATTGTTACTATAAGTGCAGTTATTCCCGTAGGAACTCCAAGTGAAACTGAATAAAAAACTCCTCCTAAATAAATTCCATGAAACAACACTCCACTTAAAATTGAATGGGATAATTCTTTTTTTTCTAAAGTTAATGAAATTTTTTTGTATTTTGCATAAATCAAAAACCCAATTGCAACTAAAAGAAATCTGAAAGCTAATGCAGAAAATGGGTCACTATTATCAACTATTGGTTTAGTTGTTACAAAAGCAGATGACCATAAAAAAATAAATGCAAAAGATAAACTATTTTTCATTTTGATAAGCTATATTAATTTCACGTGAAACCACAGAAAAACCTAAAGTTGAATTTAATTCAGACAGACTTTTTTTTTAACTTTGGAATTTTTGAAGTTGATTTTTTTACTAAAAATATTCCAAGAATTATTGCAACTAATGCTATAATTACTTTTTCAGTAATCACCTCTTTTAAAAAAACATATCCTAAGATAACTCCAAATATAGGTATCAGGTAAGCAACCTGTGACTGAAATACTAAACCATTTTCCTTTAAAACTTTAAATCTTAAGACCCAGGCTAATCCTGTAGTAATTAGGCCTAGATATATTATTGAAACAAGAGAATTTATTGATGGACTATAATTCCAGGGCTTTTCTAAAAAGAAACAAATAGGCAAGAGTATTAATGTCGCCCAAATCAAAATTGAAGCCGTTACATTTTCGTTTTTCTTTTTACTTATTTTTAAGGTTAAAATTCCACCTACAACGTAACCTAAGGAACCCATTAAAATACAAAGAGCTGAAAAAATATTGTTTTCATTGATTAAAAAATCATCAGAAAATAAATAAACTATTCCTGCAAATCCAACTGAAACACCGATAATCTTTAAGAGATTTATTTTTTCATTTTTGATAAAAATATGGGCTAAGAGCGTTGATGTTAGCGGAGAAGTGGACATGAGTATCGCTGCTAAATTACTTTGTATTTGTTTAACTCCATAAGCAATTAAAAAAAATGGTAAAACCAAATTTACAAATCCAATTGATGCAAACCAAAACCAATCTTTTGAAAATGCTTCAATTTTTATATTTTTAATATTGCACAAAATAAGTAACGGAATGGACCCCAAGAAAACTCTTATAAAAGCAATCGTTACTGGTCCAAAAGATTCTGTTGCAATTTTTATATTGAAAAATGCTGAAGCCCAGATCACTGCTAAAAAAACAAGTAAACAATAATCGGTAACTGTTGGCTGTCTCATTCAGATATATCCAAAATTTTACCATTTGTAATTTTTATCAAATCAGAGGTGCTGATCTTAAAAATACTATTTGGGTGACCTGCTGCAGCAAAGACATCAACAAATCTATTGAATGATTTATCAACTAATATTTCTTGTTTAT
The DNA here is from genome assembly GCA_902571525.1 of uncultured Pelagibacteraceae bacterium. GTDB lineage: Bacteria > Pseudomonadota > Alphaproteobacteria > Pelagibacterales > Pelagibacteraceae > Pelagibacter. Next base: position 17,716 of record CACGCL010000007.1, read on the forward strand.
TTAAATGGCCTACTGGTGAAACTCCTCCAATACTAAAACCAGTGTTTTCTTTAACTTGAACTGCATCAGCCATACAAACATCTTTTAAAGAAATTGCTTTTTTCAATTTATTTAGTGAACATTTTTTATCTCCTGGAATAAGACATAAAACAAATTTGCTCTCTGCTTTTAATAATAAACTTTTAACTATTGCTCCTATTTCACAGTTTAATGCAATTGCTGCATCTTTTGCAGTTTTGGCAGTTTTTTCTAAAATTGATATTTTAATATTATTATCAAATATACTTAGCTCTTTTTGAACTCTTTGAACCGCCTCATTTTCTAAAACTGAATTCATTTACAACCTTTGATTGTTTGCAAAAAAGTAATTTCTCATGTTTAATCCTATGCTTAAAAGACATAGGAGATATTAATTTAAATCGGGATAAAGTTATAATTTATTTTGATACTAATCCAGAAAATTAAAGGGGAAATAAAATGAGCGCAAATAACGTACTAAAAAAAATTAAAGATAAACAAATCGAATACGTAGATTTAAGATTTACAGATCCAAGAGGTAAACTTCAGCACGTTACTATGGACGCAAGCATGGTTGACGGCGATATGCTGAATGATGGAATATTTTTTGATGGTTCTTCAATTGCTGGTTGGAAAGCAATTAACGAGTCTGATATGATATTAAAACCTGATTTAGATAAAGCCATTGTAGACCCTTTTACCTCACATAATACTTTAAATTTATTTTGTGACATTTTAGATGCAGTAAAAAAAGATCCTTATGAAAGAGATCCAAGAGGTACGGCAAAAAAGGCTGAAGCTTATTTAAAAAAATCGGGAATAGGTGATAAAGCATTTTTTGGTCCAGAGGCGGAATTTTTTGTATTTGACGATGTTAAATTTAAAAATGATATGAACGAGACAGGATTCAAGATAGATAGCACGGAGGGTCCTTATAATACTGGTAAAGATTACGATAACGGTAACATGGGTCACAGACCAGGTATTAAAGGAGGATATTTTCCAGTACCACCAGTAGACAGTGCGCAAGATATGAGGAGTGAATATTTAAAAGCTATGAGAGATATGGGAATTAAAGTTGAAAAACATCACCATGAAGTAGCGCCAAGTCAGCACGAATTAGGAATGTATTTTGGTACACTTGTAGATCAAGCAGATAACTTACAATTATACAAATATGCTGTACATATGGTGTCACACTCTTTTGGCAAGACGGCAACATTTATGCCTAAGCCTGTAAAAGGTGATAATGGTTCAGGAATGCACGTTCACCAATCTATATGGAAAGGTAGCACTGCATTATTTTCTGGAGATAAATATGCTGGTTTGTCTGATCTTGCCCTAAACTATATAGGTGGAATTTTAAAACATGCAAAAGCTATTAATGCTTTTTCGAATGCTACAACAAATAGTTACAAACGATTAATTCCAGGATTTGAAGCTCCAGTATTGTTAGCTTACTCAGCTAGAAACAGATCTGCTTCTTGTAGAATACCAATTACTTTAAGTAAAAAGGCTGCAAGATGTGAAGTACGTTTTGGCGATGCTGCAGGTAATCCATATTTAACCTTTGCTGCAATGTTGATGGCAGGATTAGATGGTATTAAAAATAAAATTAATCCTGGTAAATCATTTGATAAAGATCTTTATGCATTATCAGAAGAGGAAGTAAGCAAAATTCCAACTGTCTGTGGTTCTTTAAGAGAAGCTATGGAAAGTTTAGATAAAGATAGAAAATTCTTAACACAGGGTGGTGTTTTTACAGACGACCAAATTGATGCATATATTTCATTGAAGATGGAAGAAGTTCATAATTTTGAACACACTCCACATCCGATAGAATTTGAGATGTATTACAGCTGTTAATTAATTTTAAGTTTTAAAAGATTCACCGCATCCACAACGTTCAGTTTCGTTTGGATTGTTAAAAACAAATGAAGATGAAAACTCTTCTACTTTGTAGTCCATTTCAGTGCCTAAAAGATACATTATTGCACTTGGATCGATGAAAACCTTGACACCTTTATCCTCTATTAACTCATCATTGGGTTGATGTGTTTTAGCATATTCCATGATGTAAGCCATTCCAGCACAACCACCGCTCTTTACACCAATTCTCACTCCCATTGTGTCTTTTTCTTTAGAAAGAATTTCCTTAATTCTGTTAGCAGCTTTATCACTTAGTTTAATTACTTGTGTCATAAATTTAATTCTAATTTTCCAGCTTCTGTTATCATTGATTTATCCCATGGTGGGTCCCAAACCAATTCCAAATTTACTTTTTTGACTTCTTTTACCTCTTTGACTGTATTTTCAACTTCCATTGGTAAACTCTCTGCAACTGGACAATTAGGTGTGGTAAGGGTCATTATTACATCCACATTTTTTTGGTCATCCACTTTTACATCGTATATCAAACCAAGATCATAGATATTAACTGGAATTTCAGGATCATATATTTTTTTAATTTCACCTATGATTTTTTCTTTAAGATCCATAATTATATAAATTTCTCACTATCATTTTCGTCTTTTTTATAACTCATTGCTGCTGCTAAAGCATGCCAAGCTATTGTAGCACATTTTACTCTCATTGGATATTGCTTAACACCAGAAAGTGACATTAGCTTAGTTTTCTCATCCTCTTTAATTAGTTGAGACTTTAGTTCAGGGTTTTGTTTAATCATACTTAAAAAATCGTTAAGTATCTCTTTAACTTCAGGATTTTTTTTATCTTTCATTAACTCAGTCATTATTGAAGCAGATGCCATTGAAATTGCACAACCATGACCTTCAAAAGAAATATCTTCTATTTCTTTATTTTCGTTTAGTTTTAAATAAACATGTACTTTGTCGCCACAAAGTGGGTTATATCCCTCAGCATCCTTGTTAAAGTTTTCAAACTTACCTAGATTTCTCGGATTCTTACCATGTTCTAATATTATTTCTTGATAAAGTTCTTTTAAGTCCATTTTTAACTAAAAATTTTTTTACATTTATTTAAAGACTCATTTAACTGTTCTAAATCGTCTTTTGTATTATAAACACCTAATGAAGCCCTAGCTGTTGCAGATAAACCAAGCTTCTCGTGTAGAATTTGACAACAGTGATGACCAGCTCTAATTGCAACACCGTCTTCATCAAGAATAGTTGCTATGTCGTGTGGGTGTACGCCGTCTAGAGTAAATGACAAAACTGAACCTTTGTCTTTAGGATTTCCGATGAGTTTTACAGAGTTATTTTTTCTTAACACCTCTTCACCATAAACAGTCAATTCTCTTTCATGTTTTTCAATATTTTCTATACCAATTTTGTTTATAAACTTAATTGACTCTCCAAAGGCTATAACTTGAGCAGTTGCCATTGTGCCAGCTTCATATTTATTAGGTAATTCACCGAATGTAATTCCTTCTTTTTTAACTTCTCTAATCATTCCGCCACCACCTTGATAAGGAGGTAATTCCTCTAGCCATTTTTTCTTGGCATACAAAATACCTAATCCGGTAGGTCCATACATTTTGTGGCAAGAGATTGCGTAAAAATCGCAATCAAGATCTTGCATATCAAGTTTTAAATGCGGTGCTCCTTGACAACCATCAATTAAAACTGGAATATTTTTTGAATGTGCTAATTTAGTAATTTCTTTTACTGGTAATATTGCTCCAGTTACATTTGATAGATGTGTTATTGCAATAATTTTTGTTTTATCAGTAATATTTTTTTCTATAGTCTCTAAAGTAACGTCACCATTTTCATCCATTTCTGCAAATTTAATTTTTACACCTTTTGATTTTCTTAAGTAGTGCCATGGGACATAATTCGAATGGTGTTCAAGCTCAGTAAGCAAGATTTCGTCACCTGCATTTAAATGTTTTTGACCAAATGTATTTGCGACTAAATTTATAGCTTCAGTAGCCCCTTTTGTAAAAACTATTTCATTCTTATCTTTAGCATTAATATATTTTTGAACTAGAGTTCTTGTATTTTCATATAAATTAGTAGCTGCAACAGCTAAATAATGAATACTCCTTCCCACATTTGAGAATTCTTTAGTATAAAAATCATAAATTCTATCTACAACTACCTGAGGTTTTTGTGATGAATTTGCACTATCTAAATATACTAAGTCGTTATTTTGTATTTTATTGTTAAATATAGGAAATTCTTTTTTAATATCTTCTATGCTCATTCTTTAACTCCCATTAAGTCTTTAATCAGGTTTTTAATTTCCTCGTCTGTTATTTTTTCAATGACATCTAATAAGAAACCATTAATTAGAAGTTTTTTTGATTCTTTATAATTTAACCCTCTGGACATTAAATAAAATATTGAGTTTTCATCTAAACTTCCTGATGACGATCCATGAGAACATTTTACATCATCAGCATAAATCTCTAATTCGGGTTTTGCATTGAACTCTGAGTTTTCACTTAAAAGTATGGCATTACTCAACTGATAACCGTCTGTTTTTTGAGCCTCAGAACTTACAAATATTTTTCCTTGATATACCGCTTTAGACTTTTTCTCTAATACACTTTTTACCAACTGATAGCTTTTAGTATTTTCTACTAAATGATTTATATTTGATTTTATTTCGTGGTGGTTTTCATCATCTAAATCAAAAATTCCATTTACGAAAGCTGAAGAATGCTGTCCTTGAAGATCGCAGTTAATTTCATTTTTAAAAAATTTAGAACCACTAGACAATATAAAAGTTTCAGAAATACTGTTAGCTTCTTGTTTAACATTGTTATAAGAATATTTAACATTATCATTAATTATTTTGTCAATTTTATAATTTTTTAATATCGATGACCTATCTAATTCAAAATTATAATAAACATTAATAAAATTTTTTTCTGAATTTTCCTTGAAAATGTCAATAATCCTTAAGCATGTATTTTCTTCTAACTTAAAGTCAATTCTCAAATTAATATTTTTAAAATGTGTATTTTTATTTGTTGAATGGTAAATAACCAAAGGTTTTTTTAAACTATAATTTTTTTTTATATTTATTTTGCAGAATTTATTAGAAAAAGCGTTATTTAAGTTAATCAGTGAATTAATATTTTTTGTAATATTTTTTTCAGCCTGTTCAACTAAAACTTCAATTTTATCATCATCTTCAAACTTGAAGTCAATTTTTTCTATTTTTCCGTCAACAATAATAAGTTTATTGTGCTCTAATTCATTTATTAATTCAATTTTATCAATTTGATTTTCTTTACTATGATCGTTATAGAAGGCTAATTCACCAATATTACTTTTAATTATTTGGCTCAGATCAGAAAATTTCCAGTTTTCTAACTTTCTATTAGGAAAGCCTTGTTTAAGAAATTCTTTAAAGTTGGTCTCCTTAAACTTTTTTTCCTGGTCAGAATATGAGAGATCTTTTAAATTTTTTTCAAAATCTATTTTTAATTGTTGTTCCATTTAATTAATTTTTTCGTATCCTTTCTCCTCTAGCTCGAGGGCTAATTCTGGACCGCCAGATTTAATTATTTTTCCATTCATTAAAACATGAACAAAATCGGGTTTGATGTATTCAAGTAATCTTTGGTAATGAGTAATAATTAGGAAAGAATTATTTTTTTTTCTTAACGCATTTACACCATCTGCAACAGTCCTAAGAGCATCAATATCTAAGCCTGAATCTGTTTCATCTAATATAGAAAGTTTAGGGTTTAAAATAGACATTTGAAGAATTTCATTTTTCTTTTTTTCCCCACCTGAAAATCCAACGTTAAGCTGTCTGCCTAATTTTTCTTCATCAAATTTCAGTTCTTTTGCTTTTTCTTTAACAAGTTTTAAAAATTGTATTGCATCTAATTCTTTTTCTCCTCTTGCTTTTTTAATTGCATTTAAAGAAGTTTTTAAAAAAACATTTGTATTTACACCTGGTATCTCCAATGGATATTGAAATGCTAGGAAAATTCCTTTATGCGCACGTTCTTCGGTTTCTAATGAAAATAAATCATTATTTTCAAACAAAATTTCACCAGTAACATCATATCCTTTTTTTCCAGATAAAATGTTTGACAATGTACTTTTGCCTGAACCATTAGGGCCCATAATTGCGTGGACTTCACCTGGTTTAATTTCTAATTTAAAATCATGCAAAATAGATTTATCATCAATTTTTGCACTTAGATTATTTATTTTTAACATTAACCTACGCTTCCTTCTAAACTAATCCCAACTAATTTTTGAGCTTCAACTGCAAATTCCATTGGTAATTGCTGTAAAACTTCTTTACAAAAACCATTTACTATTAATCCAACTGCTTCTTCAGGATTTAATCCTCTTTGCTGACAATAATGTAATTGTTCTTCACTAATCTTTGAAGTTGTCGCTTCATGTGCAATATTTGAGTCAGAGTTTTTATTTTTAATGTATGGAACAGTATGTGCTCCACATTTATTGCCCATTAATAACGAGTCACACTGAGTAAAATTGTTTGAGTTTGTTGCTTTCGGAGAAATGTCTACAAGACCTCTATATGTCATATCTGAAAATCCTGCACTTATACCTTTTGAGATAATTTTACTCTTTGTATTTTTTCCGAGATGAATCATTTTTGTACCGGTATCAGCTTTTTGATGATTGTTTGTAATAGCAATTGAATAAAATTCTCCAATTGAATTATCACCCTTTAAAATGCAGCTTGGGTATTTCCAAGTAATAGCAGATCCTGTTTCAACTTGAGTCCAGGAAATTTTTGAATTTTTACCTTTGCATAGACCTCTTTTTGTTACGAAATTATAAATCCCACCTTTTCCATCTTTATCTCCTGGATACCAATTTTGAACAGTTGAATATTTTATTTCAGCATCATCAAGTGCAATAAGTTCGACGTTAGCGGCATGTAATTGATTTTCATCTCTCATCGGAGCAGTACATCCCTCTAGATAACTTACATAGCTTCCTTTATCAGCAATGATTAATGTTCTCTCAAATTGACCTGTATCAGATGCATTAATTCTAAAATAAGTTGATAATTCCATTGGGCATCTTACTCCTGGTGGAATGTAGACAAATGATCCATCAGTAAAAACTGCTGAGTTAAGTGTTGCAAAAAAATGATCTGTTAAAGGTATTACTGTTCCAAGATATTTTTTTACTAATTCAGGATGTTTTTGTACAGCCTCAGAAATTGAACAAAATATTATTCCTTGTTTTGTTAAAGTTTCTTTAAATGTTGTAGCTACAGAAACTGAGTCAAAAACAGCATCAACTGCTATTCCATTTAATCTTTTTTGCTCTTGTAGCGGAATCCCTAACTTTTTATAAGTCTCAAGTAACTTTGGATCTAATTCATCAAGACTTTTTGGTTTATCTTTAAAGCTCTTTGGAGCCGAATAATAATACAAGTCTTGATAATCTATTTTTGGATATTTTGGTTTTTGCCAATCTGGTTCTTTTAAAACTTTTAGTCTTTCAAAAGCTTTAAGTCGCCAATCTAATAACCATTTAGGTTCTTTTTTAATATTTGATATAAACTTAATTACATCCTCATTTAATCCTTTTGGAGCTTTGATGCTTTCAATGTCAGTTGAAAAACCATATTTGTAATCTTTTAAATCTTCTATTTGCTTATCTCTCATTTAATATCTTACCTCTTTATTTCTTAATAGATCACTTAATTTTTTGCTTTCAAAAAAACTGTTAATATGAATATCTAATTCATCCCAAAAATTATGAGTTATACATTTCGTACTTTTACCATTACATGATTTCTTAGAATCTTTTTTACATCCAATTGTCTTAACTTTTTGGTCTAAAGCTAATAGTATATCTAAAATTTTTAATTCTTTTGGAGTTTTAACGAGCATATAACCTCCGTTAATTCCTCTTACGCTTTTTACAATATTATTTTTTTTTAATTTTAAAAATATTTGTTCTAAATAAAGTAAAGATATTCCTTGTCTTAGCGAAATATCTCTTAAACTGACTGCATTATTTCTTGAAAAAACAGCCATGTCTGCGAGTGCCATTACTGCATATCTAGATTTTGTATTAAGCTTCATAATCCTTTATTTATGGGACTTATATATATACCCGACTAAAATAGTCAAGTTTTAGAAATTAAAAAGACTCGCATTTTGTCGCTTCAATATGATAAACAAAGTTTTTTTGTGAGAATAATTATCATTAACAAAATTTTTTTGAGAATAATTATCATTAACAAATATGGAAAATAAAATTGTAGAAATATTTATTCCTGGACCCGCTGGTAGATTAGAAGCAAAGTATTTTAAAAATCAAAAAATTACTTCTCCAATTGCTTTAGTTTTGCAACCTCATCCTCAGTACGGGGGTACAATGAACAACAAAGTAGTTGTCGAAACATTTCATGCTTTTATGGATAACGGGTTTTCAGTATGCAGAGTTAATTTTAGAGGAGTTGGTAAAAGTGATGGTGAATTTGATAACGGACAAGGCGAACTTGCAGATGCTGCCGCTGCATTGGATTGGATTGAAAGAGAAAATTTTGATAATTCACAATGTTGGGTTGCTGGTTTCTCTTTTGGATCATTAATATCTATGCAATTACTTATGAGAAGGCCAGAAATAAACAGGTTTATTTCAATATCACCTCAACCAAATGTATATGATTTTTCATTTCTTTCACCTTGTCCAACTTCGGGACTAATGGTCTATGGTAAAAAAGATGAACTTGTTCCTATAGGTCATTTGAACGAGCTTGATAAGAGATTATCAGCACAAAAAGGAATAAAAGTAGACTTTCAATCAGTTCCAGATGCTAACCATTTTTTTGCGAAATCTGAAAATAGTTTAAGAAAAGTTTTAGATAAATATATTCAAAAAGAATCAGCTTTATTTTAAAAATTTTTTGCATACACACCGCCAGTAGTAGGTCTTGCACAGCCAGTTGTATTTGGGAAAGATATAGGTAGTTTTAAAAAGGATCGAATTGCTAGATAAGCGAAAGCTTGGGATTCTACAAAATCTCCATCAACCCCATAATCGTCTGTAGTTTCAAATTTTAATTTTTGATCACTATATGACTTAATTCTCTCAATTAATGTTTTATTTTTTCGTCCACCACCACACAAGATAACATTTGAAACCTTTTTATTAGATTTTAATATCTCTCTATATAATCTAGAAGCAATTATACTACCTGTGAAATCGGTTATTGTTGAAGCACCATTCTCTACATCAAGTCCTCTCAAAAAGTTTATTTCAAAATCATTAACATCAAATGAATTTATATTTTTATCCAGAATATTTTCAAAATCTTCAAGAGCTTGATTAAGTATTAATTGATTTGTTTTACCTGAGTTTGCTAATTCACCATTTTTATCATAATTGCCTTTATTGTTTCTTCTCATCCATTCATTAATTAAACAATTTCCAGGTCCAATATCTTTACTAATCAGATTTTTCTCATTTAAATCCTTAATTAAAGTCAAATTAGAAATACCTCCGATATTTAAAATACAAACTGGTAGGTCAATTTTTTTTTCTTTAACAACTAAATGATGAAAAATTGGTGACAGTGGTGCTCCTTCACCTCCTTCTAATAAATCCTTTTGTCTAAAATTATAGATAACTTTTTTCTTCGAAAGTTGAGATAATAATTTACCATCACCTAATTGTTTAGAATATTTGTCTTTTGGACTATGTAAAATTGTTTGACCGTGAAAACCGATTAAATCTATTTCGAAATCGTTATTTTTTGAGCATTTTAAAATAACATTTGAATGGAATAATGTGATTTTCCTCTCCAAATCACTAATTTCTTTTGAGAATTTTTTTATATCTTCGAGCTTATTTATATTACTTTTTAAATTATAAATATTTTCAGATATATCATCTGTATATTGAAAATATTTGTTAGTTAAAACTTTATAATAACCTTTGCCATCAGAGTTTATTACCGATGCATCTACACCATCGCCAGAAGTACCACTCATTAAGCCTAAACTATTTAGAGATTTATTCACAATTTATTTTTCAATCAAATTAAAATAAGTATATTAAATTAATATTAATAAATTTAAAAAATGAAAAATTCATTTATATCTGAGTTTAAAGAAAGAGAGTATTTTAATCAATGTACTAATTCTGAAGAGCTGGATAATCTAATGAATAACAAAAAAATTAATGCGTATATTGGTTTTGATTGTACTGCTCAAAGTTTGCATGTGGGTAGTTTGCTACAAATAATGTGTTTAAGAATGCTACAGAAATACGGTCATAGGCCTATAGTTTTGCTTGGTGGTGGTACTACTATGATTGGGGATCCCTCTGGCAAAGAAGAAACTAGAAAAATTTTGTCAACAAAAGAAATAGATAAAAATATTAAAGATATTAAAAAAGTATTTCAAATTTTCTTAAATCATAAAAATACCAAAACAAAACCAATTTATGTGAATAATTTTAAATGGCTTGGAAAATTAAACTATATAAAATTTCTAAGAGAAATAGGTAAGCATTTTACAATCAATAAAATGTTAAGTTTTGATAGTGTTAAACTTAGATTAGAAAGAGAGCAATCTTTAAGTTATATGGAATTTAATTATATGATTTTACAAGCTTATGATTTTTTAGAATTAAATAGCAAAAGCAATTGCGTAGTTCAAATAGGTGGATCTGATCAGTGGGGGAATATTGTGAGTGGTGTTGAATTAATTAAGAGAAGTTCAGGTAAACAAGCATATGGATTAACAACACCATTAATAACTTTAGCATCAGGTACAAAAATGGGTAAAACAGAAAAAGGTGCTGTATGGTTAGACAAGAAATTGTTATCTCCGTATAATTATTGGCAATTTTGGAGAAATACGGATGACCGAGACGTAGTAAAATTTTTAAAAATGTTCACTGATAAAGAAATCTCGGAAATTGAAAGTTTGAAAAACAAAAATATCAACGAATTAAAAATTTTGTTAGCGAATGAAACAACCTCAATGTTGCATGGTAAAAATTCAGCAAAAAAAGCTGCAGAGACTGCAAAAAAAACTTTTAGTGCTGGATCTTATGGAGATGAACTGCCTGTTATAAATATAAAGAGAAATGAAATTACCAAAGGTATCAATATTATAGATATAGTAATAAAATCAAAATTATTAAACTCAAAAAGTGAAGTTAGAAGAGCAATTAAAAATCAAGGAGTAAAAGTGAATAATAATACCATTGATGAAGAAAGTCTAAATATTACAATTAATAATTTTAAAGAAAATATTTTAAAATTATCTCATGGTAAAAAAAACCATGTGTTGTTTAAAATTATTAATTAGCTTTTTTAATTCTTTCTAAAGTTCTAGTTATAAATCTTGGAGTTAAAGTTTTAATTGGATTTACAGTAGTTTTTAAATCTTTGGGATATCCTTTAATTTTGAAACTTACACCAAAAACTCCCTCACCTGCTTTTTTCCCTACTAGTATGTCTCCCAATAAAGGTATTGAGCCTATAGCTTTATTTATTGTAGTAGCAGGGACTAATGTTCCTCTAAGACTAATTAATTCATCTTTTTGAACATATCCTTCCATTAAAACAGAAATTGAAGGGCCTAAAGAATAAATTTCCTCAATTGTCATTAATCCTTTGTCTTTATTGAATTTCATCTCAAATTCATTAAATCTAATTCCTTCACCGGATAACATATCCGCTATACCTTGTAATGAAGCTAGGGTTAATAATTTAGTAAGAGCAGGTACCTCATTTAATTTAAAATCATATAATTTTAAGTTTGAATTAGATTTTTTATCTTTTGAAATTGAGTAAAAGTCTAAGGAGCCACCATCAAAACCTTTAATAAATTTATATTTTTTCACAAGGGGCTTTGCGTGATTTGTAAAAACTGTTGTTATTTTCTCCTGATTTGAATTAGTTTTAATCGAAACTTTAAATTCTTCATTATTAGGAAATTTAGATAATAAATTTAAATCAAAAACTTGGTTTTCTTTTAAAATTAAATTTGAGTTTAAAGAAGTAAGATAATCTTCTTTATTAATATAAGCTGTATCAATTTTAATAGATATATCGCTATTTAAATTATCAAATAAATCAAAAAAATTTCCATCATCTTTCGAAAACAAAATTTCATCAACTAACTTGGATCCGTCAAAAATTTTACTTTTTAAAATATAGTTTTTGTTGTCTCTTTTTAGGTTTAATTCACTGTATTTATCATTGTTATTAAGTATATTTATTTTTATATCGTCTAAACTCTTAATTTTATTATTGTTTCCGAATACTATATTGTTTATGTCAATAAAGTTTTTATCTTGAATAAGTTTTATATTCTCAATTACTATTAGTTTAGAGTTAGAAAACTTTCCATTCAGATTTAATAAACTTTTATCACCTTTATTTTTTGTGTAATTTAATATTTTAAAATTAATGGCAGAATTGATTAATTCAAAATTTAAATTGTAAAAAAATTCATTTTTTACTTTTTTTATTGAGTAATTAGCATCGTCAACATCATCATTTATATTTAATTTAGATTTACCATTTATTTCATAATCACCATTGTCATAATCAAATGTAATAGAGTTATCTTGAAGTTTTATATCTGTTTTGTAACCAGGAAAAAATCTTTTAAAAATATTGTTTGAATATTTTAATGATTCTAAAGATAATTTTGATTGAATCTTAACATCTAAAAGTTTAATTTTTTTACTTATTTTAAAAGAAAATTTGTTATTTGAATTAAAAATTAAGCTATTTTTTAAAATACTCTTTAAATCATCATTTAAAAAATTTGAAAGTTTAGCAAAATTTATTTCACCTTTTTTATTTGAAATATCACCCTCAAACTTAAGGTCGTTTTGATTTTTACTAATTTTTATTTCATTAGATCTGATATTAATGGATTGATAAATAGAAGATAAGTTGTAAATTAAATATTCTTTATCTTTTATTAAAAAATTAAAGTTAATATTTTCTACTAAATTATCATTTGCCAACTCTATTTTTAAATTTTCAACATTTCCATCAATTATATAGCTATTTTTTATGCTTCCATCCTCATTAAAATTAATTTTGCTTTCTAAAGACATGGTGCCATCTTTCACAATTTTATTTAAAATAAATAGTTGAGGGTTATTCCGATATGTTCTCACTACTGAAATTAAATTTTTTATCTTATTTTTATCTGTCTTAATTCTGATTTTTTCTAAATTAAATTTATTAGAAAAAAAATTTTTTAATGGTAGGTCAGTGCTAATACTTTCAATCTTGATTTCTTTATTTCTTAAGAAAACTTTAGGCTCTTTTGTTTTTAACTCAAAATTGAAATTATTAATATTTAGGAAAATTTTTATTTTATTTAAATTTATATTTAAATTTTCATGTCTTTCAGAGATTTTTTCACTAATTAAATTATTAAATTTATCAGTACTAACTCCATAGATGCTTAAATAAATTAGGAATAATAATATAATTAATAAAAAAAAAGATATTAATTGTATTAATCTTTTAACCATTTGAACTAAATAATGAACTTTCTAAAAAGCTATCTATTTCCCCATTTAAAACTTTGTCTGGATCACTGCTCTCAAAATTAGTTCTATTATCTTTTACAAGCCTATATGGATGTAGAACATAAGATCTAATTTGATGACCCCAACCAATGTCTTTTTTTTTATCATTCTCACCAATACTTTCTTTTTCTCTTTTTTCAAGTTCATAGTTATACAAACGAGCTTTTAACATTTGCATGCATGTCTCTTTATTTTTATGTTGTGATCTATCGTTTTGGCATTGCACTACTATTTTTGTGGGAATATGAGTAATCCTTACTGCGCTATCAGTAGTATTTACATGCTGTCCTCCTGCCCCACTAGAACGATAAGTATCCACCCTTAGATCTTTTTCTTGGATATCTATATCAATACTGTCATCAACAACTGGGTAAACCCATACACTTGCAAAACTAGTGTGCCTTCTAGCGCCAGAGTCAAACGGAGAAATTCTTACTAATCGATGAATTCCAGACTCACTTTTTAACCATCCAAAAGCATAATCTCCGCTAATCTTAATAGTTGTAGATTTAACTCCGGCCTCATCACCTTTGTGCTCACTGATAATATTTTGTTTAAATTCTCTGGTATTGGACCATTTCATATACATTCTTCTTAACATATCAGCCCAGTCTTGACTTTCTGTGCCACCCGCACCGGCATGTATCTCCACAAAACAGTCGTTGCTATCACTCTCTTTTGACAAGAAACATTTTATTTCATTTCTTTGTACTTGAGATTTTAAAAGTTCTATATTATTTGAAATTTCTTGAATAAGTTTAGTGTTATTTTCCTCTGAAGCTAATAGAAAAAATTCGTTTAAGTCATTGCTTTCTTTAACAGAATTTTCAAAAGATAAAACTAAATCATCTAATTTCTTTTTTTCCTTTAAAATTTTTTGAGCATTAGATTTGTCTTGCCAGAAATCTTTATCTAAAACTAACTTTTGATATTTATTTATTTTTGATTTAATATTATTCTTTTCAAAGATACTCCTGTATTCTTTGATTTATTTTTTTTATAATTTCTATTGTATTTAAAAATTTATCATTCATTAGTAAAACTTTAATATATTATTATTATTATTAAATCTATCGTTATTTTTTAATTGAACATCAAAATTTTTAGTAATATTTTCTGATTTAAAAGATTCAATCAAGGTTTTTTTTGATGCAAAGCTAACTTTTTTTCCAGTTTCAGAATCTACGACCATTAGTGTAATATTTTCAGGAATTTTAAATGGTCTGGTGTTTTCTTTTTTAACTGCTTTCTTAATAAAAGATTTAAATATTGGCATGGCTGTTTTTGCACCTGTTTCAAATTTTCCTAGAGTTCTTGGATCATCATGACCTATATAAACCCCAACCACTAAGTCAGATGTAAATCCTATAAACCATGTATCTGTATTTTTATTAGTCGTTCCAGTTTTGCCTGCAATATCTAAATTTAAATCTTTTAATTTTTTTGCAGTACCCCTTTTAGTAGCACCCTCTAAAATAGATGTTATTTGATATGCTGTTTGGGGAGAAAAAATCTGTTTAAAATTATCTTTTATTTTAGGAAGATCATTACTTAAAAAAGATATATTTTTGCAGTTTTCACAATATCTATCTTCAGTTTTAAAAATGGTATTTCCTTCACTATCCTGTATACGGTCAATTAATTTTGGATTTACAAGTTTCCCTCCGTTAACAAATGAGCAATAAGCGGACGTTAATTTCAGTAATGTTGTTTCTGTAGAACCAAGAGAAATTGATAAAAGTTCGTTAGGATTTTCATAAATTCCTAATCTTTTAGATAGGTCAATTATTTTTTTTAGTCCCAAATCTTGTGAAATTCTTACTGTCATTAAGTTTCTAGATTTTTCTAGACCTTCTCTTAAAGTTAAGCGACCATAAAATTTTTTACCATAATTTTCAGGTTTCCACATTTTGAGATCAGTGCCCTGTTTCAAAACAATAGGTGCATCTAATATTAATGTAGAAGGCGAATATCCATTTTCTAATGCAAGAGCGTATATAAATGGTTTAAATGCAGAACCAGGCTGTCTTAAAGCTTGGGTGGCTCTGTTGAATTCGCTTTTTTTAAAGCTAAATCCTCCACTTAAAGCTAAAACCCTACCTGTGTAAGGATCCATAACTACTATAGCTCCGTTAACGGATGGCAATTGTTTTAAATCATAAATGGAGTCTTGTTTATGCTTAACATATATTAAGTCACCAACTTGAAAAGTTTTCTCTTTTTCTAATTGTTTAATCCATTCTAAATTTGAAAATTTAATTTCACCGATTTTACTATTTTCTGTTTCAATTTTAATTTTTGAGTCATTAATTTCTATTATTCTGGATATTTCCCAGCCAATTTTCTTTTCTAGATTATTTTTAATCAGGTTTTTCCAATTCTGATTTGAAAGATTAATATTTTTTACAGGTCCTCTCCAACCCTTTCTTTTATCGTAATTTTCAATACCATTTCTTAAAACACTAGATGCTATTTCTTGCAAAGTTAAATTGAGAGGAGTTTTTATATTGAGGCCCTCTTTATATACTTTGTCATATCCTAATTGTTCTATTATATCTTTCCTTACTTCCTCGACATAGTATCTTGAGTCCTCTAAAAAAATTTTTTTCCTTTTTTTTAAAACTATTTCCTTTTTTTTTAAATCTTTTAGTTTTTTTTCATTTATATATTTATTCTCAAATAAGTTTTTTAAAACCAAATCTCGTCTAAACTTTGCGATTTTTTTATCTTTATATGGGTTATATCTGCTTGGTGCTTTAGGTAAGGCTGCAAGAAGAGCTGCTTCTTCGTAATTTAGTTCATCAATAGATTTGTCAAAATACTCCAAACTTGCAGCAGCAATTCCGTAAGATCCTTGGCCTAAATATATTTGATTTAAATAAAGCTCTAGTATTCTTTCTTTTGAAAGACTTCTTTCAATTCTAAAAGCTAAAATTGCTTCTTTCAATTTTCTTTGTAAACTGACTTCATTAGTTAATAGAAAATTTTTTGCAACTTGTTGTGTAATTGTTGATGCTCCTTCAAGTCGTTTGGAATTTAAAATATTAGAAATATTTTTAATAATAGCCCTCAAAACTCCTTTTGCATCTATTCCTGGATGATTAAAAAAATTTTTATCTTCTGCTGACAAGAAAGAGTTGACAACTATTTTAGGTATTGAGTTATAGGGAATAAAAATTCGCTTCTCAGATGAAAAATCTTGTATAAGTTCTCCATCGCCAGAATAAATCTTACTTGAAACCGGCGCTTTGTAATTTTTCAAATATTTGTAATCTGGTAAATTATTAGAAAAAGCCCATAATATAGATACAACTATTAAGAAAACTGATAAAATAGTTGTACTAATTAAGATTAAAATTTTTTTTACTAGAGTATTCATTTTAGTTTATTTAATACACGAATTTGTTAAAGTTAAGGCATCAGAATTTATAAAAAATGAACAAAATATTAAAATCATGGAAAAGAATTTATTTATTGATGCATCGCATCCAGATGAGACTCGAGTTGTGCTTAAAGAGAATGGTAATATTGAAGATTACGAATACGAAACTGTTAAGAACAATTTAATTAAGAACAATATATATTTAGGAAAAGTTAGTAGAGTAGAGCCGTCTCTACAAGCAGCATTTATTGATTTTGGAAGAGAAAGACATGGCTTTCTATCTTTTAATGATATTCAATCTGATTACTATCAAATTCCATCGAGTGATCTAGATATAATAAAGAAAGAAGAGGAAAAATTAAGAGAGGAGCTTGCTAAAAAAAGTGAAGAAGAGGATAGTTCTATAAAAGAAAACGAATTATCATCTAATGATATTGAAAAAGAAAAAATAACAGAAATTGAAAATCAAAATATTTCTGTACCTAATAAATCTAAAATTCCGTCAAAAAGATATAAAATTCAAGAAGTGATTAAACCTAATCAAGTAATATTAGTTCAAGTTCTTAAAGATGAAAGAGGTTTAAAAGGTGCTGCATTAACAACATTCATATCAATAGCTGGCAAATACATTGTTTTAATGCCAAATACCCCCAAAGGTGGTGGAATATCTAGAAAAATTTTTAACTTTGGTGAAAGAAAAAAAATTAGATTGATACTTAATGAAATAAAAATACCAAAAGAGATGGGTTTAATAGTAAGAACCGCAGGTTCAAATAAAACAAGAAATGATATTGAGTATGATCTTTCTAGTTTAATTGAAAGTTGGGATAAAATTAAAGAAACTGCAATGAATTCGATTGCTCCCTCTTTGATACATCAGGAAAGTGACATTATCAAACGTACTTTAAGAGATATTTACGATGATGAAACTAAAAATATTATAATTCAAGGTAACGAGGGTTACCAAAAAGCAAAAAAGTTCATGAAAATTTTAATGCCAAAGAGTGTAAAAAAGATAAAGAAATACAGAGATAAACAACCATTATTTATAAAAGAAAAAATAGAGGAAAAATTAAATGAAATATATGACACTCAAGTAAAGCTTAATTCTGGTGGTTACTTGGTAATAAATCCTACCGAAGCCTTGGTGTCTATAGATATAAATTCAGGTAAATCAATCAAGCAAAGAAATGTGGAGAGCACTGCTCTTGATACAAATTTAGAGGCTGCATATGAAATAGCTAGACAAATAAAAATTCGAGATTTGTCCGGTTTAATAATTATTGATTTCATTGATATGATGAGCTTTGGAAATAGAAAACAAGTTGAAAAAAAATTAAAAGAAAGATGCAGAAAAGATAGGGCAAGAGTTCAAATTGGTAGAATAAGTAGTTTTGGTTTATTAGAAATGTCAAGACAAAGATTACGAGAAAGTAGCGTTCAATGGAATATATCTTTAACAAGTCAGTCTTTCGTGCAAAAAATCATTAAATTGATTGAAGTAAAATCAATTAATTCAAAAGCAAAAATAGTAAATGCAAGTATACCAGAAAAAATTAAAAATTTTATTTTAGATAATTTTCAAAAAGATCTCAAATATTTAGAAAAAAGGTATAAAATAAAGATCAATATTTTAGGAGATAAACTTTTACTTGTTCCTGAATATGAAATTTTATTTGAGAATAAAAGTAAGAAAATTTTAGAAAAAATTGAACATAAAGTAGAGATTAAGAAATTCATAGATAATAAAAAGATTAAAACTAATAATGTTATAAAATTCGTTAAGCAAGATTTTAAAAAAAAAAAATATTTCAAAAGAAGAAAAATTAAATAATTCCTTTTTTAGTAGTTGAAGCAAATCCTGTTATATTTTTTTTTATTCTTCCAGATAAGAAGGATTTTCTACCAGCAATGACTGCATACTTCATGGCAATAGCCATTTCAATTGGTTTTTTTGCTAGTGCAATTGCTGTATTTATTAAAACACCATCACATCCTAATTCCAATGCAATAGCCGCATCCGATGCCTCGCCTATGCCTGCATCGATTATAAGAGGTAATTTAGTTTGTTTTCGGATAATTCTTATATTTGTATAATTTTGTATTCCCAATCCAGACCCTATTGGTGCAGCTAATGGCATTATTGCTACAGCGCCTACGTCTTCCAATCTTTTTGCCATCAATGGGTCGTCATTACAATAAACCATAACTTTAAAACCTTCTTTAGATAAGACTTCTGTTGATTTTAGGGTTTCAATCATATCAGGTAATAAGCTTTTTTTATCACCCAAAACCTCGAGTTTTACTAATTTCCAACCACCTATTTCACGTGCAAGTCTCAAAGTTCTTAAAGCTTCACCAGAAGAAAAACATCCCGCAGTATTTGGAAGGTATGTTATTTTTTTTGGATCTAAATAATCCATGAGCATGGGTTTTTTTTTGTCAGATATATTTACTCTCCTTACTGCAACAGTAACTATATCGGCTCCCGATGCTTTGACGGCTTTAGAACATTCTACAAAGTTTTTATATTTTCCAGTTCCAACTATTAATCTTGATTTGAATTTTTTTTTAGATATTTTAAAGAAATCTTTTTTCATTAACCACCACCAATAAAATGAACAATTTCGATTTTATCTCTATTTTTTAGAAAAATTTTATCAATTTTTTTTTTATTAATAATTTCTCTGTTTAACTCAATTGCAATCTTATTGGACTCTAGTTTGTTTTTTTTGATAACTTTATATAATGAGGTTCCTTTAGTTAAAAAAAGAGCCTTTCCATTTAAATTAATTTTGATTTTTTTAATTTTTTTCATTATGTATAGTTTATGACTTTTAAAATATTAATAATAAATGGTCCAAATCTTAATCTATTAGGTCAAAGAGAACAATCACAATATGGGTCAATATCATATGATGAGCTTAAAGACATATGTATGAAAAAATCTAGTGAATTAGATATTAAACTTGAATTTGTTCAGTCTAACCTTGAAGGCGAAATAGTCACATGGATACAAAAGGCGAAAGAAAATCAAGATGGAATAATAATAAATGCAGCAGGATTTACACATACTTCTGTTTCAATTAGGGATGCTCTTTTACTGTTTGATAAAACAAAAATTGAATTACATATATCAAATATTTATAAAAGAGAGGAATTCAGAAAAAAGTCATTAATAAGTGATGTAGTTAATGGGGGAATATTTGGAATTGGTAGCAAAGGTTATATTTTAGCCATAATGGCAATCCATGATATATTATTGAATGAAAATAGATAAAAAATTAGTTAAAGAACTAGTAAGTAGTTTAGAAGAAAATAAACTAACTGAATTAGAATATTCAGAAAAAGATATAAAAATAAAAGTTGTGAGAAACTCAACAAATGAAATAAGCAGAACTCAGGTCCTAGAAAATAAAAATGAAAACCAAAATAAAAAAAAGATTGTAGGAACTGAAATTAAATCTCCTATAATCGGAACAGCTTACTTAGCACCTGAACCTGGTGGTAAAAAGTTTGTTGAGGTTGGAAAAAAGATTAAAAAGGGCGATACAGTAATGATAGTCGAAGCCATGAAAACAATGAATCATGTGCCATCAAATAAGGATGGAATAATAAAAGAAATTATTGTCGAAGATGGTCAACCTGTTGAATTTGGTCAAACTCTTGTAATTCTTGACTAAATGTTTAAAAAAATTCTTATAGCAAACAGAGGTGAAATAGCAGTTAGAATTATTAGAGCATGTAAAGAATGGGGAATTCAAACTGTTGCTATACACTCAGATGTGGACAAAGAGAGTATGCATGTAAAATTAGCAGATGAAAGCCTTTGCGTAGGGTCTAGCCAGCCAGTAAACAGCTATTTAAATATTCCATCTATTTTATCAGCCATCGAGATAACAAATTCTGATGCTGTTCATCCAGGATATGGTTTTTTATCTGAAAATTATAATTTTGCAAAAATATTAAAAGACAACAATATAAAATTTATTGGACCATCACCTGAAATAATAAAAATGATGGGAGATAAAATTGAGGCAAAAAATATTGCAAAAAAATACGGAATACCTGTAATTGAAGGATCTGAAGGAGGAGTATTGAATTTAGATATTGGAAAACAAATAGCAAAAAAAATTGGTTATCCTATCTTAATAAAGGCTGCAGGTGGAGGTGGAGGAAAAGGAATGAAAGTTGTTAAATCTGAAGATGAGTTTAATCATTTATTTTTAACTGCAAAATCAGAAGCTAAAAAATTTTTTGCAAATGACGAATTATATATAGAAAAATTTTTCGAAAATCCAAGACATATAGAAGTACAAGTTTTATCTGGAAAAAATAGAACTGTTCATTTGCATGAAAGGGATTGTTCAGTTCAAAGAAGACATCAAAAGCTTATTGAAGAGACTCCAAGCCCAATATTAAATGAAAATCTAAGAAATGAATTATTTAGTAAAACTGTCAAAATGGTTTCAGAAATTGGATACGAAGGTGCAGGGACTGTAGAATATATATTTCAAGATGGAAAGTTTTATTTTCTTGAAATGAATACAAGAGTACAGGTAGAACATCCTGTTTCTGAAATGGTTACTGGTATTGATATTGTTAAAGAGCAAATTTGGATAGCTTTTTCAGGGAATACTGCTTTAAAACAATCAGACATAAATCCAAGAGGTCATGCAATTGAGTGTAGAATTAATGCGGAAGATCCAAGTAAAAATTTTCAGCCTTCACCGGGATCAATTGGAATGTGCCATCAGCCTTCAGGATTCAGAACAAGAGTAGATGGCTCAATTTATCAAGGATATAAAGTGACTCCTTATTATGACAGTATGATTTGTAAACTTATATGTCATGGAAGAAACAGAACTGAGGCTATACAAAGAACCTTACGATCTTTAGACGAATTCGTTATTGAAGGTATTACAACAACAATAGATCTTCATAAGAAATTATTAAAACATGAAAAATTTCTGAATTCAGATTTTAACGTCACTTGGTTAGACAAAGATAAATTAATTTAATAACATTTTAAAATCCATAAATCGTATATTGGATGATCAAAAACCTGAATTGAGGGACTTGAAGAAAAAGTCCATCCATTAAATACAAATACCTCATTATTATCTTTGTTATTTAGATCCTTTACTTGTAAATAAGATGTAATTTCCGGATTATCATCAAATTTGGAATTTTTACATTTCAATACTTTGAGAACTAAATTTTTAAAAACATAATCTTTACCAATCTCAATTTTTAATAATTTATTTTTTGAACTCAATTTATCCAAAATTTTTACATCTACTGTTTTTCCAAAATAAGTATTTTCCTCAGCATAGTTTGGAACTATAAGTACCTGAAATAATAAAATTACAATAAAATAAAAAAAACTATTCTTTCCAAGATTTGTACTTTTTATATTCATTTTTACTATCTTTATTTGGATGAAAAGCTTTTGTGGTCCCAGTTTGATTAGGAATATTTTTTTTTTGCCAACTATATTTTTTTAATTCTTGAGTATACTCAATTTTATTATTTAAATGATGTATCCAGGAATACCACTCATTTGGAATTTTTGATGCATCAACTTCACCATTATAAATAACCCATCTTTTCCCAGACTTATTTTGATAATATTTATTTCCGAAATAGTCCTTGCCTTTAAAGCTACCAAAAAATATCGTATAAATTCTTGTACCCAGAGTTTGATGATTCCACCATGTGAAAGTTTGTTTCAAAAGCGTCAACATATTTTTTTTATTTTCAATCTTAAATTGAAAAAAATAGATTAGACTAAATATTAAATTTGTATATAAATATTTTAAGATTCTAATATAATTTTAAAATAAACATGTCAAAATATTTAGTTGAAACATTCTATACCTGTTCCTTTAAGGTAAAACATTATTTAAATAAAATTGACCAAGTAGAGCTAAATAATTTAGAAAAAAGAGATGACGGAGAATTTGAAGTAATAGATTTAAAAATAGATACTAGAAAAACAAAAAGTCTTGAAAAAAATACGGCAAATGAAGGTAATAATAAAATTTCGGAAGTCAAAATGAACAAAACTAATTCTAATTTAGAGGATAAGAACTTAACTAAAAACTCTAATTTTATTAAAAATGTTGATGAAGTTATTAATAAGAGATTTAGTATGCCTGATAGACGTAAGGGCTACATACAGAAGGCTACAATCGGTAATCACAAAGTGTATTTACACACTGGTGAATATGAAGACGGTAAAATTGGAGAAATTTTTATTGACACAAGTAAAGAAGGAGAGTTGGTTAAAGCATTGATGAACAATTTTGCTATAGCTATTTCTTTAGGTTTGCAATATGGGGTGCCGCTTGATGAGTTTGTGAGTGCGTATGTAGATACAAAATTTGAGCCCTCAGGCAAAGTTTTCGGTAATGACAGAATATTATCAGCAACATCTATTCTAGATTATATTTTTAGAGAGCTTGCTATATCTTATTTAAATAGAGAAGATCTAGCACATACTCCATCTATAGGTAGATCGGAAAATATTAGCGAAAATATTGCTAATTCTTTTGATGAGAATAATCAACTAATCAAAATTGTAAAAGATATGACTAGTAAGGGTTTTGTTAGAAACGATTATAAAAGAAAATTGGTTGACCTTTCTGATATAAGAATAAATCTTAAAGGTAAAAAATAATTATTTTTTTTTAATAATATTAATATTTAATTCTTTTAAACGGTTATCTTCCACATTTGATGGTGCATTCATCATTAAATCTTGAGCATTTTGATTCAATGGGAACATTGTGATCTCCCTAATATTTTTTTCGCCAGCTAATAACATGATAATCCTATCAATACCAGGTGCTATACCACCATGGGGGGGAGCTCCATAACTTAATGCATTAATCATTCCACTAAATTTTTCATCTACACTTTGCTTGTTGTAACCAGCTATTGCAAAAAGTTTGTACATTAGCTCAGGTATATGATTTCTAATTGCCCCTGATGATAATTCAACTCCATTGCAGACTATGTCATATTGATATGCTTTTATATCTAATGGTTTATTTAAATTCAATTTATTTAAATCGCCTTGGGGCATTGAGAATGGGTTATGACTGAACTTTATTTGACCTGATTTTTCATCAATTTCATACATAGGGTAGTCAACTATCCAACAAAAAGCAAATATATTTTCGTCAATTAAATCTAAGTCTCTAGCAATTTTGTCTCGTGCTAAAGATAATAATTTCTCCACATCTTTTTTATTACCACAAGAAAAGAAAATACTATCTCCGTTTTCAGCTTTGCTTTTTTTCATAATCTCCTTACATGCATCTGAAGAAAAAAATTTTCCTATTGGACCTTTGCCTGAAATTTTATTTTCTTCGTTTTCAAAGGTTAAATATGCTAGTCCATTGGATCCTTCTTCTTTAGCCCATCTGTCAATATTGTCAAAAAAACTTCTAGGTTTATTTTTTGTTTTTTTTGTAACTATTGCTCTTACTAATGATCCTTCCTTTACTAATTTTTTAAAAATTTCAAACTTTACATCTGTTCTTGAAAAGATTTCTGTTAAATCACATATTTCTAGGGGATTTCGAAGATCAGGTTTATCTGATCCATATTTAAGCATTGAATCAGAAAAAGTAATTTGGGGGAATTTTTCATTTAGAATTTTTTTAGAAGAAAATTTTTTAAAAATATTATTAAGTAACTTTTCTACAACAGTAAATACATCTTTTTGTTCCACAAAAGACATTTCTATATCTAATTGGTAGAACTCACCCGGGCTTCTATCTGCTCTGGCATCCTCATCTCTAAAACATGGGGCAATTTGAAAATATTTATCAAATCCAGAGACCATTATAAGCTGTTTGAATTGTTGTGGTGCTTGCGGAAGAGCGTAAAACTTTCCAGGGTTGAGTCTGCTGGGTACCAAAAAATCTCTTGCCCCCTCAGGGCTTGATGATGTTAATATTGGTGTTTGATATTCTAAAAATCCAAAACCTTCCATTTCTTTTCGAATAAAAGATATTACCTTAGACCTTAGATTGATATTTTCATGAATTTTACTTCTTCTTAAATCTAAAAACCTGTATTTCAGTCTTATTTCTTCAGAATATTCCTGATCTGAAAATACTGGAAGGGGTAATTCTTTGGTTTTACCTAAAATTTTAAAATTGGTAATTTTTATTTCAATTTCTCCTGATTTAAGCTCCTTATTTATAGTATCCTTTTCTCTTGTAACAACTCGCCCTTGGAATTGAGCAACAGTCTCCAAAGGAATTTTTTCAATTTTTTTGAATAAATTATTTTTGTTGTCTATAACACATTGTGTAATTCCATAAGTATCCCTCAAATCAACGAATAAAAGATTTCCATGATTTCTCTTTTTATTAATCCATCCAGATAATAAAACATCTTCACCATTATTATTTATATTTAATTCACCACATGTATGAGTTCTATATAACGTCAAATTTATCCTCTAAAATTTCTTTAATTATTTTCATATTAATTGGTTTTTTTTTTTTTAAACTAATTTCATCAATTGTACATATAAATTCTCTAATTTTTCCATATGATCTCGTAATTCTTTTTGAAATAAAATCTATAAGTTTTGAGTTTAAAGTGATTTGATAATCTGCTAAATTTTTAGTTATAAGAGCTTGTATTAAAATATCATCAGGTTTTTGGATTTCTGCAAATAAACAATTTTTAAGTCTAGACTTTAAGTCATTAAGTTTAATATTTGAGTCCTTTAATGACTTGTTAGAGGTCAATATTAAAAATTTATTATATTTCTCGATAGTATCTATAAATGTATAGAATAAATTCTCATCGAATTTGTCGGGAATATTATCGATAATTATATTTTCATTAAATCTAAGTTTATCTAAATCATAATTTTTTAATTTTTTTAAATCTATTATCAAACCGTTATTTTTCTGCAAAAATATTTCAATTAAGTGAGTTTTTCCCGAATATCTCTCTCCATGGATATTTATAATTTTTTTTTCCCATTTAGGCCAGCTTAGAAGTAAATTATATGCATAAAAGTTACTTTTACTTACGAAAAAATCATTTTTATTAAAACTTTTAT
>CACGCL010000008.1 GCA_902571525.1 uncultured Pelagibacteraceae bacterium
TTTTTATGCAACCTAATGAGATTGTGCTTAGATCATTTTCAAGTTTAATATCACAAATTAACAAAAGTTATTACTTTTCTAGGGGTAAAACTTTGATTAAAAAAATTGAAGAAATAAGGCTTAATTCATTCAAAAAAGCTACCGTCGGAGGCTGCATTGTTGAAAGAGTTAATAATACTATAATAATTTACCCTGAAAACATAAAATAAACTAAATTATGTTACAATTTAGCACTTGTTTAATATAGAATAATTCTTACTTTATTCCTTTAATATGAATTTTAAAAATCTAGCGATGTGGGCAATAATTGTAGTCCTTACAATAGGTCTATATAACATGTTTAAAAATCCGCAAAATTTGAAAGCAGTTAATCAAGAGAAGATTATTTTTTCAGAATTTTTGAAGGAAGTTGATAATGGAAGAGTTGTTGAAGTTCAAATTCAGGGCAATAATATAAAAGGTGTAATGGCGAATGGAAAATCATTTACTACTTACTCTGCGAATTATCCAAATTTAGTTGAAAAACTTTCAGATAGTGGAGTTAGTATCTCAGCTGTTCCAAAGGATGAAAAAATGCCATCACTTCTCGGAGTTTTGCTGTCATGGTTTCCGATGTTACTGTTAATAGCTGTATGGATTTTCTTTATGAGACAGATGCAGGGTGGCAAAGGTGGCGCTATGGGATTTGGAAGATCTAAAGCGAAAATGATGAACGAAGTTAAAGGAAAAGTAACTTTTAATGATGTTGCTGGTGTTGAAGAAGCTAAAGAAGAAGTTGAAGAAGTTGTAGAATTTTTAAAGGATCCGAAAAAATTTAGTAGATTAGGCGGAAAAATACCTAGAGGATGTCTTCTAGTTGGACCACCAGGAACTGGTAAGACACTTCTTGCAAGAGCTATCGCAGGGGAAGCTGGAGTTCCTTTCTTTACCATCTCTGGTTCAGATTTTGTTGAAATGTTTGTTGGTGTTGGCGCATCAAGAGTAAGAGATATGTTTGAACAAGGAAAAAAACATTCTCCATGTATTATTTTTATAGATGAGATCGATGCAGTAGGAAGAAGCAGAGGAGCTGGACTTGGCGGAGGTAATGATGAGAGAGAACAGACGTTAAACCAATTGTTAGTCGAAATGGATGGATTTGACACAAATGAAGGAGTAATAATTATAGCAGCCACAAACAGACCGGATGTTTTAGATCCTGCTTTGTTAAGACCTGGAAGATTTGACAGACAGGTTGTTGTATCTAACCCAGATATCTTAGGTAGAGAAAAAATTTTAAAAGTTCACGCAAAAAAAATATCAATGTCTCCAGATGTTAATTTGAGAACAGTTGCAAGAGGTACGCCGGGCTTTTCTGGAGCAGACTTAGCTAATTTAGTTAATGAGTCAGCGTTGTTAGCAGCTAGGAAGAATAAGAGAATTGTAACTTCAAAGGAATTTGAAGAGGCAAAAGATAAAGTTATGATGGGTGCTGAAAGAAGATCAATGGTAATGACTGAAGAAGAAAAAAAATTAACTGCTTATCACGAAGCTGGTCATGCAATTGTAACACTAAACGAAAAAGCAGCCTATCCAATTCATAAAGCAACAATAATACCTAGAGGTAGAGCCTTAGGAATGGTAATGCAATTACCTGAAAGAGATGAAGTTTCTCAAACAAGGGAACAGCTTCATGCTCAAATGGCAATTGCTATGGGAGGTAGAGTTGCTGAGGAAATTATATTTGGTGATGATAAGGTTACTACTGGAGCCGCAAGTGATATTGAACAAGCGACTAAAAGAGCAAGAGCTATGGTTATGAGAGCTGGATTAAGTAAAGAGTTAGGACCAATACTTTATGGTGAAAATGAAGAAGAAGTTTTTCTTGGTCGTTCAGTTGCAAGACAACAAAATATGTCTGAAGAAACAGCTAAAAAAGTAGATTCAGAAATCAAAAGATTTGTTGATATGGGATACCAAAGAGCAAGAAAAATTCTTACAGAAAAAATTGAGGATTTGCATAAAGTAGCAAAAGCATTGCTTGTTTATGAAACATTAACAGGAAATGAAATAGAGGATTTAATTAATAAAAATATCTATCCACCTAGTAAAGAAGATCTTAATGTTGAGGAAGACAATTCAGGTTCAGCTTTAGGATCGATTGGCTTGAAACCAAAAATAGTCCACTAAAATTAATGTCAATATATTACACTAGAGCGTGTAATTTCTATTACGGTAAATCATCAATTGAAATGCTTAAGAAAAAGAAAGCACTTCCATTGCATGGAAACAAAGAATTATCTTTTGATACAATTGAAATTTTATCAAGAAAAAATAAAAAGATAATAAATATAAAAAAAATTAATTCACTTAGTGTTTATTTAAAAAACAAAGTAAAAAAAGACATAAAAAATATTATAAAACGAAAATCATTTTGTAGAATTAATTTAAGAGAACCTTTATTGGTAGGTATTTTAAATTTAACACCAGATAGTTTTTCTGATGGTGGCAAATATAATCAAATTAAACCAGCATTGAAAAGAGTGAAGTCATTAATAAATGCAGGCTGTAAAATTATTGATATTGGAGGCGAGTCCACTCGTCCAGGCTCAAAAGACATTGATAAAAATATTGAGTGGGAAAGAATTAAAAATTTATTAAAAAGTATTAGAAATTATAAATTTTTATTATCTCTAGACACTAGAAAAACATTTGTGATGAGCAAAGCCCTAAATTACAAAGTAAATATTATTAATGATGTCTCAGGTTTTATGTATGATGACCAAACAATCAACTTTCTAAAAAAAACTAACTTACCACTAATTATAAATCACTCAAAAGGTGCACCAAGTACAATGCAAAAAAAACCTTTTTATAAAAATGTCCTTCTTGAGATCTATGATTTTTTTGTCGAAAAAATTGAACTTTTACGAAAAGCTGGAATTAAACATAATAATATTATTTTAGATCCAGGTATTGGTTTTGGTAAAAACTTGAAACATAATATTACCATTATGAATAATATTTCTATCTTTCACTCTTTAGGTTTTCCTGTAATGTTGGGGTCTTCTAGAAAAAGATTTATAAAACATATTTCTGGTAAGAACGATAGTAATAACAGAATAGGAGGAACATTAGCATCCTCTATTCATGCAATGATGAATGGTGTTCAAATAATGAGAGTTCACGATTTTAATGAGGTTTGCCAAGGTATAAAGGTATTTAAATCTATAAATAAATAAAATGTCAAAAAAATATTTTGGTACTGACGGAATTAGAGGAAGAGTTAATCAAGGAAAAATAAACGGTGAAATGTTTTTTAAATTTGGCCTTGCTGCAGGTACTTTTTTTAAAAATCAAAAAAAACTAAAACAGGTAGCTATCATTGCAAAAGATACTCGATTATCTGGTTATACTTTAGAGCCTGCACTCGTTTCAGGTCTTGCATCAGCTGGAATGCACGTCTTTTTGTTAGGTCCTTTACCAACAAATGGTTTAGCAATGCTAACTAAAAAAATGAGGGCAAATATGGGTATTATGATAACTGCCTCACATAACCCTTACTATGATAATGGTTTAAAACTTTTTGGACCTGATGGATTAAAACTATCTGACCAAATTGAAAAGAGAATTGAAAAACTTATAGACTCTAAAATTACTAAAAATTTATCTAAACCTAAAAGATTAGGTCGAGTCAAAAGATTAGAAAATGCAAACGAAGATTATGTAAATATATTAAAAAAAAATTTTCCTCGTAACTTTAATTTAAAAAAAATGAAGATCGCAATTGATTGTGCAAATGGTGCCGGCTATAAATCAGCCCCTTATCTTTTAAAATCATTAGGTGCAAAAATATATGAAACTGGAACATCGCCTAATGGATTTAATATAAATAACAAATGCGGATCAACCTTTCCAAAAAAAATTCAATCATTTGTAAGAAAAAACAAAGCTCATCTTGGAATAGCTTTAGATGGAGATGCAGATAGAATTATTTTAGCTGATGAGAATGGCAAGATAATAGATGGTGATCAAATTATTGGAATGTTGGCTACAAGATGGAAAAGAAAAAAAATATTAAAAGGGGGTGTAGTCGGTACCCAAATGTCGAACTATGGATTACAAAAATATTTCAAAAATAATGGAATTAAATTTTTAAGAGCAAATGTTGGTGATAGATACGTTAAAGAAAAAATGAAAAAAAATAAATTTAATTTAGGAGGTGAGCAATCCGGACATATTATCCTGGGAAAATTTGCAACAACTGGAGATGGATTGTTAGTAGCTTTAGAAGTATTGTTTGCAATGAGAAAAGGGAAAAAAGCTAGTGAAATTTTTAATGTATTTAAACCGATGAAACAATTATTAGAAAATATTGTTGTGAAAGATAAATCAATCATGGATACTCTGAAGTGTAAAAAAGCTATAAAAAAAGCTTCTCAAATTATAAAAAAAGAGGGAAGAATATTGGTAAGAAAATCCGGCACAGAGCCAAAAATTAGAATTATGGCTGAAACAGACAACAGAAATTTATTATTTAAGTGTATAAATATTGTAAAAAAATCCTTGAATTAAATTGAGATTAAAATCAAAAATACTTGTAATTGCAGGATCAGATTCATCTGGGGGCGCTGGTATTCAGGCAGATATTAAAACCATAACAGCATTAGGTTCTTATGCGATGACCGCTATAACTGCAGTAACTTCCCAGAACACCACTGGAATAAATGCTATATCACCAATATCAATAAAAGTAATTTCTAAACAAATAGAACACACCTCAAAAGATATAAGACCAGACGCAATTAAAATTGGAATGTTACATTCTGAAAGTGTAATAAAAACAGTTTTAAGATCACTTGATAAAATTAATGTAAAAAAAATAATACTTGATCCAGTCATGGTAGCAAAAGGTGGTCATAGATTAATTGACACAAAGTCTATTAAAATATTAAAAAAAGAATTGTTAAAAAGAGTTACTTTGATAACTCCAAATATTCCAGAGGCAGAAGTTTTATCGGGCATTAAAATTAAAACTATTCAAGATATGATTAATGCAGCAAAAAAAATAAAAATTTTGGGCGCAAAAAATATATTAATTAAAGGTGGCCACCTCGAAACAAATAAAATTCATAATATCCTTTTAGGTAGAAATAAAATTAAAATTTTTAGCAGTAAAAAAATACATACTAAAAATACACATGGCACAGGTTGTACTCTCGCAAGTGCAATTACTACGTTCTATTCGTGTGGAAAAACACTAAACAAATCTTGTGAGTTAGGAATAAATTATGTTAACCATGCTATAAAGAATGGACCAAATTATGGTAAAGGTCATGGTCCAATTAACCATATTAATAATATTAAAATAATTAATTTTAAATGAAAAATGTTGTTGTAGTTGGATCACAATGGGGCGATGAAGGGAAAGGTAAAATCGTAGACTGGTTATCTAGCGAAGCTGATATTGTAGTTAGATTTCAAGGTGGTCACAATGCAGGTCACACATTAGTAATTGATGGTGTAACTTATAAGCTAAGGCTACTTCCATCTGGAATAGTCAGAAAAAACAAAATTTCAATTATTGGTAATGGCGTTGTTGTTGATCCATGGGCTCTTTTAGACGAAATTGAGGAAATCAAATCAAAAGGGATTGAGGTAAGTCCTAAAAATTTAATTATTTCTGAATCAGCTAACCTGATTTTACCATTTCATAAAGAAATGGATGAAATAAGAGAGGATGCAGCCGGCAAAGCTAAAATTGGCACAACGAGAAGAGGAATTGGACCAGCCTATGAAGATAAAGTTGGAAGAAGATCTATAAGAGTAATGGATTTAATTTCTGATGAAAATTTAAATCACAGACTAGAAACTGTTCTTATGCATCACAACGCAATAAGAAAAGGATTAGGAAAAGAAATTTTTCAAAAAGATAAACTTAAAAATGATCTACTTAAAATTGCTCCTGAGATTTTAAGATATTCACAGCCAGTGTGGAAAAAAATTGATGAATTTAAATCTGAGAAAAAAAAAATTTTATTCGAGGGAGCTCAAGGAATTTTACTTGATGTAGATCATGGTACCTATCCATTTGTCACTTCATCAAATACAGTTGCCTCATCTGCAGCAACTGGAACAGGATGTGGCCCAAACTCAATTAATTATGTTCTTGGTATTACAAAAGCATATACAACTAGAGTTGGGGAAGGACCATTTCCAACAGAACTAAAAGATGATATCGGAGAACATTTGGGTTTAACTGGAAAAGAATTTGGAACTGTCACTAGCAGAAAAAGAAGATGTGGTTGGTTTGATGGTGTTCTTGTAAGACAAACTATTAAAATTTCTGGAATTAACGGAATTGCATTAACCAAACTTGACGTGCTTGATGATTTAGATGAAGTAAAGATGTGCATTGCATATGAACTAAAAGGGAAAAAGATTGATTATTTGCCAGCGGCAGTTGAAGACCAACTACAAGTAAAACCTATTTATAAATCATTTAAAGGATGGAAAACCAAAACCAATGGTATCAAAAGTTTCGAAGAACTCCCTGAAAATGCAAAAAAATACATCACTGAAATGGAAAAATTTATTGAGACAAAAATTTCTAGTATCTCAACAAGTCCTGAAAGAAAAGATACAATTCTTTTGATTGATCCATTCGTTTAAAAATTTTTACTTAAACTTAGCCATAGTCTTTCACTATGATCAGTACCATCATTATCTTTTCCAAAAGCATCGTTTGCGGGATTACCACTAAATTTTTGTGAATATACCATAGATAAATCCCCTAAATCTCCTAAAAAAATGTCTAACCCAACTCCAGCTCCGCTTAAATCGTAAGAGTTTTTTAATGACGTGTTAGATGAATTCCATCCAGAGTAAGTATTTTTGTACTGTTGTATCTTACCAAAGTCATAAAATATTTTAGATCTTATTCTTTGATTAAAATTATACTGATGTTCTAGTTTTGAAATTATTCCATGTGAGCCAGATGCCTCACTATTTGGAAAAGACCTAACACCACTCACGCCACCTAAACTTAATTGTTCACCAGAGTCTAAATTTTTTCCACCATATTGACCATTTGTTGAAAATAAAATTGAGTTTCTATTTGTTATTGACTGAACTCTTGAAAAATTGAAAGTAAATTTGTCATAATTTCCATTTGTGTTAGCAGTAGTTTGGTCAGATGCTAAATTAGATGGAGTATCTCCTAAATCAAGCTCACCGCTAACGACTGAAAAAGAAAGTGAATTAGATCCGCCACCAAATAAACTATCTGTTAAATTAAAGTTGAAATCAATATTACCCTTAAAATTTTTTTTCTCTGATGAAATTCCTGACACAGTTCTATTGAGATAAGTATTATTAGATAATCCAAGACTAATTGAACCTGTTAAGTTTTTTAAATTAAAGGACGGAAAATCCAATGTCATTGATAAAGAGTCTGAATTTCCGTCCGGATTTGAACTTTTTAGAGGCGTACCTAAATCATAATCCATTTCTGAGCCCTTAATTGTAGTTGTTAACCCGCTGTAACCAATTGGTATTGTTAGTCCTGCAGAATAAAAATCTGAACCAGCAGTATGAACATTTTGAAATGTTAAAGTTTCACCAAGGTTAAACAAGCCATTAAAATTTACAAGTGAAGTTGATCTTGCAAAACCAGAAGACCTTGAACCATGATTATCTGCTTTAACATTACCTGAAACTAATTCAGACTCACTTACTTCAACAATGACATCTGTCTCACCTTCGACTTCACCTGACTGTAAACTTGCCGTAGCATTTACACCCGCCAAATTATCTAAACGTTGCACGTTTTTATTTAAATTATTAATATTAAAAATTTTATCCTTAAATTGATTTTTATTTAAATATTTTTGAGCTCTTTTTTCACTAATACCAAATTTACTGTCTGCTGATTTTTGAAATATAATTTTACCTAATTTGGCCTCTATAACTTTTATTTTTAATTCATTGTTATTTATATCTTGCTCAGGTAATACTGCTCTAGCCCACAATCCTTGATCTATGTAATAATTAGTTATAAATTCTGTAGTTGCATCAAGCTCAGCTAGCGTAAGATCTTTATTTAAAAATTCTTTTATTATATCTTGAAGTTCTACCTCTGCTATAGAGTAATTACCTTCAATAACAAATTTCTCAATCTTAACTTTTATTTGATTTTCATCATTTGTAGATATTGAACTTTTTTGTTTATTTTCTTTATCTATTATAAGATTTTTTTCAACCTCTTTACTTTTGTTTACTTTATTTTCATAATCATCAACAGTTGGAACATCTATTGCAAATGATTTACTTGTAAAAATTATTATAAATATAAAGAAATATTTTTTCATAATAATTACGAATTTTTTATAGGACTTTATTTAATAGAAAAAACTTTTCTTTGTCGCTCATACCACTTTTCTAGGAAAGCTTCCAAACTACTGCAACTATAATATTTAATTCTCTTATCATCTTTAAAAGTTTTTTTTTCAAAGTATCCTAATTTTACTCCCTCTGCTAATATGGAATGTATGGTGGATCTACTAACATTTGTCAATTTTTTGGATAAGGATTCGTATGAAATGTTTTCCTCTGAAAATACTGCAAAAACTATCATAACATGTATTTTTGTCTTAAAAATAAATGCCATTGGTCCTTTTTGTTTCGAATTCTCTAACAAATCTTCATAAATATATTTAAATGAGCTTCTCATAATTTGCTTTTAAAAATTACTAGTATTTTTAACAAACAATTATAATACTTACATGTGCTATATAATCTAAACAGATATGCTAAATATTCATTATATATAAGTTTCTATATATTTAGTTTCAGTTGGGGGAAATATTGAATTCAAAATTTGAAGTTTTTCAGTTTTTAAAGAAAATATTTATTTATTTCACAATATATTTGCATATTTTCTCTATTCAATTTTACACATTCGCATCTGCGCAGGAAATTAAACCATCAACTCTGCCAACCGCTGGAATAGTTAAATCTGGAGGCGCCAATATTACCCAAAACAATAATACCATGAATATCAATCAGTCTAGTGGTAATGCAATAATTAGTTGGAACACTTTTAATATAGGATCCAATGCAACAGTAAACTTTAATCAACCCAGCTCGTCATCAAACACTTTAAACAGAGTAAGAACCAATGATGCTACAAGAATATATGGAAATTTAAATGCAAATGGAAATATATTTTTCATTAATCCAAACGGAGTATTATTTGGAAACGGAGCAAGAGTGAATGTTGAAGGTTTGGTTGCAACAACTATGAACCTAGCAAATAATGATTTCAATCAGCAAAATTATAATTTTAATTCACTAACAAACAGCACCTCTTCAGTTATCAATTATGGTAAAATTAATTCAAACTATGTTGCTTTGATTTCAACAAATGTAAAAAATAAAGGTGATATTAATACAAAGTCAGACTTAGCACTTATCTCTGGTGATAATGCAAAATTAGCAATTTCATCTAATGGTAAGTTGAATATTAAAATTACAGAGTCAACTTTACAAAATTTAATTGAAAACGAGGGTTCTTTAAAATCAGAGAACGGACAAGTCTTAATCAAATCTTCAGCTGCTAAAAGTTTAGTTGAAGCTACAATTAAAAGTTCGTCACAAAAGAAAAAATTAATTTCTAAAAATGGTGTTATTAAATTAGTCTCAAATACTGGAACGATCGAAGGTAAGAATATAAAAATAGATGCAGGAAAAAATGGAAGAGTAATAAATTCCGGCAATCTAGACGTAAGCTCAGATAATTCTAAAGCAGGCAAAATTGAAATCACTGGTAAAGAAATTTCAATTCATTCAGGATCTAATGTTTTAGCTAAAGGAGCCAAAGGTGGGGGCGAAATTTTAATTGGTGGCGACTGGCAGGGCAAAGGAAGCATGCAACAAGCAATTTATACTACTGTTGAAAAAAATACTCTAATTGATGCAAGCTCAACTAAAACAGGAGATGGTGGTAAAATTGTTATTTGGTCAGACATTAAAGATAAAAATTCAGTTACTAAAGTTGACGGAACCTTAAAAGCTAAATCAGTTGATGGAACAGGTGGTAAAATAGAAACCTCAGGAGCAGCTCTTAATACAGATGGTATTAAAGTTGATGCAAGTAGTCAAAAAGGTAAAGGTGGATTGTGGTTAATTGATCCTTACGATTATACAATTAATCAAGCTCAAGCGAATTTTATTAAGAGCACTCTAGAAATGGGAACTGATGTAACCGTTACAACTTCATTAGATCATCAATCCAAAGGATCGAACGGTAATAATTCGAGCAATGGAGATATAACTATTAATAGCGGAATAACTCTTACTGGAGGAAGTGATGCAACATTAACTTTAAATGCAGCAAGGCATATAACTCTAAGCAGCGGTGTTAGATATTTAGATACTGGAAGTGGTAAGTTGAGTTTAGCATTTGTAGCTGGAGGTAATATTACTCAAAATACTGGTAGTAAAGCTGGAATTCATATTGCAGGTTCTTTGTCATTTACTACAACAAACTATACTGTGCCAGGAAGTTCAAACACAGTTTCATTTACTTATTCAGGCTCTGCAACTACTTGGACTGTTCCATCAGGTGTTAATTCAATTACAATCGATGGTTCTGGTGGAGGTGGAGGCTACGGTTATAGTAACAACAATGATCCTGGAAAAGGTGGACGTTTAGAAGCCACTATCTCTTCAACTCCAGGTGAAACATTTAACATAAGAGTAGGTGGAAAAGGTGAAAATGGTAACCAATATGCACCAGGAAGAGGAAATCCTCCTACATTTACTGCAAGCAATGCTGCCGGTGGTTTTAATGGTGGTGGATCTGCAATAATAGCAGGCAATAATTACACCGGAGGCGGAGGCGGAGGCGCAACAGATATTAGAAGAGGCGGTGATACATTAGATAATAGAATTTATGTTGCTGGTGGCGGAGGTGGTATGGCCGCGCAAAGACGAGGACCAGCTCCAGGAGGTCACGGTGGTGACGGTGGTAATACTACTGGGCAGGATGGAACAGCTGTAGGTGCCAAGGCAGGAACAGGATTTGGTAAAGGTGGATCACAAATTGCAGGTGGCAATGCAGGAGGTCGAAATGCAACTGCAGGATCTAAAGGTCAAGGTGGAAATGGAGCTTACACGAATGGTGGTAGAAACGGCGGCGGAGGCGGAGGCGGTTACTTCGGTGGCGGTGGCGGTACATATTCAACTCGTATAGGCGGCGGCGGAGGAGGAGGAGGTTCTTCCTATGTTATCGCTAGTGCATCAAACGTTACTCATAACCAAGGTGGTGGTTCAAATTTTAATACGCATGGCACATTATCAATATCTTATAATTCAGCAAGTACCACAGCTAACGGAAATATACTCCTTAAAGGAAAAAATTGGGCGAATGAAGGCTCAAATATTTCAACACAGGGAAATTTGGAAACGTGGGGTATTGGACCAATAAAAAACTTGTCAGTTGGTGGAGACATTACTATAGACCAAGATCCTAGTAATTATGCATCAGGATTAATGAACGTTAACGTAAGTAGTGGAAGCATAACAACTATTGATAATGTTATTGATGGATCAGGAGGAATAAAGAAGACTGGTGCTGGTACATTAAAATTAACTGCTAACAATGATTATGAAGGAGAAACACAAGTTAATAATGGAAAACTTGATGTTTACACATCTAATTCTTTAGGAGATGATACTTTAGTATTAAAAAATGCAACAACTTTATTTAGTTCTTCTAGAGGTCAACCAATAACAATATCTAATGATGTCACTTTAGCTGGAACTCCGATTGTTGATGTATCTTTTGCAACTGGCACAGATCTAATTCTTTCTGGTGAAGTCGGTGGTTCGGGTAAAATTTCTCTTAAAGGAGATACTAATTCAAGAAAATTAAGACTAACAAATGCTAGTAACCCATTTTCGGGTGGTATTGATATCAACACAGCTTCAACAACAAATAATAAACCAATCTTAGAAATTGGCGCAAATTATGCATCTGGAACTGGGGTAATTACATCTTATGGAACTGCTGATTATGGAAACATTAGTTTTTTAGGTAATTATACAATTAACAATCCAATCACAACAAATAATTCTCTCTCAAAAATAGGTATTAACACTAATGCTAACAATGCAGCACTAGCGGGAGCAATAACAGCAACAGGTCTTTTGACTAAAACTGGAAGTGGAACATTAACTTTAAGTAATAATAATTCTAGTTATTCAGGCGCTATAAATGTAAGTGAAGGAACTTTATATGGTGGCCAAAATCAAATTTCTAGTAAAAGATTTGGAACTGGAGACATTACAGTTGCAAGTGGCGCTAAGGTATTGACACATAGCAGTGGTAATGTCGCAAATTCAAATAAGTTGTATCTAAATGGTGGAACATTAGGAATTAATGGAAATAACAGTAATACGTGGGCAGGCGATATAGTTTTAGGCGCCGGTACCACTTCATCAATTGAAACAGATAAGGGAGGAAGCCTTACATTAACTGGAACAATTTCTGGAGCTGGAAACGTAATTTACAATAGCAACACTACTGGTAATGGTGAAATATTATTAGAAGGCACTAATACTTATACTGGTAACACTACCATTAATTCTAATGGAAGAAGTGTAGGTGTATATTTAAATGGAAAACTAGGTGGTAGTGCACATAATTATGCTGGTAACATTAATATAGGTTCTGGAGGAACCCTTTCGCTTAATCATACTGACAGAACAACTCCTAATGTAACTTTCTCAGGTATTATTTCTGGAGCAGGAGGTATTACAAAAAATAGAGATTACACTAACGCAATATTTACAGGTGCAAATACTTTTACAGGCGCTTTATCAATTGCAGGAACTCTAACAATTGGAGGCAAAGGTTCATTAGGAGCTAGTAATAATCACAATCATACAGGGACTATTTCAATAGCAGCTAATTCAAAATTGCATTATACAAGCACAACAACTCCTCAAATACTATCAGGTTCAATTTTAATAGGTATGCCTCTGTTTGCTGGAAATGCCGGGCAGATTACAGGAACCACTAATCATAAAATTTCAAGTGCAGGAGGAAGAACAACCATCGCTTATGCTGTTACAAGACCATCAACTCCTAACTCTGGAAATAATAATAGAAACAATATACAAAAACAACTTCCTAAGTTTAACTTTAAAGCTCCACCACCAAAATTCATGAATACAAATATGGGTAACATGTACCAAGCACCCGCAACTAATACTAATCTAAATCCGAACATGGGTTCTAACACAGGACCAAAACCAGCTCCTGGAAGTCCAGCTCCAGGTAAACCAGCTCCAGGCACAGGACCAGGAACATCTTTTGCTGGCAATCCGAGCATTAAACTAGCTCCTCCAGGAAACCCAATGATGATGCCAGCGATGGCAAAGTTTAAAGCAATCAAATTCAATCCAAGGGGACCAGGAATTAAAACTAACTTTAAGCCGATGGTTGGAACTACTTTTGCTAATTTTAAACCAGTTGAATTTAAAGTGGACCCAACAATTTCAAACTTTAAAATTCAGCCATTTAAACCAGTAAACTTTGGATCAACAGGAATAAACTTTAAAATACCCGAAAAAAATATTGAAGTTCCAGACACCAACATGAAGATGAATTTTGAGGTTAAGTTAAAAGGTGGAGCTCCATTACCTTCGTGGGTTAAATTTGATCCAAATACTTTACAAATATCAGGAAAACCTCCTGAAGGATACAAAGGTACTTTGGAACTTGATTTAGTCGGAACGACTGATGATGGAACGCAACAAACTCAAGAATTAGAATTTACAATTTCTGAGTAACAAATTTTTAATGAAATTATTAATTAAATCAGTATTAGTTTTATTTTTATTCATATCTTTTTCTAATTCAGAGGAAGCTAATAACACAACATCAAAACAATTTGAAGATTGGCAACTAGTATGTAAAGAAGTTGAAAAAAAAGAAAGATGTGAAGTAAGTCAATTGATAACCATTGAAGAGAATAAATTACAATTTAAGATAATGTATCAAATATTAAAAGACGAAAAAACAAAGAAAAAATTTGATGCGTTTACAATCATTACACCATTGGGTGTAAATTTAACTGAAAAAGCAGCGATATTATTCCCAGACACAGAGGAGCAAATAAATTTATCTTTCATGAAATGCGAAGTTTTTGGATGTATTTTAACTTTAAACAATTTTGACCAAAATAGTAAAGAAGTGTTTGATTTTTTAAAAAAGAAATTATTAAGCTCTGAACAATTTACTTTAGGATTTGGTGTTTTTAATGAGAAACCAGTACTAATTAGTAGTTCATTAAAAGGTTTCAAAAACTCTGTTAAACAATTAAGAGAAAAGGCTAAAAAAATTTAGTATTTAATTTACAGGTAAAAGATTTTTAGAATTTGCAGAATTCAACATATGTTTTTGCAACTTTTCAAATGCTTTATTTTCTATTTGTCTAATTCTTTCTCTACTAATTTTAAATCTTTTACTTAAGTCCTCAAGTGTTTTTGGATCATCTGTGAGCCTTCTTGAATACAATATTTCTTTTTCTCTATCATTTAGAATTTTAATAGAGTCTTTTAGCAAATCTTTTCTTTGCTCCATCTCATCTTGATGAGCAATTTTTAAATCGTGGTCCATTGTTTTATCAACAACCCAATCTTGCCACTCATCTCCATCCTCACCAATTGGAGCATTTAATGATTGTTCTTTTCCAGATAACCTTCTATTCATTGAAACAACTTCATCTTCACTAACATCTAATGTGGATGCAATTTTTTTAACGTCTTCATTTTTTAGATCTCCTTCATTTCTAGGAGCAATTTGATTTTTTAGTTTTTTTAAATTAAAGAAAAGTTTTTTTTGAGCTGTTGTTGTACCCATTTTAACCAAACTCCATGATCTTAAAATATATTCCTGTATAGAAGCTTTTATCCACCACATAGCATATGTTGCTAGTCTAAAACCTTTTTCAGGTTCAAATTTTTTTACTGCTTGCATTAAACCAACATTACCTTCTGATATTATTTCGTTTAAAGGTAAACCATATCCTTTATATCCCATTGCAATTTTAGCAACTAATCGCAGGTGACTCGTAACTAATTTTTCTGCAGATTTAACATTACCAGTATTTTTCCAATTTTTAGCAAGCATATATTCCTCTTCAGCATCAAGCATAGGAAATTTTTTGATTTGCTCTAAGTATAACGATAAACCACCTTCGTTGGTTAAAGCAGGGTATTTAAATGTTGAACTACTCATTTGTAAGACTTATTTAATTAATTTTTTTAATTTTACAATGTATTAATTTTTAAGCTTTTCTTAGACTTTTTAGAATAATTTCTAGATCATTTGGTAATTTAGACTCAAAATTCATTCTTTTATTATTAATAGGGTGAGTAAACCCTAAAGTACTAGCATGTAAAAATTGTCTATTTAAGTTTATGATTTTATTTTCTAAATCCTTATTTACATTTTTAATTTTTTTAAATTTTTTTTTATATTTTTGATCTCCAACTATATTGTTACCTTTATAGCTCATATGCACTCTTATTTGATGGGTCCTTCCAGTTTCTAATTTACATTCAACTAGACTAAATGTAGGAATTGTGTCTTTTTCAAATATTTCGAGTGTTTTATAATTTGTTATTGACTTTTTACCTTTAGATAAACTCACTGACATCAACTGTCTATTTTTTGAACTTCTGGTTATTAAAGTCTCTATCTTGCCTTTGCTTGGTCTTAGTTTTCCCCATATTAAAGTTTGATATTGTCTGTCTACAGAATGTTCACTGAATTGGTTTGATAAATTTTCGTGTATAAAATTATTTTTTGCAACAACTACTAACCCAGAGGTATCTTTATCTATCCTGTGAACAATACCTGGTCTAAGTTCTCCATTTATATTTGATAATTTTTTATTGTAATTTATTAAGGCATTTACAAGTGTTTTATCTTTGTTGCCTGCACCTGGGTGCATTGAAATATCTGCTTTTTTATTAATGACAATTAAATCATTATCTTCATAAATTATATCAATTTTATAATTAAATGGTTTTAAATTTATGTCCTCAGGCTCAGGAATTATTAGGTTGATTTTATCATTAATTTTAACTTTTTTTGATGGGTCGTTGCTAAGTTCATCGTTTATACTTAAGTTTTTTTTAATTATTAAATTCTTGATCTTTGACCTACTTAAGCTTTGCTCATACTTATTTATAAATTGATCAACTCTCAAACCATTATCGTCTATTTCAGCTAATAAATTAATGATTTTTTTCATAAATTACTATATTAATACTTTATGCGCTCGTAGCTCAACTGGATAGAGCGCCAGATTTCGGCTCTGGAGGTTCAGGGTTCGACTCCTTGCGAGCGCGCCAAATTATTCACCAATATTAATTAATGTCCCTTTATCACGCGCTTTACTAAAAGAATAGTAAAATAAGGAAATTCCCAAACATAAATAAAAGATATTCAAATAAATAGCAGACTTAATATTTGAATAATCAACAACGTTATTTACTAAAATTGATCTAGCTTCTTCAAAAATATAAACCAAAGGTAAAAATTTTGCTACGGTTTGAAAAAATTCAGGCAATATTTCAATAGGGTAATAAATGCATCCTAAAGGAGCTAATAGAAATAAAGATGACCATGCTATGTTTTCAAATGCTGGACCATATCTCAGTAAACCTGCTGAAACGAATAAACCTAAAGTAATTCCAAATGCGTACAAACTAAAAAACAATAAAAAAAGTGGCG
This sequence comes from uncultured Pelagibacteraceae bacterium, assembly GCA_902571525.1. Taxonomy (GTDB): domain Bacteria; phylum Pseudomonadota; class Alphaproteobacteria; order Pelagibacterales; family Pelagibacteraceae; genus Pelagibacter. The sequence goes on from CACGCL010000008.1 coordinate 16,790, forward strand.
CCCCTAGATCTAAGATGGATATACCAAATAATGGCGAAGTTATTAATATAGCAGGAACTAGCCCTATCAAAGTCCTTAAAAGTGCAGTTAAAACTAAAGATATAATTATTTCACTAATTCTAAGAGGAGCTATAAATAAATTCGTAAAGTTTCTACTCCAAATTTCCTCTAAAAAAAGCATGTTAAAGCTTATGCTAGACCTAAATAAAAAATCGTAAAGAATTGCACAACTTAGTATCACCCCAACGGTATTGTTGTAGTAGTCACTATAAATTGTAAAAAATTTTGATATAAAGCCCCAAAGAATTATTTGGATTGTTGGCCAATAAATTAAATCAAGAATCCTTGGGAAAGAACTCTTAATCAAATAAAAGTGTCTTAAAAATAGTCCTAAAATTCTATTGTAACTCATTTTTAACTCTATTAAGTTTTAAAAAAACTTCCTCCAGGTTTTTTTTACCATGTTTTATTATTATTTCAGATGGAGTACCTCTATCTATTATTTCTCCATCTTTCATCATTAATATACTTTTACAAAGTCTCTTAACTTCATCCATATTGTGTGAAGCTAATAAAATAGACATTTTCTTTTCAGAGGATAATTTTTCTATAAATGTTCTAACAAAATCCCCAGTTTCTGGATCTAGTGAAGCAGTAGGCTCATCTAATAATAAAATATCTGGATCATTAATAACTGCTTTTGCAAGACTAACTCTGTTTTTTTGACCTGAAGAAAGTTCTCCAGTTTTCTTATTTATGAATTCGTTTAGTCTTAATGTTTCAGTGAGATAATCAATTCTATTTTTTATTTTTTCTACAGAATACAATTTTCCATAAACCAATAGATTTTCTCTTACAGTTAGTTTTTTTGGTAATTCAATATAAGGGGAAATAAAATTCATCTTTTTCAATAATTCAATCCTATTTTTTTCTACATTTAGACCATTAATTATTACTTCACCACTTGTTGGTTTTAATAAACCTAGCATCATCCCTATCGTTGTAGTTTTTCCACAACCATTTGGACCAAGTAAACCAAGTATTTCATTTTCGTTTATATTGAAGTTAATTTCCTTAACCGCTTTAAAGGACGAAAACTTTTTTGATAAATTATTTACACTTACTAGGTTTTTCATGATTATTTTGTTGATGCTTTTTGTAAGCGATCGTTAATTGCTAATCCAATGCCTTTGTTACTAATTTTTTCAACAGCAATTTTTTTATATCCCTTTTTTTTTACTGTTCTCAAAGTTGAATATAAATTTTTTGCTGCTTCCGTTAAATTTCCACTTGTGGTTAAATAAAAAAAATTCTTATCATTTTTATTTCTTTTTTTAACCAGTATAAATGCCTCATCGGAATTTGCATTTTTACAGTTCATTCTTAATGGAATTCCTGGGGAATAATGTAAGCTATTTTGACCTGGTACTTTTAAAGAACTTTTTTTTTTAAATTTTAATTTAGAATTTAAGGTTTTGCTTAATTTACTAATCTCTAAGCTACCTAGTCTAAGAATTTCTGGACGAGCTGTTAAATTTATAATTGTCGACTCAAGTCCAATTTTAGAATTACCACCTTCAATGACGTATTTTATCTTCTTACCAAATTCTTCTTCCACGTGTTTTTTAGTTACTGGGCTAAGTTTTGATGAGATATTAGCACTTGGGGCAGCCAATGGATATTTCAATATTTTTAAGAGGTTAATAGCAATCGGGTGTGAGGGAAACCTTATTGCTAAAGTGTTTTTTTTATTTGTAACAAATTTTGAAACGTTACTACCTTTTTTTAGTTTTAAAATTAATGTTAGTGGACCTGGGCAAAACTTATTGTATAGTTTTAAAAAATTTTTATTAACGATACAATCTTTTTTTAACATCTCTAAACTATGATAGTGAACTATTAGTGGATTATTTTTTGGTCTGTTTTTTAATTTAAATATTTTTAAAACTGCTTTATTAGAATAAGCATTGGCCGCTAATCCATAAACTGTTTCTGTTGGTAAACCTATACAATTATGTTTATCAAGGAAATATTTGCCTTTTTTAATATTTGAAAGATTATTATTCATGTAATATTAAAACTATTATATGAAAGATAAAAATTTACCAGATGATATTAAGTCAAAGTCATTAGATGAATTAAGGGAAATCTTAAATAATTTGTTGAACAAAATTGAAACTTCTCAAAACTTAGAAAATTCTACTGATGAATATCAAAAATTAATAAAAATAAATAACTTAATAGAAAAAAAATTTAAATCGTTATCAAAAGAGATAAGCAATGAATCTAAGTTAAAGATTGACCAAATTACAAAAAAAAATGAAAAAAAAATTAAATAAAGTTGCAAAAGATACGAATATTTTTTTAAAAAATTATTTAAAAAAACAAAAAAAAACTAAATTAATGGAACCAATAAGATATGGTTTGATTCCAGGTGGAAAAAAAATAAGAGTAAAAATTTTGGTAGATATAGGCAAAATTTTGTCGGTACCTTACAGACATTTAATACGTATAGGTGCAGCCGTAGAATGTATTCACGCCTATTCTTTAATTCATGATGATTTACCATGTATGGATGATGATGATTTAAGGAGAGGAAAATTAACAGTGCATAAAAAATATGGCGAGTCTACAGCAGTATTAGCAGGTAATTCTCTACTAACCATGGCATTTGAAATAATAAGTGAAAAAACTTTTTTAATATCAGATATGAAAAAAAATCAACTAGTTTATATTCTTGCGGCTAGCTCAGGTCACTCAGGAATAGCAGGCGGTCAGTTCCAAGATTTAAGTTTTGAAAGAAAGAAAATAGGTAAAAGCAAAATACTAGAGATGCAATTAAATAAAACTGGTAAATTATTTATGTTTTCAGCTTTAGCCCCTGTAATTTTAAGCAACAAGAAAAATATGTTCAAAAAATTTTCAAATTTAGGATTAGAAATTGGGTTGTTATTTCAAATAATTGACGATTTGTTGGATTTTAAAGGAAATGCAAAAAAATTAGGTAAAAAGATTCATAAAGATAAGAGAAAGGGTAAGGCAACTTTAATAAGTTTACTAGGTTATAAAAATGCTGTTAAATATTGCAATTTTAAAAAAGACAGAATATTTAAAGTTTTAAAAAGTTTAAAAAATAGTGATGATCTAAAAGATACAATTAAATTTATTATTAATAGAGAAAAATGAAAAAATATAAATTTTTAGATAAAGTAGAATTCCCAGCAGATATCAGAAAATTAAAAATAAGTGAACTTAAAGTTCTTTCAGAAGAAGTAAGAGAAGAATTAATCGATGCTGTATCTGTTACTGGTGGACATTTAGGAGCGGGACTAGGCGTAGTCGAACTCAGTATTGCGTTGCACTATGTTTTTGAAACCCCAAACGATAAGTTGGTTTGGGATGTAGGTCATCAATCATATCCACATAAAATTCTCACAGGGCGTAAAGATAAAATCAGAACTTTAAGACAAGGTAATGGTTTATCTGGATTTACAAAAAGATCTGAGAGTGAATACGACCCCTTTGGAGCAGCACACAGTTCAACATCTATTTCTGCTGCGTTAGGTATTGCAACAGCAAATAAATTATCAAAAAAAAATGATAATGTTGTTGCCATCATCGGAGACGGAGCAATTAGTGCTGGTATGGCATATGAAGCAATGAATAATGCAGGAACCTCGAAAACAAAAATGATAGTTATTTTAAATGATAATGATATGTCTATTGCAAAACCAGTTGGAGCTATGAGAACATATTTAGCAAAATTATTTACTGGTAAAATTTATTTCAGCTTAAGAGAAACTGTTAAATTAATTATTTCATCTTTTTCTAAAAGATTTAGTAAAAAAGCTGGAAAAGCTGAAGATTTTTTTAGAAGTGCAGTCACTGGTGGTACTTTGTTCAATTCATTGGGCTTTTATTATGTAGGCCCGATAGATGGTCATGACTTAGATACTCTAATTTCAGTTTTAAAGAATGCTAAAAATAGCAATTTTAATGGGCCCATAATGATACATATCAAAACTGAAAAAGGAAAAGGTTATCAATTTGCTGAACAGTCGAAAGATAAATTTCACGGAGTTTCAAAATTTGATGTTAAGACAGGTATTCAACAAAAATCGAAGGCGACCATTCCATCTTATACTAAAGTTTTCGCTGAAACGCTTATCAAACATGCTGAGAGAGACAGTAAAATAATCGGAGTAACAGCTGCTATGCCATCTGGAACTGGAATGGACTTATTTGGTAAAAAGTTTCCTGAGAGAATGTATGATGTAGGAATAGCCGAGCAACATGCAGTAACCTTTTCTGGAGGATTAGCTACTGAGGGTTATAAACCTTATGCAGCTATATATTCCACCTTTTTACAAAGAGCTTATGATCAAGTCGTACATGATATTGCAATTCAAAGCTTACCAGTTAGATTTGCGATTGATAGAGCAGGATTAGTTGGAGCTGATGGCCCAACCCACGCAGGTTCCTTTGATGTTACGTTTTTATCTACTTTACCAAATTTCGTTGTGATGGCAGCTAGTGATGAATCTGAATTAGTTAAGATGATTAATACTTCAGTTGATATTAATGATAAACCATGTGCTTTTAGATACCCAAGAGGTACGGGATTTGGAATGATTTTACCAGATATAAGTGAAAAAATTGAGATTGGAAAAGGAAGAATAATTCAAGAAGGAAAAAAAATAGCGCTAATAAATTTTGGCGCGCGTTTAAATGAATGTAAAATTGCTGCAAAAAATTTAGAAAAAAAAGGTTTGAACATAACAATTATAGATGCAAGATTTTGTAAACCACTAGATGAAAATTTAATTTGGCAGATTGCAAAAAATCATGAAGTGTTGATTTCAATTGAGGAGGGCTCAATAGGAGGTTTTGGCTCTCACTTAAGTAAATTTCTGTCTGATAAGTCTTTACTAGAAAAAATAAAATTTAGATCTATGATCTTACCTGACAGATTTATAGAACATAACGACCCAAATAAAATGTATGAAGAGGCTGGCTTAAATAGTAGAGCTATTGAAAATAAAATTTACGAAATAATTGACTCTAAAATTATTGCTCAAAAGCAGATTTAATTACCGCATTGAGCTTTATTCATTAGATAGTGATCAAGTAAGACGCAATGCATCATTGCTTCACCGATAGGAACCGCTCTTATTCCAACACACGGATCGTGACGTCCTTTTACTGATATAGATGTGTTTTTACCAAATCTATCAATTGTTTTTCTTGAAGTAAGAATTGAAGATGTGGGTTTTACTGCAAAAGATACTATTATTTCTTGACCACTAGATATACCTCCAAGTATTCCTCCAGCTTTATTTGATTTAAATTTTATACTCTTTCCTTTTGAAATAATTTCATCTGAATTTTCTTCTCCTGTTAATTGAGCTGAATTCATACCAGAACCAATGTTCACACCTTTAACTGCGTTTATACTCATCATTGCCGAAGCTAAATCCATATCAAGTTTCGAGTAGATTGGTGCCCCTAGCCCTACAGGCACACCTCTTGCTCTTACCTCTATAATTGCTCCACATGATGAACCTGACTTTCTAATAGCCAATAAATACTTTTCCCATAATTTTATAATTTTTTTATCTGGACAAAAAAATGGATTTTTTCCTATTTCTTTGTCATTCCATCGAGCAACATCACAACCTAATATTCCTAGTTGAGTAACAGCTCCTATAACTTTGTATTTCTGTCCTATTTTTTTTTCTAAAACTTTTTTTGCTATTGCGCCAGCAGCCACTCTTGAGGCAGTTTCTCTTGCTGACTGTCTTCCACCACCTCGATAGTCTCTAATTCCATATTTTTTAAAATATGTAAAATCTGCATGACCAGGTCTAAATTTATCTTTTATAGTTTCATAATCTCTTGATCTCATGTCTTTATTATAAATGATCATTAAGATAGGAGTACCTGTTGTTTTACCTTCGAAAACGCCAGATAATATTTCAACTTTATCATCCTCTTTCCTTTGAGTGGTAAATTTAGATTGACCTGGTTTTCTTTTATTAAGTTCTTTTTGAATATCTTCTTCTTTTACAGCTATATTAGGAGGACAACCGTCGACTACACATCCTATAGCTGGTCCATGCGACTCTCCCCATGTAGTAAAACGAAAAAACTTTCCAAAAGTATTAAATGACATTAATGTATTATATAAATTATTTTGTTTAAATTATGAATCAAAAAAACTCTCTTGGACTAGATATTTGCTTTAAGGATGAGGATAATCCTTTTAAATTATTTGAAGAATGGTTTGATTTGGCCAAAGAAAAAGAGCCAAATGACCCAAATGCATTAGCATTGGCAACTTCTGATAAAGAGGGAAATCCTAATGTACGAATGGTTTTATTGAAAGGCTTCAGCGAGAAAGGTTTTGTATTTTATACAAATTTAAACAGTCCAAAAAGCAAAGCTTTGTCGGCGAATCCTAAAGCTTCTATGTGCTTTCATTGGAAAAGTTTACTAAGACAAATTAGAATTTTTGGGTCAATAGAGAATGTTCCAGATAAAGAAGCTGATGATTATTATAATTCAAGAAAATACGGTAGTAGAATAGGAGCCTGGGCATCAAAACAAAGTACAACTTTAAAAAATAGAGATGAGCTATTATCATCTATAGAAAAATATAAAAAAAAATATCCAGACACAAATGAAGTACCAAGACCTGAATATTGGTCAGGATGGAGATTAATTCCTAAAGAAATAGAATTTTGGCTTGATGGTGAAAATAGAATTCACGAAAGGTTAAAATATAAAATTAAACAAAACAAATGGGATAAGTTCTTATTAAGTCCCTAAAAAGATCTTTCGATGCTAAAAGATGTTAACTTCTTTAAAATATTTTTTTCTTCACAATCCTTTACAACATTTAAAGAATTTGAAGCAAGAGAAATAAAATAATCAGCTTTTTTATAACATTCAGAAATTACGTTATATTTTGAGATAAGTTCTAATATGAATTTAAATTCTTTTTCATTTCGATAGTTTTTAGTGAACAATTTTTTTAATTTTATTTTTTCTTCAGAATCACATTTTTGATTTAAAATAATTACTGGCAGGGTAATTTTTCCCTCAAAAAAATCGTTTCCAATTTTTTTTCCAAATTTTTGTATTTGAGAGTTATAATCTAAAGTATCATCTGCGATTTGAAACGTTATCCCTAAATTTTTTCCATAAGAATCTAGTGCATCTTTTATCTTCTCATCTTGTTGTCCAAGTATTGCGCCTACTCTACTTGAGGCAGAAAATAATGAAGCTGTTTTAGATGTTATGATTTTTAAATAGGTTTCCTCAATAATATCTACTTCAGATTTATGTTGTAATTGTAGCACTTCACCTTGAGCTATTTGAGCTGAAGTTGATGATAAAAGTTTTAAAATTTCAATGTTACCATCTTCCACCATCATTTCAAAACATCTACTTAAAAGATAGTCTCCAACTAAAATAGATGCATTATTTCCCCAAATAGACCTTGGAGTTTTTTTTCCTCTTCTTATCTCTCCATTATCAAGGACATCATCGTGCATTAATGTGGCTGCATGAATTAATTCTACACAAGCAGCAAGATTAACATCTCTTCCACCCTTAGAGTAACCGCACAATTTTGCAGAACCTAGAGTTATTAAAGCTCTTAGTCTTTTTCCGCCAGTGTTCAAGTTATAGTTTGTCATCTTTTCTACCAAAGAGACATCGCTTTTCAGTTTATTTCTAATTTTGTCTTCAACTAGCTCTATCTTATCCTCAACTGAACTTCTTAAATCTAAATAAGCATTATTAATTTTTGTTTTAAGTTGTATTACTGAACCCATAAAATTAAGTTAATATAATTGGTAATTAATCATACTTATCAATTGACGCACCCTAAACTTCAACTATAAGTAGACTTTATATTATCAAAAAAATTTTATAAGCATTACCTATGTTCTCTTTTTTCAAAAAAAAAAAAATTATACCACACATTAGATTAACAGGTGTTATTGGAAGTGTTGGAAAATTTAAACAAGGTATTGATTTTAATGGTCAAGAGGAAATAATAAAAAAGGCTTTTGCAATAAAGAAGTCCCCAGCAGTTGCAATATCAATTAATTCTCCGGGAGGTTCACCAGTGCAATCTCACTTAATTTATAGTTTTATTAGAAGACTTGCTAAAAAAGAAAATAAGAAAGTTATTGTTTTTGCTGAAGATGTTGCTGCATCTGGAGGATATCTTATAGCCTGCGCTGGTGATGAAATTTATGCTAATTCAAGTTCTATAATTGGATCTATAGGAGTTATATATTCCTCTTTTGGATTTAAGGATTTAATTCAAAAAATAGGTGTTCAAAGAAGAGTTTATACAGCCGGTAAAAATAAAAGCACTTTAGACCCATTTATGGAGGAAAAAAAAGAGGATATTGATAGACTTAAAAATATTCAATTAGACCTCCACAAAGACTTCATAAATGTTGTTGAGACCAGCAGAGGATCCAAATTAAAAAAAGACTCAGGAATAGAATTATTTTCTGGAGAGTTTTGGTCTGGAAGTAAATCAAAAGAATTAGGTTTAATCGATGGGATAGGTGACGCGAACCATATATTAAAGAAAATTTATGGTGAAGACGTTATAATCAAAAAGTTTGAGAAGAGCAAAGGATGGCTTGCTAAAAGATTATCATCAGAAAATTATATTGATAGCTTGTCAAATGTAATTGAAGAAAAATCTATTTGGCAAAGGTATGGCTTCTAAAAAGGAAATTAAAATACAAAATTTTCAAGACACCATTTTTAATTTACAAAAATTTTGGGCAAAACATGGTTGTGTGATTTTGCAACCTTACGATATGGAAGTAGGTGCTGGAACATTTCATCCCGCAACAACATTAAGATCACTTGGACCGAAACCTTGGAAATCAGCTTATGTTCAACCATCTAGAAGACCAACAGATGGAAGATATGGGGAGAATCCGAACAGATTACAACACTACTACCAGTTTCAAGTATTAATAAAACCATCACCAAAAAATATCAAAAAATTATATTTAAGTAGTTTAGAAAATTTAGGAATTAAGCATAGAGATCATGATATTAGATTTGTAGAAGATGATTGGGAAAGCCCAACTTTAGGTGCAGCGGGATTAGGTTGGGAAGTATGGTGCGATGGAATGGAAATAACTCAATTTACTTATTTTCAAAAAATGGCGGGCGTAGATTGTAAACCTATTTCTGTCGAACTTACTTATGGTCTTGAAAGACTTTGTATGTTTACTCAGCAAAAAAAGAATGTTTTTGATTTAGTTTGGAATAATGAAGGTATTCTTTATGGTGATATTTATTTGCAAGCAGAAAAAGAGTTCTCCGCTTACAATTTTGAGTTTGCAAACGTAGATAATTTATTCAAAATTTTTAATATGGTTGAGAAAGAGACAAAAATATTATTAGAAAAAAAACTTCCACTACCTGCCTATGATCAATGTTTAAAAGCAAGTCATGTTTTTAATATTTTAGATGCGAGAGGTGCAATAAGTGTTGCTCAAAGAGCAGAGCTTATTGCTAAAATAAGAGAAATGACAAAAGGTGTGGGGCAGGCATGGATAAATAGCCAAAATTAAAATGTCAGAATTTTTTATAGAATTATTTAGTGAAGAAATTCCTGCAAATTTACAAAGTAAAACAAGGCAAGATCTTTTAAAATACATAAAGGAATTTTTAGAGAAAGAGGATATTAAATACAGTGGTGAGTGCATTGCTCTTTCAACACCAAATAGATTAATTGTTTATCTTCAAAATATTTCAAAAAAAATTATTAAAAAGGAACTTGAAATTAGAGGACCTAGTATTAATGCTACAGAGATAGCTTTAAATGGTTTCTTAAAATCATACAATATAACTATAGATAAAACTTTTAAAAAAAAAACTGACAAAGGAGAATTTTATTTTTTTAAAAAACCACCCGCAAATATTGAAACTAAATCTGTCTTACAAAAAAATTTACCAAGAATTTTAGACAAGATATCCTGGAAAAAATCAATGCGCTGGGCAGACCATGAACTTTATTGGGGAAGACCACTTAAATCTATACTTTGTTGCTTTGATAACAAGTCTATGGAAATTAAATATCATCACTTAGTCTCATCAAATATTACTTTTATTGAAAAAGACTTTGAGGAAAAAACTAAAAAATTTGTTAGATTTAGAGATTACCTAACTTTTTTTAAGTCACAAAACATAATTTTAGATAATAAAAAAAGAGAAAAATTTATAGAGGACCAATTAAATAAAAAAGCAAAAAATGAAAATTTAAAAATTCAATTAAACTGCAATCTACTAAATGAAGTTAGCAATATAGTTGAAAAACCCAACATAATAAAATGTAGATTTGACAAAAAATTTCTAGAGATTCCAGATGATATATTGGTTACGACAATGCAAGTTCATCAAAAATATTTTCCAACTTTTGACAGCAAAGACAACTTAACAAATACTTTTTTTTTGGTTGCTGATAATAAAGATATTAAAGGATTAATAAAAATAGGAAATGAAAATGTAGTAGAGGCTCGTTTAAACGATGCTAAGTTTTTCTGGGATAAAAATAAAACTCAAAATTTAGTTAAGGGTATATCAAATCTAAAAAAACTAAGTTACTTCCAAGGGTTGGGATCATACTTCGAAAAAGCTCAAAGACTCAGAAAATTAAGCGCATTGATTTCAGATGAATTGTTAATAAGTAAAGAAAAAGTTGAGATAGCTTCATCTATTTGTAAAGTAGATTTAACCTCAGATTTAGTAAATGAATTCCCAGAACTTCAAGGGATAATGGGAGGTCATTTTGCAAAAACCCAAGGGTTTGATAACGATGTATGTTTGGCTATTAGAGAACATTATTTACCGATAGGGCCAGAAACTAAAACACCAAAAAAACCTTACTCTGTTACTTTAGCTATTAGTGACAAATTGGATACCTTATCAGGCTTTTTTTCAATTAATTTAAAACCTACAAGTTCAAAAGACCCATTTGCACTGAGAAGATCTGCAATTGGTCTTATTAGATTGATAGTTGAAAATAAATTAGAAATAAAACTAAAAGACATTATAAATTATTCACTCATGCTCTTTAGTGAACAAGATATGAATTTTAATATTAAGCTCACTCAACAGGATTTGTATAGTTTTATATCAGAAAGACTAAGATTTTATATGAAGGAAAAAAACATTAGACCAGACATCATCGAGTGTTCCATGAGTAGCTACAATACAGATCAAATTTACAAAATTTTCAATAAAGCGCTAATTCTAAATAAATTGATCGATAAAAATATAGGCCAAGATATTATTTTCTCTTACAAAAGAGCCTCAAATATTTTGAATGACGAAGTTAAAAAGAATAAAATAGAATTATCTGAAACTACAGATCCAGGACTTTTCAAAAATGAATCTGAAAAGAAATTATATAAAAAAATACAAGAAATAAGAAAATATTTTACAAGTCTAGGTAGTGGTGAGAATTGTGAAAAAACTCTAGAGGTACTAGCTGAGGCTAAAATAGAAGTATCAAATTTCTTTGAACAGGTAGTCGTGAATGATGATGATGAAACTTTAAAAAAAAATCGTTTGGAACTTTTACAATTGTTATGTAAAACCTTCAATAATTATATAAATTTTTCAAATATTGAGAGCACTTAATGAAAAAATTAGTTTTTAACTTTAAATCTAAAAAGTCAAAAAATTTGAAGAGTCCAAAGTTTATATTAGGTGGAAAAGGTGCAAATTTGGCACAGATGGGAAAATTGGGCCTACCGGTACCACCAGGTTTCACAATCTCCACAGAGGTTTGTGAAATTTTTTACAAAAATAGTAAAAAATTAAATCAAAAATTAATTAAATCTATCAATCTCGAATTAAAGCAGGTTGAGAAAGACTGTTGCAAAAAATTCGGGGACTTAAAAAATCCGCTTTTAGTATCAGTTAGATCAGGAGCGAGAGTTTCTATGCCAGGAATGATGGATACAATTTTGAATTTAGGATTGAATGACAAAACTGTAAATGCATTGGCTAAAAAAACATCTAACATGAGATTTGCAAAAGATAGTTACAGAAGATTTATTCAAATGTATTCAAATGTTGTTTTAGGTATAGAAAGTTATAATTTTGAGGAACTAATTGAAAATTATAAGCTAACAAAAGGTGTTTTAATGGACACTGATCTAGATGAAAATGATTGGGATGGTTTAATTAAAGATTTTAAAAATGTTGTAAAACAGAAGACAAAAAAACAATTTCCCCAAGATGTATATGAACAATTATATGGTGCAATTTCTGCTGTATTTTTGTCTTGGGAAAGCAATAGAGCAAAAGTTTACAGGAAACTAAATCACATACCATCTGAGTGGGGAACAGCTGTAAATGTTCAATCAATGGTTTTCGGAAATATGGGAGATGATTGTGCAACTGGTGTAGTATTTACAAGAAATCCATCTGACGGTAAAAAAGAAATTTATGGAGAATATTTAATTAATGCACAAGGTGAGGATGTTGTGGCAGGTACACGAACACCGAATTACATTACAAAAAAAGCTCACAAAGAATCAAAATCCAAGGGAAAATCAATGGAAGAGAGTATGCCAAAAGTATTTTCTAAATTAAAAAAAATTTTATTACTTTTAGAGAAATATTATAAAGATATGCAAGATGTGGAGTTTACAGTGGAGAATTCTAAACTTTGGATGCTCCAAACAAGATCAGGAAAAAGAACTGCAAAGTCTGCTGTAAGGATAGCTGTAGACATGGTCAAAGAAAAATTAATTACAAAAAAAGAAGCTGTATTAAGAGTAGATCCAAATTCTCTAGATACACTACTACACCCAACTCTTGACGAAACAAAACATATAAAGACTATTGCGAAAGGACTGCCTGCATCACCAGGGGCAACAAGTGGTAAAGTTGTCTTTACATCAGATGAAGCAGAAAGACTAAATGGTATGATGCAAGATACTATATTAGTTCGTGTAGAAACCTCACCAGAAGACATTCACGGTATGCATGCTGCTAAAGGAATTTTAACAGCAAGAGGAGGCATGACAAGCCATGCTGCTGTCGTAGCCAGAGGTATGGGCAGACCATGCGTTTCAGGATCAAGTGAAATAGAAATTAATTACGAAGAAAAAATTTTTAAAACTACTTCAAATGTTGAGGTAAAAGAGGGTGATACAATTACAATTGACGGATCTACTGGAAGAGTTATTTTGGGAGAAGTTTCCACTATAAAACCTGAGATCTCAGGGGATTTTTCAAAATTAATGAGTTGGGCCGATAACTATAGGAAATTAAGAGTTAGGACTAACTCTGAAACCCCATTAGATACAAAAACCGCAAGAGATTTTGGTGCAGAGGGTATCGGTTTATGTAGAACGGAACATATGTTTTTTGATGAGGATAGAATCCTTTCAGTAAGAGAAATGATTTTATCTAAAACCATCGAAGACAGAAATAAAGCTTTAGCTAAACTTTTGCCTCATCAAAAAAAAGATTTTACACAAATTTTTGAAATTATGAGCGGTCTGCCTGTAACAGTAAGACTGCTTGATCCGCCCTTACATGAATTTTTGCCTAAAAATGACAAAGAGATAAATGATCTTAGTAATGCTACCGGTCTACATACTAACGAAATAAAATCTAGAACGGAGGAACTTCACGAACATAATCCAATGCTTGGACATAGGGGATGTAGATTAGGAATATCTTTTCCTGAAATTTATGAAATGCAATGTAGAGCAATTTTTGAGGCTTTAATAGATTGTAAAAAAAAGAAACTTAAATCAACACTACCTGAAATAATGATTCCTCTTGTTTCGACTGAAGCAGAAATAAAAATTATGAAAGATTTAGTAATTAGAGTAGCAAAAAAGGTACAAGATGAAAATAATACTAAAATAAGTTTTTTAGTAGGGACAATGATAGAATTACCTAGAGCGGCAATAAAAGCTAAAGATATAGCAAAACATGCAGAATTTTTTAGTTTTGGAACTAACGATTTAACCCAAACAACATTTGGAATAAGTAGAGATGATAGTGGAAAGTTTTTAAACGATTATATTGAAAACAAAATATTTGATATTGATCCTTTTATTTCAATTGATGATGGCGTTGGCGACTTAATTGAAATAGCTACATTAAAAGGTAAAAAGCAAAATAAAAATATTAAACTTGGAATTTGTGGTGAACATGGAGGAGATCCAAAAAGTATTAACTTTTGCTCAAGAACTGGATTAAATTATGTTTCTTGTTCACCTTATAGAGTTCCAGTTGCAAGGCTAGCGGCTGCTCAAGCAGAATTAATTAAAAAATAAGCAAACTACTATCAAAACTTTTTGCACTGTGTGTAATTGAACCAACAGAAATTCTATCCACACCAGTCATACTTATTTTTTTAATATTATTTAAATTGGCATTTCCTGAATATTCAGTTTCATATTTATTATTACAAATTTTTAAATATTTTTTTAATTTAGATGGGCTGACATTATCAAATAAAATTCTTCTAAACTTTAAACCTAAAACTTTATGCAATTGATCAATATTTTCAATTTCGACAGTAACAACTTTTTTTGTTTTTAAAGATTTTTTTACTAGATTTCTTAAGGATATCTCTGAGTTAATATGGTTCTCTTTAATTAATATCTCGTCACTTAAATTATATCGATGATTATAACCTCCACCTTTTTTAACAGCATATTTTTCTAATAATCTCAAATTAGGTGTTGTCTTTCTTGTGCAACATATTTTAGTTTTTTTATTTACTTTTTTAACGTATTGGTTTGTAACTGTTGAGATACCCGAGGAATGATTAAGAAAATTTAATGCTGTTCTTTCAGCGATTAAAATAGTTTTTGTTTTTGCAATAATTTCAGCAATAATTTGATTTTTTTTTATTTTTTTTCCATCTTTTATTCTAGATTTGAACTTGCTTGATTTTTCAATAAGTTTGAATGCTGCTTTGCAAAAATCTAAGCCAGATATGACCCCATCTTGTCTTGAAATTATTTTAGCTTTAATTTTTTCATTTTTCCTATTTAGAAGCTTAGTTGTTACATCACCTCTAGGATTTAAGTCTTCATTTAGAGCTCTTAAAACTACGTTGTTTATATATTTTTGATTTATTCTTTGCACTGATCTAACGACCAATTTCAGTCATTCTTTCAACAGATTTTCTTGCTTTTTCAATTGTTTGTTCAGACATTAAAATTTCATTAGTCTCATTCTTTAAACAGTCTAAAATTTTTGGAAGGGTTATTCTCTTCATGTGAGGACATAAATTGCAAGGTTTTATAAATTTTACTTTAGGATTATCGACCTGAACATTATCACTCATTGAGCATTCTGTTACCATCATGACCTTTTCCGGTTGATTTTCTTTTACATATTTGATCATACCACTTGTTGAACCAGTGAAGTCACTTGCATTTATTACATCTGGAGGACATTCTGGGTGAGCAATAACTTTAATTCCTGGATTATTTCTTCTGATTTCATTGATTTCATGGTCATTGAATTTTTCATGAACTTCGCAAGTACCTTTCCAAGAAATTATTTCAACATCTGTTTGTGTAGCCACGTATTTTGCTAAATAATCGTCAGGTAAGAAAATAACTTTTTTTACACCTAATGAGTTTACAATTTTTACAGCATTCGCAGATGTGCAACACACATCAGTTTCTGCTTTTACATCTGCAGAGGTATTAACATAAGAAACAACTGGAACTCCTGGATATTGTTTTTTTAAATTTCTTACATCTTCTCCGGTAATTGAGGAAGATAATGAACAGCCAGCACGCATATCAGGTAATAAAACTCTTTTATTTGGACTCATTAGTTTTGCCGTTTCAGCCATGAAGTGTACACCACACATTACAATTATTTCTGCTTTAGTCTTTGCCGCTTCTACAGCAAGCGCTAAAGAGTCAGCTGAAAAATCTGAGATACCATGATAAATCTCTGGTGTCTGGTAATTGTGAGCAAGTATAACTGCATTCTTTTCTTTTTTTAATTTATTAATCTCATAGATATAAGGAGCATGAGTAGACCACTCTATTTCAGGCATTATGTCAGATATTTTTTCATAAATTGAATATGTGGCTTTTTTTACTTCTGAGTTAAATTCCATAATTAATCCTATCAACTTGAAAGAAGATTGTCATTCAATTATTGTGACGCATATGCGGCCATGCTGAAACTGGTAGACAGGCTTGGTTGAGGGCCAAGTGGGGCTTCCCCATGAGAGTTCGAGTCTCTCTGGCCGCACCATAAATTTATAATAATTTATTTTTTTTCCTCATAAAAACTAAAAGTGTACAACCTTTTTTTGTATAAGACGAATGATGAGTGCCAGGTTTAAAACTTATAAAGTCTCCCTTTTTAAATTTAAAATTATCCTTATCAATTAATTCACCACGTAAAATGTAAAACTCCTCGTAACCTATATGTTTATGATAGGGGGTTCTAGTATTGGGTTTTAATTTCAGTATGTACGTTCCTTGACCAGTCATTTTATTATATGTGATTTTATGCCAGTCCATACCTTTAATAACTTTTCCATAATTATCAAATGGTTTAAATTTTATTTTATTTGTGTTTGTTATTAACCTTTTTTTCATAAATTAAGCCATTTAGGTTTAAAGAATTTAATCTCTGCTTCTCCACAATTAAAAGTCTTATCGAAACTAAAAATATCATTATTTAACTTAACAACACCAAAGTTATATTTATTGGATATTAAAACTTTTCCAATCTCATTTTTATTATAAGTAATAGTATCGCTTTTATTTAATGATCCTTTCTTAATTCTAAAAGGTAGAAGTCTTTTATTTAATTTATTTTTTAGCTTTATTCTAGATGTATTTTCTTGACCAATATAACAACCTTTTTTAAAATCTATTGCATTTAGCTCTTCAAAGTTACATTCAATTCCGAATATTTTTTCTTTTAATTTATTGGTCTCCAATTGTGGAATCCCTAGATCGAAACTGTAATCGTAATACATTTCAGGATTTTCTGACTTAAGACGTAACTTTTTTAATGATAAATATAATTTTTCTAAATTAATTATTAATCTTCCACCTAGTTCTTTATTTCTAGGATCTAAAAAAACAGGATCCTCTCTGTATTGAGTAGTGAAACCTGGTGAATCTTGAGCTCCATCAAATTCTAAAAATTTAGCATTTGAAAAAGCAGCAACAACAAACTCATTACTAAGATTTAAAACATCAATTTTGGATCTTAATTTATAAGAAACAATCTTATTATAAAGTTCATCTGTAATATTTTTTTCGCAGTCTAGAAAAAAACCATTTTTATGCTTTACAATAATGAAGTCATGAAGAAATTTACCCTGTGGATTTAATAAGGATGCGTAGCAACTATTTTTATCATTCACTTTGTAAATATCATTTGTTATTAAATTTTGTAAAAACTCTTTTGAGTCATGTCCATTAACGTATAAAATTCCTCTATCTTCTAGAATAAATACAAATTTATTATTAATCATAATTGATAAGTTATATTTTATAATATAATAAGTTTTTAGAACAATGTTAGATTTAATAATCAAAAACGGTAACTGCTATATAGACGGAAAACTTGAAAAACAAGATATAGGCATTAAAGAGGGCAAAATTGTAAATTTAGGTAATTTAGATGAAGACTCGAAAGAGACTTATGATGCAGAAAACTTAACAGTTCTTCCTGGATGCATTGATACACAAGTACATTTTAGAGAGCCGGGCTCTATAGACACTGAAGATCTTAATTCTGGGAGTAAAGCAGCTGTTATGGGGGGTATAACAGCAGTTTTTGAAATGCCAAATACAAAACCACCTACTACTAATTTTGAGGAATTTGATAGAAAAATAAATATCGCAAAAAAAATGTACTGCAATCATGCATTTTTTTTTGGAGCTACAGCTGAAAATTATGAGACTTTAGAAAAATTAAAAGATTTAAAAGGATGTTGTGGAATTAAACTTTTTGCAGGATCTTCAACAGGGAATTTGTTGGTAGATAAAGAAGATGATATAGAAAAAGTTTTTAAACACGCATCAAAAGTGGTTGCTGTACATTCGGAAGATGAGGAAATACTTAAACTTAGAAAAAAATTAATTGAAAAGGGTAATGTAAAATCACATCCAGTTTGGAGGAACGAGGAAGTTGCCATGTCCTCAACCAGAAAAATTGTCAAAATTGCAAAAAGATTTAATAAAAAAGCCCACATACTTCATATTACTACAAGAGAAGAAATAGATTTTCTGTCTCAAAATAAAGGCAACATAACATTTGAAATAACACCTCAACACCTAACGTTTTATGCACCTGATTGTTATGATAAAATTGGTACTTACGCGCAAATGAATCCACCTATAAGAGATAAATCTCACCAAGACCGTCTTTGGTATGCAATAAAAAATAATTATAATGATACAATCGGTTCTGATCATGCACCACATTTGAAGGTTAATAAAGATAAATCTTATCCAGATTCGCCTTCAGGCATGCCAGGTGTGCAAACATTACTACCTGTCATGTTAAATCACATAAATAACGGAAAATTAAAATTAGAGCAATTAATGAAATTTATTTGTGAAAATCCTGTTAAAATATTTGGAATTAAAAATAAAGGATACATCAAAAAAGATTTTGATGCTGATCTTACAATAGTTGATTTAAACAAAAAAATTACAATTGATAACAAGGACATGCAAAGTAAATGTCAATGGACACCTTATCACGGAGAAACTTTTAAAGGATCACCTATGGCCACTATAATCGCTGGTAAGATTAAAATGAAAAATGGCTCATTGATTGGAGAACCCGAAGGTAAACCATTAGAGTTTATTTAAAAAGCTTTTTACTTAAATTAAGACAATCTCTTTTTAAATTTCCTATTGTATTTGCAATTTTTATTTTTGACATTAGTTTTTTATTATTTAAATAAAAATTTCCATTAAATAATTTTATATTGTTAACAATTTTTATTTTTCTCTTATTATAATAATTAAGCCAACTGACTAAATCATTTAAATAAACTTTTTTACCAATTGAAACGTTAAAAGTTCCTTTTAGGTTTTTGAGCATAATCATATTGACAATTTCACAAAATTTTTGGATTGATATGAAATCTTTATAATTATCTCTATTATTGTAAATTATACCCTTTTTGGCTTTTTCATAAAAAATATCTATAAAAGTTTTATGTAAATTTTTACTAAACTTAGATTTTTCACCTATTATATTAGATATCCTTAATATAGTCAGATTACCACGCAATTTGTTTTTTAACAATTTCTCAGTTATTAATTTATTCTTTGAATAATTAGATTTCGGAGAAAGTTTGCCTGTTTCTTTAATATTTGGTTTTGCTTTGTAAACTTTCCTTGAACTTAGGAAAATAAAAATTGTCTTTTTATTATTTAACCTATTAGCTAATTTTAGGTCATTATCAAAATTTTTGCTATATTTTTTTGTAATGTAATACTTATTTATTGAAGTATTAATAACAAAATCATACTTATTGATTAATCTATAATTAATAGCATCTTTAAAACTCATCAACTTAATTTTGTGTTTGTGCTTTAGGAATTTATTAAGGCTTTTTCCTATAAAACCTCTTTCTCCAATAATTAAACCTTTTTTCATCTTTTAAAACACGAACAAATTAACTTAGTAAATAAATAGTCTAAATTTTTTGTAAATTTGATATCATTTTTATTACAAAAAGTATGAAAGTATTCGTGAGCTTGACTTCTTCTTTTCCACCAATTTTTTGAATATTTTTTAAATTGAGAGGATATATTATTTTCTGTTCTTCTATAGTAAGTAAGATTTTCATCTACTCTGTTAAAATTTTTTAAAATATATTGCGCATATAAGCCAAGCCTTAGATCCATCCAAACATCTGTATAACTTGTAGTTGATATAGATTTAAATAAATCTTTAACTATATCTTTTTTTACAATTATACAACTCGTTGGGTGAATGAATTGCCAGTAAGTTTTAAAAAAGTTTTTTTTTCCTTTTTCTATATAACTAGAGTTGTCATATACATAAATGGGAAGATCAAAAGCAACTTTAGTTTCATAATTGTTTTTGAAATAATTAACAATAGTTTCAATTTTTTTTTCATGAAAGTAATCATCACTGTCTAGAAAAAAAATTAAGTCACCAGTGCTCTGATTAATAGACTCTCTAAAAGCATTTAATTGGTTTAAAGATCCAAAATTAGTCTGTTTTTTATTTTCTATAACTTTAACATCTGAGAATTTTTTGATAACATTCAAGGAATTATCTGAGGAGTTATCATCAAAAAAAATTATCTCTAAATCTTTATAAGTTTGTGATTTTAACGAGTTAATACATTGAGCTATGTATTTTTCACTGTTAAAATTGGCAATTACAACTGATGCTTTCAAATTTAAGCCTATTACTTATGTGTTAATCACTTTTTAAGAATATTATTTTTTATTAAATCTTCAGTAATCTCTGATAAAATTGCGGGATCATCAATAGTTGCAGGCATTTTATAATCTTCTCTATCAGCAATCTTTCTAATTGTACCCCTTAATACTTTACCCGATCTCGTTTTTGGAAGTCTTTTTACTACAATTGCAATTTTAAATGCTGCCACAGGTCCAACTTTATCTCTTACCATTTGAATACATTCTTTTGCAATAGTATCATTATCCTTAGTCACTCCTGCTTTTAAGGCAATCAATCCAATGGGTAGTTGTCCTTTTAATTGGTCCTTTATCCCCACAACCGCACATTCAGCAACAGACTGGTGTTCAGACAATACTTCTTCGATTTGCCCTGTAGACAATCTGTGTCCTGCTACATTAATTATATCGTCAGTTCTTGACATAATCCAAATATATCCATCTTCATCAATGTGTCCTGCATCATACGTTTGGTAGTAACCTTTATAATTTGTCATATAGTTTTCATCATATCTTTTATCTGCGTTCCATAATGTGGGAAAAGTTCCTGGAGGCAGAGGTAGTTTTACAACTATATCCCCCATCTCATTAGGTTTTGCTAAAGATTGATCTGGTTTTATGATTTTTACATCATAACCTGGAACCGCTTTACAGGCTGATCCATACTTTGTTTTTTGCATTTCAATTCCGGTGCAATTTGAACTAATAGCCCAACTAGTTTCAGTCTGCCACCAATGATCTATTACAGGAACTTGTAATAAATTTTCTGCCCATTTAATTGTATCTGGATCAGCTCTTTCTCCTGCAAGAAATAAAGATTCAAATGAGCTTAAATCATATTTAGAAAAAAATTTTCCTTCGGGATCCTCTTTTTTAATAGCCCTAAAAGCAGTTGGGGCAGTAAATAGAGATTTAATTTTATATTCAGATATCACCCTCCAAAATACTCCTGCGTCAGGAGTTCCTACCGGTTTTCCCTCAAAGAGAACTGTTGTACACCCCTTAAATAATGGAGCATATACAATGTAAGAGTGACCAACAATCCAACCAATGTCACTTGCTGACCACCATACGTCGTCTGTATCTATATTATATATATTTTTCATTGTCCATTTTAAAGCAACTATATGACCCCCGATATCTCTTACAATACCTTTTGGTACTCCAGTGGTTCCAGATGTGTAAAGGATATATGCAAATTCATTTGATCCCATCTCTACGCAATCCGTATCTTTGGCATTTGATAAAGATTCATCCCAACTTACTTCTAATGGAGAATTAAGTTTTATTTCATGACCTTCCCTTTGAAAAAAAATAACTTTTTCCACTTTGTGTTTAGCTAGTTTTAATGCTCCATCCACAAGAGGTCGGTACTCTACTGTTCGACCTGGTTCGAAACCACATGAAGCGGTTACTAATACTTTTGCTTTACTGTCATCTATTCTGCTTGCAAGTTCATTTGATGCAAAACCTCCAAAAACAACAGAGTGAATAGCTCCAATTCTTCCACAAGCTAGCATAGCAACTACAGCCTCTGGTACCATTGGCATGTAAATAATTACTCTATCGCCTTTATTCACCCCTTGATTTGATAATGCTCCCGAAAACTTTGAAACTTTTTCTTTTAATTCCTTGAAAGTGAACTTAGCTTTATTCCCTGTTATAGGGCTATCATATATTAATGCTGTTTTATCTCCTCTACCTTCATCGATGTGAATATCTAGAGCATTATAACAGCTATTTGTAATCCCATCTTCAAACCATTTATAAAAAGGTGGCTTATTGTTGTTTAAAATTTTAGTAGGTTTTCTAAACCAGAAGATATCATTTGAAACTTCTCTCCAAAATTCTTCAGGTTTACTTATAGATTTCTGATATATTTCCTTAAAATCCATTTTCATTAAAATTGATTCATAATTAATTAAAATTGAGCTTTATGTATCTACAAGTTGTATTAAATTTCAAAAACCCAGTAAAATCAACAAAAATAGCGTCAAATTTATACTTCTAATAACCTTTTATATTTGATAATTAGACCACAACTTTGGCTTTGAATAAAAGTCGTAGTTTAAATTTAAACTAAAAAAACTAACTAAAGAGGGAGTTTTTTATGAAAACAATAAAAATGTTAGCTTTAGTGCTAGTTCTTTTCGGAGCTACCACAGCAGCTAACTCAGCAACAGCCTTCTTAGCTACAGATGATTTCGTAGGAATTTCATTTTGGCTAATTTCAATGGGTATGTTGGCAGCTACAGCATTTTTCTTTATGGAGCAAGCAAACGTAAGCACTCAGTGGAGAAAATCAGTAAACGTAGCTGGATTAGTAACAGGTATTGCATTTATTCACTATATGTACATGAGAGCGGTTTGGGTTGAAACAGGTGATACTCCAACTGTTTACAGATACATCGATTGGTTAATTACTGTACCACTACAGTTAGTAGAATTTTATCTAATTCTATCTGCAGTTAAGAAAGTGCCAACAGGAATATTCTGGAGAATTTTAATCGGTTCTTTAGTTATGTTAGTTGGTGGTTATCTTGGAGAAGCAGGAATGATAAATGCTACTCTTGGTTTTGTAATCGGAATGGCTGGATGGATTTACATCTTATATGAAATCTTTTCTGGTGAAGCAGGTAAAGTTGCTGCTAAATCTGGTAACAAATCATTAGTAACAGCATTCAGCGCTTTAAGAATGATCGTTACTGTAGGTTGGGCTATATATCCACTAGGTTATATCTTCGGATACTTAACAGGTGGCGTAGACGCTAACTCATTAAACGTAATTTACAACCTAGCAGACTTCGTTAATAAGATCGCTTTTGGTATTATTATCTGGTCTTGTGCAGTTGCAAACTCTGGTAGAAGTAGAGCATAATAAGCTTCAACTGAGAGAAATTTTAAATAGGGCAAGTAGAAATACTTGCCCTATTTTTTTTTATACTTATATTTAAACTAATGGCAAAAATTACTTACATCGAAAACAATGGAAAAGAGCACACTGTTGATGTTCAGAATGGACTAACTGTCATGGAAGGAGCTGTACAAAATGATATTCCGGGAATTGATGCGGATTGCGGTGGCAGTATGGCTTGTGCTACTTGTCACGTTTATGTCAAAGATGATTGGTATGATAAATTAGATGAAAAGAGCGAAGGAGAGGATGATATGATAGATCAAGCATATGATCCAAAAAAAAACAGCAGACTAAGTTGCCAAATAACAGTTTCTGATAAAATAGAGGGACTAATTGTTCATCTACCTGAAAAACAAGTTTGATGATAAAAACAGATGCATTAATAATTGGAGCAGGCCCCACAGGATTATTTACTGCGCATCAATTAAAAATAATTGGATTAGATTGTCAAATTGTTGACAACTTAGATAAGATAGGAGGCCAATGTATTGAGCTCTATCCAGATAAACCTATTTACGATATTCCAGCAATACCTGAATGTACAGGTGAAGAGTTAACAAAAAATTTAATCAAACAACTTGATCCTTTCAAAATTAAATTTCACTTAAATGAAAGAGTTGATGAAGTTAGAAAAGATAATAATAATTGGGAAGTTAAAACGAGTAACGGAACAAAATTTACAACACCTAATATTATAATTGCTGGAGGAGTAGGTTCTTTTGAACCAAGAAAGTTTCCTTTAAAAGAGTGTGAAAATTTTGAAAATAAATCTTTATTTTATTCTGTAAAAGATAAAAAGATATTTGATAAAAAGACAGTTTCTATTTTTGGTGGTGGAGATAGCGCACTCGATTGGGCAGTAGAACTCTCAAAAAATTCAAAGGTTAATTTAATTCATAGAAGAGACGAATTTAGAGGAGCAAACGTAACAGTCGATAAAGTTCATGAGTTAGCAAATTTAGGACAGATAAATTTATTCACAAAGTATCAATTAAGTGGTGTAAGTGGATCAAATAATTTAGAAAATCTAGAGATCACTAACGACAACAAAGAAGTTAAAACTTTGAAAACTGACTATATTTTAGGTTTTTTTGGTTTAATTATGCAACTTGGACCGATTGCAAACTGGGGTCTGAATCTAAATAAAAAAACAATTGAGGTAGATACTGAAAAATTTGAAACAAACCAAAAAGGCATATACGCAGTTGGAGATATATGTACTTATCCAGGTAAACTAAAACTTATTTTATCAGGTTTTCATGAGGGTGCATTGGCTGCAAGGGCGTGTTTTAAATTAGCAAGACCAAACGAAAAATATAGATTTGAATTCACCACATCTTCTAAAACTATAAAAGATAGGCTTGGTGTCAAAAGTGATTGAGCTATTTACCGCAAATACTCCTAACGGTAAAAAAATATCAATCATGCTTGAAGAAATAAGCTACGAATACAAAGTAAAAACAATTGACTTAAATAAAGGAGAGCAATTTCAATTAGATTTTAAAAAGATTAGCCCTTTTAGTAAAATACCCGTAATTAAAGATCATGAAAATAATGAAATAATTTTTGAGTCTGGGGCTATTCTTATTTATCTTGCAGAAAAAAGTGGAAAATATTTTGATAATGAAAACAGAAATATTATTACTCAATGGTTGATGGCACAAATGGGATATGTTGGGCCAATTCTTGGTCAGCATCATCAGTTTCATCATTATAATCCTGGGAAAAGTGATTTTGGAGAACAAAGATATTTTAAAATATCTACATCGATATATAAAAATTTAGACGAGAGATTATCAATGACTAAATTTCTAGCAGGAGATAAATATACTATTGCAGATATTGCAACTTTTCCCTGGATTGCAAGACATGATTGGCATGATATTGGTTTAATGAATTATAAAAATTTATGTAGATGGTACTTGGAGATTTCAAAAAGAGATGCAGTTATTAAAGGTTATGATTACTTAAATAAAGGTGAGAAAATTCCTAAACCTTAGACATCATCAGCATATACTTTTTCTTCCTTTTCATGTTTCTCTTGGGCTGCAATTGATAAAGTTGCAACTGGTCTAGCTATAAGCCTTTTTATTCCAATAGGTTCACCAGTATCTTCACAAAAACCATACGTTCCATCTTTGATTTTTCTTAAAGCAGAGTCTATTTTTGATATTAATTTTATTTGTCTATTAATGGCTCTCATCTCAACATTTTTATCTGTATAAGAACTTGCTTGGTCAACTATGTCTGCAGAAGTGCTATTATCATCCATCGAGCTGTTATATAAAGCTTCATTATTTGATCTCACCAAGTCTTTCTTCCATACTAGTAACTTATTTTTAAAAAAAAGTTTATGCTTTTCACACATATATTTTTCTGATTCTTTAGGGATATAAGTTTTAGAAATTCTAACCATTATCTATTTTAAAACGATGGCAGTATATTCAGCAAATAGGTAGTGTCAAGCAAGGTTTAATTGTATAAATTCAAATAAATGGTGATTTATAAAAAGCAAACAAAAAAAATTTTTTTCATTTTTTTAGCAACTCATTTAATTATATGGACTCTGATCCCATCATTGACTAACAGCAATCTCCCCCTTGACACTATAGAAGCACTCGCCTGGGGAAGTAATTTAGATTGGGGTTTTAATAAACATCCACCCATGAGCGCATTATTTGTTGAGATAGTTTATAAAATATTTGGATCGAATGATTGGGCATATTATTTGCTTAGTCAAACTTTTATAATTTTTTCGTTTTTTATTATTTTTCAATTAAGCAAAGAAATTCTAGGGAATGAAAATTTAGCTTTAGTTTCTGTATTATTATTAGAAGGTATTTATTTTTATAACTTTACAACCCCTGAATTTAATGTCAACGTTTGCCAGATTCCTTTTTGGGTTTTGACAGTTTATTATTCATGGAAAATTTTTAATCAAAAAATACCTAAATTCAAAGACTGCATTTTAGTT
>CACGCL010000009.1 GCA_902571525.1 uncultured Pelagibacteraceae bacterium
AACTTGAAGTAAATAATCAAACTGGTTCAAAGATTAAAGAAATTAAGGAGTATACAAGTTATTAATAACTATACTTTTTCTCAAGATATCTAATAAAATTATGAACAATGAAGGTCATAAATAAATAAATTCCACCAGCCACTATAAAAACCTCTATTGGTTTAAAAGTTGTAGAAATTATATATTTTGCAACTCCAGTTAAATCCATAAGAGTAACAGTGCTTGCTAATGAACTTCCTTTAAGCATTAATATAATCTCGTTTCCATAAGCTGGTAATGATTGCCTTATAGCAATAGGTATTTGAATTTTATAAAATATAATTTTTTTAGAAATACCAAGACTGTTTCCAGCTTCTAGGAAACCCTTGTTTATTGTCTCAAATGCTGATCTTAAAATTTCAGATGTATAAGCACCCGTGTTAAGAGAAAAAGCAATTATTGCACACCAGTAGGGTTCTTTTAAAATAATCCATAAAAAAGAAGATCTTAAAAATTCTATCTGTCCTAATCCAAAGTATATAATAAATATTTGAACTAAAAGAGGAGTGCCTCTAAATATGTACGAATAAAAATAAGAAAATTTATTTAAAAATATATTTTTATTTAATCTGAGAATTGCAAAAAAGAGTCCAAGTATAAGTCCAAATATAAGTGATAGAGACAACAATTTTAAAGTTACTAAGGTTGCATTTAAAAGCTTTGGGAAACTACTTGCCATCAAATCTAAATCCATTAGTAGCCTTTCCTGTATTTAATTTCTAATTTATTTATCAATTTCATACTTAGAAAAGTTAATAGTAAATATATAACCGCTGCAAAAGAGTAAAAGAATAATGGATCTCTTGTAGATCCAGCCGCAATATAAGACTGTCTCATAACTTCAACTAAACCAGTAACCGATATTAATGAAGTATCCTTTAAAGTAATTTGCCAAACATTACTCAAATTAGGGATAGCAAGTCTTAACATTTGGGGCATTATTACTTTAAAAAAGTGAACCGGTTTTTTTAAACCTAAAACTTTTGAGGCTTCAAATTGACCTTTGTCAATTGATTGAATGGCACCTCTAAAAACTTCTGTTGAATATGCTCCTGAAATAATTCCTATTGCAAATGAGCCAGTTATGAATGCATTTATTTCAATATATTTGTTATATCCAAAAATTGAAGCAACATACATAACTGCACCACTCCCACCAAAGAATAATAAATAAATTACTAATAATTCCGGCACACCTCTAATTATTGTTGTGTAAGAATTACCAATAAAGTTTAAAACTTTATTTTTGGATAATTTGAGTGGAGTAAAAATTAAAGCAAAACAAAAACCTATTATCATAGCTGTTATTGAAACAGCAATTGTCATTAGTGTTGCGAAAAATAATTCGTCACCCCAACCAGTATTTCCAAATGCTAAGAGATCCATATTGAGTGGCGACTATATAATATAGCCGCCAATCATTAAATATTTACATTGAAGCGTCGAAACCAAACCATTTATTTGCAATTCGGCTTATGTCTCCATTTTTTCTAGCTTTATTAATCGCGCTGTTAAATGCTTTTAATAGTTCAGTGTCATCTTTTCTAATTCCAACACCTACACCATTTCCGAAAGCACCACCTGAGAAAGTAGGTCCAACAAGTGCGACTGGTTTTCCAGATTTCTCTGCATAATCAGTAAAAGCAACAGCAGCAGCAAGAGCCACATCGCATCTACCAGATGCTAAATCTAAATTAACCTCATCTTGAGTTTTGTAAGTTCTTACTTTTACTTTGCCTACATCACCAGACTCTAGAAAGTTTTGGTGAATAGTGGCTGTTTGCACACAAACAGTTTTACCAGCCAAAGCTCCTGTAATAGTTTTTAAATCTTTTTTTACTGTTCCAGACTTGTTAGTAAGATTTATACCTTCAGAAGTTTGCATACCTTCTAAGTTTGAACCTTTCATTACAGCTAATGAAGCTACTTCATCTGCATAACCTTGTGAAAAATTTATAGCTTTTTTTCTTTCATCAGTAATTGACATTCCTGCCATTATTGCATCAAATTTTCTCATTATTAAAGCAGGTATCATACCATCCCAATCTTGCTCAACAATTTCACACTGTTGTCCAATGTATCTACAAAGTGTCCATGCTAACTCAACTTCAAATCCAATTAACTTACCCGAAGCATCTTTAGAATTCCATGGTGGATAAGCACCCTCGGTACCAATTCTTATTTTATCAGCATTAGCAGATATTGATAAAAATAAAGTTATCAATATTCCTAAGCTAAATCTTTTAATCACATTCATATTTCCTCCAAATATATAAATACAATTATTTCACAAATTTTTTGATTAAAAAAGAGATTATTTATTTAATGATGATGCAAAATTCCAAGAACAATCGAAACTTGGTATATAAATTCTATCTAGAGAAGAATTACCAAAACTTTTTCTAAATAAATTTAACCATTTTTCTACTTGTTTTGGTTTTTTGTCTTGGCTACCAACTTGAGCTGTAATTGTACCGTTAGGTTTTAAAATTCTTTTTAGTGATTTGATATTTTTAGCTGCTAAATCAATACAATATTGATCATCATTTAAATCTACAAAAATTTTGTCATATTTATTATCTTCAACTTTTTTTATACTTTCAAATGCATCACCCCAAACACATTTAACAGAGTTTTTTTTTGTAGCTTTTTGTCCAACTTTACCCAAATGTTTTTCACATACATCAACTACTTGTGGGTCAAGTTCATACCAATCAATATAGTTAAAACCTTGGTTTATACATTCCCTGGCAACTCCTCCATCACCGCCACCAATTATAGCTGAATTACTTTTTTCCGAATTTAGTTTTAATCCAGAATTTACAAAAGTTGAGCTATAAAGATGTTCATCTTTCTCTGCTACTTGTAATTCATTATCTATAAATAGAGCTTTACCAAATTGCTCTAAATCTAAAATTTGAATATGTTGACCAACTTTTGAAGTAAAATCTTCAAGAATATTTTTAACCATGTAATACTTCTTAAGTCCTGGAGAGCTATAGATGTCATCGTAATAATCGACAGTATCTCTATTAAATTCTTTTTTAATAATTCTTGTATGCTTAATTTCTTTTTTTATTACATCTAATGCAACAGATGGGGATACCTTGCCACAAGTAAAAAAATCAAAACTTATAATTTCCTTTTCAGGAAATGTATGAAAACTAATATGAGACTCTGCTAGTAGTGCTACTAAAGTAAAACCTTGAGGCTCAAATTTATATTTTGAAATTTCTAGAACTACTACTTTTGCTTTCTTTGCAATTTTGTATACTAATTTCTCGTAAAATTTTGTATCGTACTCTTTTTGAGTTCCAATAATATCAAAAGTGACGTGCTCCCCTACTTTCGTCATAAAAATTATCCTTTTTTATAATTTTTTACTTTTTCTAATATTGCATCCATCTCACTTGATGAAAGAATCTTAGGATCTCCTAACCTTATTGTATTTATGTATTGATGACAAATATTTTCTAGTTCCTCAGCCAACTCAAAAGCACTTTCTAAATTATCTCCAAATGCAACTTGTCCATGATTTGACATTAGACACGCCTTTCTATTTTCTAATGCACAAATAATATTATCAGACAGTTCTTGTGTACCAAAAGTTGCGTACTTAGCACATTTGATACTATCGCCACCCGCTAAAGCTATCATGTAATGAAAAGCAGGGATATCTTTACCATGAGCTGATACAGCTGATGCGTGTGGAGAATGTGCATGAACTATTGCTTTTGCATCTGGTTTTTTCAAATAAATATCTTTATGAAATCTCCATTCAGACGATGGTTTTAAGTTTGTGTCATGATTTCCATTGTTAGATACAAAAACTATATCCTCCTCTTTGAGTGTATCGTATTTTTTTCCAGAAGGAGTTATTAAAAACCCCTCGTCATTATTTTCGATACTTTTTACAGAGATATTTCCAGATCTTAAAGGAGATAAGTTCGTAGTATTAAGTTTAATTGAATATTTAATTACTTCTTTTCTTTTTTCTAAATTTTTCATTTGAATAGTTTTTTTAATCCCTCTGTAGATGCTTCACAAATACCTTTTTCAGTAATTAATCCAGTCACATATTTTGCAGGTGTAACATCAAATGCTAAATTCATTGCTTTACTTTTTTTTGGGTATATTTGTATTTTTTTAATTTTTCCCTCATCATCAAAACCTTCTACATGAGATAGTTCCTCAGAATTTCTTTCCTCAATAGGAATTTCTTTGTGATCTTCTGTATTCCAATCAATCGTCGAGCTTGGAAGAGCTACATAAAAAGGAATATCATTATCATGTGCAGCTAATGCTTTTAAATAAGTTCCAACTTTGTTGCAAACATCACCGTTTGCTAAAGTTCTATCAGTCCCAACAATACACATGTCCACTTCCCCTCTTTGCATTAAAATACCGCCGGTATTGTCTGCAATGATTGTATTATTAATTCCTTCCTCGTTTAATTCGTAAGAAGTAAGATTTGCACCTTGATTTCTTGGTCTAGTCTCATCTGCCCAAACATGAACTGGGATACCTTTTTTATGTGCATGATATATTGGAGAAGTTGCTGTTCCCCAATTAATAGTTGCAAGCCATCCTGCATTGCAATGTGTAAGAATATTTACTATATCCTTTTTTTTATTATAAATATTCTCAATTATTTTAAGACCATTTAAACCAATATTCTCACAAAACCTAATATCTTCATCACAAATTTCTTTTGCCTCGTTAACAGCTATATCTAAAATTTTATCACTACTAACTCCTGATATTTTCTTCATCATCCGATCAACTGCCCATTTTAGATTTATTGCTGTGGGTCTTGAACTAAATAAATCTTCAGCAGATTTCTTTAAAAATGATTTATCGTTATTTTCAATAATTGCTAAAACCAATCCATAAGCTGCAGTAGCTCCTATTAAAGGTGCACCTCTTACTTCCATTACTTTTATTGCATTAATTGCATCTTTAACTGTTTTTAGATCCTTAATTATAAATTGATATGGAAGTTTTGTTTGATCAATAATCTTAACAAGATTATTCTCAAACCAAATAGTACGATATTCTTTTCCATCTATTTTCATTTATTTAAAACTCTACCCGCAACTGTTTTTAGTTTATATTTTGTTTTTTGTGTTCTTTTTTCAGGTGCTGTTATAATAGCCACATCTAAACAGTTATTAGTTGGATCCTTCGGATCAATATGTTTTTCAAAATTTTCTATGATATTTTTAATCATATTTTTTGCTTTAGCAGCATTACCTAAAAGAACTTTTATTACTTGTTGAACGTCGACGTTTTCATGATCAGGGTGCCAACAGTCATAATCTGTCACCATTGAAACTGATGCGTATCTTATCTCAGCTTCTCTAGCTAATTTTGCTTCAGGCATATTAGTCATTCCAATAACATCTGCTTTCCAAGACCTGTATAAATTAGATTCTGCTAAAGTTGAAAATTGAGGTCCTTCCATAACTACGTAAGTTCCACCTCTTTGATAATTAATATTTTCTTTTTTTATAGCTTCTTCACATGCGTTCATTAATCCATTTGAAGTTGGGTGAGCCATAGATACATGGGCTACTATTTCATCATCAAAAAATGTTTTGTTTCTTGCAAAAGTTCTATCGATAAATTGGTCTATTATTACAAATTTTCCTGGAGGCAGTTCTTCCTTTAATGATCCAACTGCTGATACTGAAATTATATCGGTAACCTCTAATTGTTTAAGAGCATCAATGTTAGCTCTAAAATTAATTTTAGATGGATTTATAAAGTGACCTCTGCCATGTCTTGGTAAAAAATAAACTTCTTTTTGGTTATAATTAGTTTTTAATATTTGATCTGACGGATTTCCCCATGGAGTTTTAATATCTAACAATTCTCTATTTTTAAATTCTTCAACATCATACAAGCCGCTTCCACCTATAATTGCCAATTTATTGTTTGCCATATATAAAAGATAGTTTATTTAATAATATAACGCAAATTTTAATGGATTTAAAAAAATTTATAAGGTCGATACCTGATTATCCAAAAAAAGGTATTTTGTTTAGAGACATCACAACTTTAATTAAAGACGAGAGAGCATTTGAAGAGACGATTAATCAAATAGTTGAACGATCAAAAAAATTTAATTTTTCAAAAATTGCTGCAATTGAATCTAGAGGTTTTGTATTCGCTTCAGCTGTGTCTTATATTCTCAAAAAACCCTTTGTTATGTTAAGAAAAAAAAATAAGTTACCTGCCGAAACTCACTCTGTTGATTTTGAATTAGAGTATGGAAAAGCCACAATTGAAGTACATAAAGATTCAATAAATCAAGGGGAGTCTGTATTAATTATCGACGATTTAATAGCCACTGGAGGTACAGCTGAGGCGGCCGCTAAATTAATTGATTTTTCAAAAGGATCGGTTGCTGGATTTATTTTCGTTATAAATCTTTTTGACTTACAAGGATCAGATAAATTAATTAACTTAGGACATAAAGTTGAAAATTTAATTAATTTTCCGGGGCACTAATACTCAATTCTATAAAAAGATTTCTTTCCAAGAATTGCATTAAATAATCCCAAAAAACTATATTTATTCAAATTAAATAGCTCATCATTCGATTTTATTTTAAAGATTATCATAAGTATTAAAAATTTCACTAATTTATAGGTACATTTTTTATGAGCATGTAAAGTACCATAATTTTTTTTATAAAAATAAAATTCTGACCATCTCCAATGCCAGCTTCTAAATTTAACTGCTGCACTTTTAAGTTCAGGTATTACATTAATAGAACTACTATTACCAATATGTTTGATAAAAAGAATCTTGCTAGATAATATTTTTTTTCCAATTTTACTTAACCTTTTGCAAAGGTCAAAATCTTCAAAATAAATAAATATATTTTCATCAAAAACAACTTTGTCTGTAAATTGGTTTAGATTAATGACTATTGCACATCCTATTATCCAATCTACCTCAATTAAGGTATTGTTAAATTTTTTCTCTGTGTTGTTTTTTTTAAAATAACCATAAGATGAGTGTCCTGTTTTATTAACATCTTCTTTATAAAAATTGACACCTAAAATAGTAAAATCTAAATCACTTTCTAAATAAATTTCTAATTTTTCAAAAAATTTTTTATCACAAATTGTGTCAGGACTTAAAGCTAAAGCAAATTTTGTATTAATAATTTTAAAACCAAAATTATTACCCCCTCCAAATCCTAAATTACTCCCAGTACACTTAATGGACAAATTTGAGAATTTATCTAAAAATTCATTTTCATTTTCAAATTTATTTGAATTTTCTACAATCAAAACGTTTACCCTTTCGTCTATAGAATTAAGACAGTTAATCAAAATATCTCGATTAGTTTTGTAAGTAAGAATAACTATTGTAAGCTCTGAAAGAAAATTATTATTCATTTAAATATCTTTAATCTATTTTTGGTCTATACCAAGATGATCTATTTAACATTGAATTAAGTAAACCTAATGCCCTATTATAGTAAATTTTAGATTTAAATTTTTTAAGAATAATGTAGTAGAAAAAAAATTTTATCGTTGAAGATACTAATTTAGGCAGTCCTTCTACTAGAGCTTTAAGTCCTGACACAATTTGTGATAAAAAATTTTTTGAAAAATAAAATTTAGACCAAGACCAATGCCAATTTCTTGATAGTTCTACCTCTATGTGGAAATTATTTGAAACCCCTCTAGCTCCTAAGTGTTTGATTTTGCTAGTAGGTACTATATATATTTTTTCATTTTGTTCTTTTACTCTTTTACATAAATCATCATTTTCTAAATACATAAAAATTTTTTCATCAAAAAAAACATCTTCTTTAAACAGAGATTTAATTCTTTTTTTGTTAATAAGCATACAATAGCCATCTACACTATCTACCTCAAAATTGTTCTCGTAGTTAATATTTTCTTTTTTTTTAATTGAAAAATTTGGAAATTCCTTATTATCAGAAATTGATGAGATTATACCAAAATTTCTTAATTGTTTTCCTTCATCGACTAGATTATTGATTGTATCTTGAAATAATAATACATCAGGATTTAGTATTAAAACATAATCTGATTTTGCGTACTTTATTCCAATGTTATTCCCTGAACCCATTCCTAAATTATCATTGGATAATATGCACGATACATTGTTATATTTTTTTTCTAAATAATTTTTAAAATTTTTGTCTTTAGAATTTTCGACTATTATAATTTTAAGGTTTCTATCTATTGATTGGATACACTGATCTATAATATGTTGGCTTTTAAAGGTAACAATTACTAAAGTTAAATTCTGCCTAGATATTGACATACATAATTGATTAATAATTTATTATAAAATATATACTAACAGTTTCATCTAATGTAAAAAACAAAATTATGAAGAAAATAATTGTTACAGGCGGCTTAGGTTTTATTGGAAGTAATCTAATTAAACTATTGCTAAAAAAAAATTATTACGTTCTTAATATTGATAAAATTTCATACTCATCGAACAAATACAATACAAAAGAATTTGTTAATAATAAAAATTATAAGTTTATAAAATTAGATATTAAAGATAAAAAATTATTTGATATTTTAAAAAAAATTAAACCTTACGGAATATTTAATCTTGCAGCCGAAACCCATGTAGATAGATCTATTGACTCTCCCTTTGATTTTATAGAGAGTAATATTGTAGGAACTTTTAATTTATTAGAGTCTTTTAGGAAGTTTTATAAAATATTTTCAAAGACAAGACTAATTCACATATCTACTGATGAAGTTTACGGAGATGTTTTAAAAGGAAGATCTGATGAAAACTATCAATATAAACCTAGCTCACCTTATGCGGCAAGCAAGGCTTCATCTGATCATTTGGTTTCTTCTTACGTCAGAACTTTTAAAATTCCAGCAATAGTGACTAATTGTTCAAATAATTATGGCCCAAATCAGCATCCTGAAAAATTAATACCAAAATTAATTTATAATATATTAAATAATCGGGAACTGCCTATTTATGGTAGAGGAAAAAATTCTAGAGAATGGATTTATGTTACAGATCATTGTGAGGGTCTTTTAAAAGTTTTTTTAAATGGAAATATAGGAGAGTTTTATAATATTGGTTCAAATAAAAATTTAAATAATGTTCAAATTACAAGATATTTATTAAGCATAGCAAAAAAACATATTGATGTCGGGAAAAGAGTTAAAATAAAATTTGTTAAAGATAGGCCTGGTCATGATTTAAGATATGCTTTAAATAGTGAAAAAATTAAAACAAAACTTAAATGGGTACCAAAAACCAGTATCATTGAAGGTCTGAATAAAACCTTTTTATGGTATTATAGCAATCAGAAATATTTTAAAAATTTAAAGAAAAAAGATATCGTTAAGAGATTAGGAGTATAATTGATAAAAAAAGGAATTATTTTAGCTGGGGGAAAAGGCACTAGAATGAGCCCAATAACAAAAGCTATCAATAAACAATTGTTACCTATATTTGATAAACCCTTAATATTTTATCCCCTGTCTATTTTGATGCTTGCTAAAATTAAAGATATTTTAATAATCGTAAATAAAGGAGAGCTTAACCAATATAAAAAAATATTACCAGACGGTAAAAATCTCGGTATAAAAATTAAGTACGAAGAGCAAAGTAAACCAAGAGGTTTGCCAGATGCATTTATATTGGGTGAAGAGTTTATTGGTAAAGACAATGTTGCATTAATTTTAGGTGACAATTTTTTTTATGGACAAAATTTAACAAATCAACTTTTAAATTACAAAAAATTAAAAAAAGGTGCAAAAATTATTTTACATAAAGTAAAAAAGCCTGATCAGTACGGTGTAGCCAAAATTAATAAAAATTCTAAAGTAACAATGATAAAAGAAAAACCAAAAAAATTTGTTTCTGATTTAGCTATAACAGGATTATATTTTTTTGATAATCTTGTTTGTAAATATTCTAAGACACTAAAACCATCAAAGAGAGGTGAATTAGAAATTGTAGATCTTATTAATAAATATAAAAAAAAAGGTAGTTTAAAAGCAAACTTACTTGGCAGAGGGGGAGCGTGGTTAGATACAGGATCTATTGATGATTTTTATAAAACTAGTGCGTTCGTTTCCGCAATCGAAAAAAGGCAAGGATTTAAGATTGCATGTATTGAGGAGATAGCGCTTTCTAACAGCTGGATTAAAAAAAAAGAAATTAACAATCAAATTAAGTTTTATGGTAAGTGCGAATACTCAAGCTATTTAAGGGATTTGATCAAATAAAAAAAGTGAAAAAAATATTATTAACAGGTTCTACAGGATTTATTGGATCTGAACTTTTGGGGGATTTATCAAAAGATCATAAAATATATATAATTTTAAGAAAAAATAAAAAAATTCTAAAAAATAAAAATGTAACTAAAGTTATTTATAACAATTTTAAAAATTTAAATAAAAAGTTATCCAAATTAAGAATAAACACTATTATACATTGTGCTACTCATTACGTCAAAAAGCATACATTCGATGATATACAAAAACTAAGCGTATCTAATATTCTATTTGGAAATGTTATGCTTGAAAATCTTAAAATAATGCAGGTTAAAACATTTATAAACTTTTCTACAGTATGGGAAAATTATGACGGAAAAAAAGGAAATTATTACAATCTATATTCTGCTTATAAAGATAGTTTTTTAAATATAATTAATTATTATAAGAAGAAAAATAATAAGATAAAATTTCTCAATTTAGTTATATCAGATACGTTTGGCCAAAACGATAAAAGAAAAAAAATAATTAATGTTTTAAAATCAAATTATAAAAAAAAATATAAAACTAA
Organism: uncultured Pelagibacteraceae bacterium; assembly: GCA_902571525.1. Taxonomy (GTDB): domain Bacteria; phylum Pseudomonadota; class Alphaproteobacteria; order Pelagibacterales; family Pelagibacteraceae; genus Pelagibacter. The sequence goes on from CACGCL010000009.1 coordinate 10,864, forward strand.
AATTATATCAAAAAATTTATATATGAATTTACTGAATGTGAATGATGTTAAAAATGCAATAGTTATTATATTAAAGGGAAGACATAAATCGGGGACGTATTCTTTACAAAATAATAAGTCATTTAAAATTAAGGATATAATCTCTAATATTAATAAATATCAAAAACAAAAAATTAAGATCGAATGGTTATCAAACAAAATTTTAAAAAAAAAAACCTATAGATTTAAACCTCTTAAAAATTGGAAGCCTTACAATAGTAAAATTAAAGATATTGTAAAAATCATCACAACATAAATTTTTTATTGTGTTTTTTTTAATTCAAGCTAAATACAAATAATGAAAAAAATTTATTATGGTAAAGCTGTCTACGATAAAAAGGAGATAAATGCTGTATTAAATGTTTTAAGGAATGATAGTTTAACTCTAATTGATGGAAAAAAAGTAAAAGAATTAGAAAAGAAAGTTTCAAGTCTATTTGGAAAAAAATATGGTCTAATGGTTAATTCTGGATCTTCAGCAAATTTACTAGCTTTGTCATCTTTTAATTTCAAAAAGGGCTCGGAAATAATAACTCCTAACTTAACTTTTTCCACAACCGTTGCTCCAATATATCAATTAGGATTAGTTCCACATTTTGTCGGCGCAGATGATAATAAATTTGTTACAAAATGTTCTCAAATTGAAAAATGTATTAATAAAAAAACAGTGGCTTTAATGATACCTAATTTGCTTGGTAATATTGCTGATTGGAAAAAAATTTATAAAATTGCTAATAAATATAAATTAAAAATAATAGAAGATTCAGCGGATACGATTGGATATAAAGTTAATGGTAAGAACCTAGGAAAGTACTCAGATGTCACGACAAATAGTTTTTACGCATCACACATAATCAATGGAGCTGGTACTGGTGGAATTGTTTGTTTTAATAATTATAAACTCTATGAAAAAGCAAAATTGTTAAGGGGATGGGGCAGATCATCTGCGGTATTCAATGAGTCTGAAAATGTAAATAAAAGATTTAATGTAAAAATTTCAGGTATTGATTATGATGCAAAATATATCTTTTCCGATTTAGGTTATAACTTTCTGCCTTCAGAAATATCAGCTGCTTTTGCACTTGAGCAAATTAAAAAATTAAAAAATAATATTTACATAAGAAATAAGAACTTTGAATATTTAAAAAAGTTTTTTAACGGTTATAAAAAGTATTTTAAATTACCTGAACAATATAATGGTGTAAAAACACCTTGGCTAGCATTTCCTCTAGTGATTAAAAAAAATAAAAAATTTACTAGAAAAAAAATGCAAATTTTTTTTGAAAAAAATCAAATTCAAACCAGAACAATATTTACAGGTAACATACTCAAACAACCTGTTATGAAAAATAAAATTTATAAAAAACATCCAAATTGCGATAAAATTGCAGATGATGTTATGAAAAACGGAATTTTACTGGGGTGTCACCAAGGTATGAGTATAAGAGAACTTAATTATATTTGTTCTACATTCAAAAAACTTATTGGAAATGAAGATAATCAAAACTAAATTTAAAGGACTATTAATTTACGATAAAAAAACTTTTTACGATAATAGGGGATATTTTAGAGAACTGTATATTAAAAAACATTTTAAAACCTCCTTTCCTTTTGACGTAATGTCTTATTCAAAAAAAAATGTCTTAAGAGGTTTGCATTTGCAAAGAAAAAATCCTCAAGTAAAATTAATTACAGTTTTGAATGGTAAAATATTTGACGTTTGTGTTGATTGTAGAAAAAAATCTAAAACATTTGGAAAATATTTTTCAATTATATTGTCGGAGAAAAGTAATAAATCATTATTAATACCTGCTGGTTTTGCACACGGATTTTACACATTAACAGATAAAACAATTATACATTACAAATGTTCTAAGTATCGGCATGCAAAATCTGAAATAGGAATATTATGGAAAGATAAAGATCTTAAAATAAAATGGCCAGCTAAAAAATTTATAATCTCAAAAAAAGATAAAAAAAATATAAGTTTTACAGAATTTAAAAAATTAGTTTAAGTTTAAATTGATTTTTTTATAGCTTCGTAAATCAAATCCTCAGTAGTTTCACCCAAGCTTCTATAAACTTCTTTATTATCTTTAAAAATTAATAATGTAGTTTGAAATTTAACATCAAGTAAGTTGGCAATTTCTTTATTTGTTACATCAAATGAAAAGTATTCAATATTTTCAAATTTAATATCTTGTAAACTACCGTCATTTTTCGCTTTTTTTAAAACCTTCATTTGACTAGCACACGAAGAACAATACTTTATCCATGAACTAACAATTACAACTTTCCCGTCTGATTGGGCTTTTTCAAATAAAACTTTATTAAAAGTTGTCTCTTTTTCTAATGAAATTGATGCGTTAAAAATTAAAAATTGAGCAAATACTAATATTAAAATTTTTTTAATCATAGGTTATATTATCTAAATTAGGTAAATCTACAATGGGTCAAAAAATCACTTTAAATTTTTTTAAAAGAAATTATCATGAATGTATGAAAATACTAGCTTTTATAATAATTTCATTTCTATTTAGTTTCAAATCATATGCTGACAAAAATATGATGATTGGTTCGTTAGGAAAAGTTAAGGATGTTAATCGAACTATAAAGGTTGTTATGTATGATAATTATTATGAGCCTACTAGTTTTGATATTAAATCTGGGGAGACTGTAAAATTTGAAGTTACTAATGCTGGAGAGCTGGTCCATGAGTTTAACATAGCTAATGCAATGATGCATAAAAAGCATCAGCCGGAAATGGAAAAAATGGTTGAAAACGAAATTTTGTTAGCTGATACAATTGACAAAGATAAAATGAAAAAAATGGCGAAAATAGATAAGTCAATGGGTCATTCTCATAGTAACAGTGTATTGTTGGAACCAAATGAAAAAGGTGAAATTGTTTGGAAGTTTGAAAATGCAATTAATGTTGAAATTGCTTGCAATGTTCCAGGTCATTATCAAGTTGGTATGATTGCTAAAGTTAATTTAAAATAAGTAAATGCAAAAATCATCGTTATCAAGCTTTCATTGGGCATGTAAATTTACTTGGAATAGAAGTGCAAAAAATACTGCGTGGTGTTTGTTAGGTTGCTCAATAGGAGACTTTGGAACGATTTTATTTTTTCAACTTACAAAAATTCCTTTTCCAGTATTAGGAATTATGACTCTTGCAATAATAAATGGATTAATAACAAGTATAATACTTGAAACAATAATTTTAATGAAACAGAAATTAAATTTTTCAAAAGCATTAAATACCGCAATCGGAATGAGCTTTATTTCAATGATTAGCATGGAGATTGCAATGAATGTTACTGACTACTATCTCACTGGGGGCGCAATACTAACTTGGTGGGTAATACCAATAATGTTAATAGTAGGATTTCTAACACCTTGGCCATACAATTATTGGAGATTAAAAAAATATAATATTGCTTGTCATTAATTTGGTAGCGGGAAGTGGGATCGAACCACTGACCTCGGGCTTATGAGTCCCGCGCTCTAACCAACTGAGCTACCCCGCCATTGTTGTTGATTTATACTACTTATTTTTTTTCATTCAAACAAGAAATTATTAATTTTTTTTATCTAAAACGTATTTTGCTAGATGCTCTGTTGTAAGATATTGCTTTGTGTAACTTAATAATTCGTTTTTAATATCTAATATTTCAGAGTTTTTATCCAAAAATAAGGATGCACTTTTATCTTTAAATATATTTGGTATATAAGAAATTACTTTGTCGATAGATAGAAATTTTTTTTTATAAATATTAAAGGGAAAATAAAGCTGCAATATTTTATTAAATTTATCATAGATATTTATTAATTTATTCTTTGGTAGTGTTGTAAGTGTTTGTTTAGGACAATTTTTGATGTAAAAAAACAACGGTATACAACCATTCATTAGAATTTCGTAATGCCTTAAACAATCCCATCCTAATTTTTTGTTCGTAATTGCAAAAATGCTATTTGAATACATATCATAATATGTTTTTTCATTGTCATATATATATGTATCAAGTCTACCAGGAACTAATGGTGCTAGTAAATTAGCTGGGTTTTCATTTATAGTTTTTAATATTTTTTCTTTCGGTATAGCAAAACTTATGGGTATTACATTATTCTTTTTTACTAATAATTCTCTCTTAAAATATAAACCTAATTTAGCATATCTTTCATCAATAATATTATCATCTTCTCCATCTATAAAAATAACTGTGTTGTTATATTTGATAACATCATCTAAAAATTGATCTGATCTTCTTACAGAGCTGTATATGACAAGATCAAAATATTTTTCTTGTATTTTTTTTTTTATATCTGTTCTATCAATTGAGTTATAATTATTTAGGGTGTTATTTATTGTAAATCCTTTACCCCATATTTTATTTATATCGTATTTTCTATTTGTAATTTCATCAGAGTACATGTACCAACAACCTGGATAGTCTATTACTTCAGACCCGTAAAGTTGTCTTAAGCCATGCAGCAAAAGATCACTCATGAAATCATTAATATGTGTTTGATTACCCTCTGAACGTATAAGCAAGATTCTCATTAATAATTTGTAAAGATTACTATTATAATTAAATAATTAATTACTTAATAATTTTTTTTTAGCTGTTTCAAACTCATATCCGCTTAAAGCGCCACTTTTATATAAATCACTCAATTCCTTTAATTGTCTTTCTATATTTTGGCATAACCAATTCGATGAGGGATCAAACATAGGTATTAAAGTAGCATCTCCAGAAACTAAATCTATTTGCCATTCTCTTATAGCCTTTTCATCATCAATGCTAATTATGTTTAAATTATTAGTCTCTAATTTAATTTTTTGGAAAAATAACCAAATATTAGGAGACATTTCTTCTTTTGCGAAATTTTGTCCATAGACTATGTTAGCTTTATTTTTATTTAAAATGTTTTCACATTTTAAAGTGTTCAGATTGGCATATGCAATATTATTAAGTGGTATTAAGAAAAATAAAATAAATAATATTTTTTTCATTATCTCTTAGATAACCTATTTATGTTGATATTTCCTATGTAAAACATTAAAGCCACATATTGAATTAAAGCATACACTGCAATTGGTGTCATATATTCAAGCTGATGAAAGAGTTGAGCACCTACTATTAAACCCATTGCACCATTTTGTAGCATAGCTTCAATCATGATTGTTCTTTGTATTTTTACTTCTTTAATAGTAAATCTAGTTATCAAGTATACAGACATTAAAATAGACACAATTACAACAAAAGAAATTGCACCTACGTCTGCAAAATATCCCCCAAGATTATTTCTTTCAGTAAAAATTGCTATAATTACTATAAAAATAAATAGAAAAAAAGCCGCCCTATCAAATCTTAGGTTATTTCTCTCAGAGAATTTTGTAAAATTTCCCCTAACTAAAATTCCAACAAATGTAGGTAACGCAATAAACAAAAACATTCTAACTGAAAATTTCAATAAGTTTAGATCAAACGATACATCTTCAAAGAAAGAAGAATAAATTTTAAGAAAAATTGGTATAGATATGAAAGAAATCAATGCGCAAAATGAAGTGATTGTTATTGATAAAGCTACATTTCCCTTAACCAATCTTGTAGCATAATTAGACATAACTGCAGAAGGTAAAATTAAGAGTAAGAAAACTCCTAGCTGGAATTCAGCCTGCATTGGAAAAAAGGATATAATAATAATGCCAATAATTGGTAAAACCAACATTTGACATATCAAAGCAATTATTAAATTTCTTGGTTTTTCAACTACTTCTAAAAAATTTTTTACAGTTAAATTTAAACCTAAAGAAAACATGATGAAAATCATGCCTATGGGTCCTACATTTTTTACAAATTCCACTTTTCCCTCAAAATACTTATGAAGTAATTAAAATAAATTTCAACAAATATTTGGTCTATTAATCTTGAATTATTGCTTTTTTTCATATTATTTACAACCAATGCCATTGATAAATAAAGAAATAAAATTTTCAACAAAAATTCAGATTGAGGATAGCTTTAATGTTTTTAAAAAAAATCATGATTTTCTAATTACTGAAGTTTTTTATTTCCAACAACAATGGCTCACTGCAGCTTTTAAAAGATTTAAAGATTTCGATAAGTATATAATTTTAATATATTTAATAAATAAAGCATTCAGGGGATATAACGATCATTTTATTGTTAATTCATTTGATGAATTTTATTCTAAAGAAAATTTTGAAATTCCAAAAATAAATATAATTGATTTATCTAGAGAATTAAACATTTCAAAAGAAACCACTAGAAGAAAAATGATGGAATTAGAAAAAGACGGAGCTATTAATAAAATCAAAAAAAGAATTATGTTACAAAGAAAAGGTCAAGAAATACAAAAACCCGTAGACTCCATTAAGAATTTATCAAGAGTTATATCTCACTTTAGTGATTATTTAACAAAAGAAAAAATACTTAAAAGTAAAATACCTAAAAGTGAAATAGAGGAAAAAATAAGGAAGAACTTTACTAAGTGTTGGCAATATTTTTTTGATTATCAAATCCCTTTAATTACTAGATGGAAAGCAATATTTGGAGACATTGAAGCTTGGACTATTTGGGGAAATTGTGTTTACAATCAAAACTTAGTTTTATCAAAATCTGCTAGAGAAAATCTAAATATTTTAAGAAATGAAGATGCTTTCATCAAAAGACTAAATGAATTTGGAAATCAAGGGCTTAACGCCATGACAATTTCAGAATTAACAGGCATTCCAAGACCTACAGTATTAAGAAAGCTTAAAATATTAATAAATAAAAAATTATTAACAAAAGATAAAAATAACCATTATTTAATTTTTGGAGGACCGGGTACAAAAAATTATACAAAAGATCAAATGAAAATAATGTCTGATGTTGATGAAATTAGAAAGATTAATGGTAAAGAATTTGTAAATTTAATAACTAAAATTCTAAATATTGTAGTTTTATAATGAGGCTATTATACCTGTAACAATAATTACTGAAGCTACAAGACTTAGAAATAATATATTTTCTTTTCTTTCTTTTTTTTGTTCACCTCGTACTCTATTCAAAAGTATATTAATATCGACTTTGTGATCTTTATTGTTAATTTTTCGAGGTTCAGTTTGGTTTCTAAGACTGTTTACTTCGGTGCTCATAACTATAGTAAATACTATTCGAAATAATTAATCAAATGAATTTAAGTTCAAAATGAGTTTAAATTGTAATTATTACAGAAATCTACTAATTTAACAAAAAAATTTATTTACCACCGATAGTTAATTCGTCGACGAACATAGTTGGTGAATTAGTAGAATAACTAAATTCTAAATCGTTCCCTAAAACCATTTTATTAAAAATTTCGTTAAGATTGCCAGCAATAGTAATTTCGCTTATAGGGTAAATGAACTCTCCATTTTGAACCATAAAACCGGATGCACCTACAGAATAATCTCCTGTGATTATGTTTACACCACTACCAAAAGTTTCGTTGATATATACAATTTCTTTACTTGAATTAAGTAAATTTTTGTAATCTTCATGGCCATTTTCAAAAAAAAGATTTGTAGTACCGCTAGCTCTACCATTAGATTTCATCTTTATTTTTTTTCCATTATAAGTATCAATTAAATAGTTTTTAAGCACACCGTTTTCGACTAGATTTAATTTATTTGTGGAAGCGCCTTCTATATCAAAGTACCTGGAACCTATGCCTTTTATAATATCTGGTTTATCGACAATATTAATTTTGTCATTAAATATTTGATTATTTAATTTATCTTTTAAAAAAGTAGTTCCTTTAGCTATTGTACTAGAAGTAATTGCATTAGCAAAAGATGACAAAAAATTTTTGGCTATTCTTTTATCAAAAACAACTTTCATTTTTTTACTTTTAATTTTTCTTGGTTTAAGTTTATTAATTGCCAATTCAGATGCTTTTTGTCCAATTTCTTTTGGTTCTAGAAGATCATTAAAAAACCGTTTTGAGCTAAATTCATAATCTCTTTCCATACTTCCATTAGATTTTGCGACCACCTCGCAATAAGCAGAAAAATTAGAAGATTTATACCCATCAATGAACCCATTTGAATTAGCTAAAATAAAGTTTGATTTATTTTGACTAAAACCTGATCCGTTTGTATTTACAATTTCTTTTTTTTTAAAAGCTTGTTCTTCAGCCTCTTTGATAAAATCAATTTTTTTTGAATTTTCTATAAATGTTTCATCATATAAATCTAAGTTCTTAATTCCTTTAAAGTAAAGCTCACTATCTGGTAAAGAATTAAGTTCGTCTTCAGGTGTAATTTTAGCTGTGTCAACGCATTTTTTAATTAATTCATTAATATGATCCTCTTCTAAATTCGAAGACGATATTGATGATTTTTTTTTACCAACATATGCAGTTAAGACTACATTAATGCTATCGGATCTAGTTGATCCATCTAGTTTTTTATTTCTTATATTTACACTTTCTGAAACAGAATTTGAAATTAAGACACTGCTATCTGATGCTCCGGATTTTTTTAAATTAGTTAAAAAATTTTCAGCAAGTTTTTTGAGGTGTTCGTCTTCTTTTAACATTCTAAAGCTGGGTACCACCTACAGTCATATTATCAATCAACATTGATGGTTGACCTACTCCCACTGGAACTCCTTGACCTGCTTTTCCGCAAGTTCCAATACCAGGATCTAATTTCATATCATTTCCCACCATCAAAACTTGTTTTAGAGATGAAGGTCCATCACCAATTAAAGTTGCACCCTTAAGGGGTGATCCAATTTTACCATTAACTATTTCATAAGCTTCGGTACAATTGAAAACAAATTTTCCGGATGTAATATCAACTTGTCCACCTCCAAAACTTACTGCAAAAATTCCTTTATCCACTGATTTTATCATTTCTTCCTGTGTATTATTGCCATTCAGCATTATAGTATTTCTCATTCTTGGCATGATTACATGTTTATAACTTTCTCTTCTACCGTTACCTGTAGATTTTGTTTTCATTAGCCTTGCATTCATTCTGTCTTGCATGAAATTTTTTAATATTCCATTTTCAATTAAAACTGTTTTTTCTGTTGGGGTCCCCTCGTCATCAATATTTAAACTACCTCTTTTTTTATCTATAGTTCCATCGTCAATTATAGTGACACCGTCACTTGCAACTTTTTTTCCAACTAAATCATGAAAAACTGAAGTTTTTTTTCTATTAAAATCTCCCTCTAATCCATGTCCCACAGCCTCATGAATAAGGATTGCAGGCCAGCCTGGACCGAGCACTACTTTCATTTCACCGGCTGGAGAAGGTTTGCTTTCTAAATTCGCATATGCCATTCTAAAAGCTTCATCACATATCTTTTTCCAGTCGTCATTTTTTAAATAATTATCGTAAGATTGTCTGCCACCAACTCCATACATACCTGTTTCTTTTCTTCCATTTTTTTCAACTAAAATAGAAACGTTAATTCTTACTAAGGGCCTTGAGTCTGTGAACAATTCCCCACCTGGTCTTAATATTTCAACATTTTTATGTTCACCTAGAAAGTTTGCTGTCACTTGCTTAACACATTCATCTTTAGATCTAACGTATTTGTTAATTTCTTTTAAAAGCTCTATTTTTGTCCCGAGGCTTTTATTTTCAATTGGATCTATCTCATCATAAAACTTTTGATTAGTTTTGTTTATACTGTGATTATATTTTCCGTTAGAATGTTTTAATGTTGATTTAATATTATCACATGACATTTCTAAAGATTTTTCAGAAATATCATTTGAATGTGAATATGCTACTTTATCTTCTATAACTCCTCTTAATCCATAACCTGTATCTCTTTTAAAGCTTGAGCTTTTAATTTTGTTATCATCTAGCAGTATAGATTCTGATTTAGTATCCTCTAAATACAATTCGCCATCATCACAATCAACAAGGGTATTATTGATTAGTGATTGGGCTTTCTTATAATTAAGATTTTTATTTTTTAAAAAGTTAGACACAGCATTAAATTTAATTGAGAAATTATTTAATATCAATGACCAATTTAGCACATATTAAAATTAAAAGCGTCTTGCTCTTATTTAAATGAATTAAACAGTAAATATATTTTTCGAATTTAAGGGTTTTTTAAGAACAGTTGCTCTATATTTTTTTTTCTCAACTTCTATTTCAAAATTGGAGTTTTCAATTTGATCCGGGGTCATGCCTGAATTTATGTATCCGTAACTTACATTTTTATTAAAATTAAAAGAAAAACATCCTGATGTTGTTCTACCAACAATTTTATTGTTGTGATAAATTGGCTCATCGTGCAGCAATAAAGGCTCGCCAGGTTTTGAATTTTCTAATGTTAAAATTTTAAGACTTTTTTCTACTTTTTTATCTTTAATTTTTTCCAAAATATCACGGCCAATAAAGTTTACATTTTTTTTAAAACTTATTGCAAAAGATAGCCCAGCCTCAAATTGGTTTTCCTCTGGGGATATATCATGACCCCAGTGTACAAATCCAGATTCCATTCTCATTATATCCATTGCATGCATTCCACATAAACTTAAGTTATATTTTGCTCCGCTTTTAACCAATGTATTGAAAAGTTCTTTTGCTATATCTTTCTCAATATACAATTCATATCCAAGCTCACCTACATAAGATATTCTTTGTGCCCAAACTTTTAGATTGTTGATATTTATAAATTTAGCTGTAGAGAATTTAAAATTTTCACTAGATAAGTCATCACTGCTAATTGAATTTATGAGTTCTCTACTTTTTGGTCCAAATAAACCAAGGCAGCAATAATCTTCGGTGACATCTTTAAAATTTATATCCTCAGAAATATGTTTTAAAATATGAAATTTATCATGTTCGCGATTTGCTGCTGAAGAAACTATTCGGTAGCAGTTTTTATCTATACAGATGACTGTCAGATCAGCTTCTATACCACCATCTTTATTTAACATTTGAGTATATTTAATTTTACCAGGTTCATTTGATATATTTGCAGTACATAATCTTTGGAGTTCTTGATGTACCTTCTCCCCTTTTAATTCAAATTTTGAAAAAGGAGAAAGTTCAAATAGACCAACATTTTTTCTTGTATTGGTGCTTTCGTATTCAGCAGATGGATACCAATTTTGATAGTTATAACTGTATTTATAATCTTTATTTTTATCGTCTTTTGAAAACCACATTGGTCTTTCATATCCACCTGAAACACCAAAACATGCTCCATGTTTTTTTAACTCATCATGATAGGGTAATGTTATCACTTCTCTAGAAGTTTTATGTTGTTTATATGGCCAATGCATCCCATACAAATCACCTAGAGTTTCAGTAACTCTTTCTTTAATAAAATTTATATCTGAATGAAATTTTTGAAATCTTTTAATATCATAACTAAATATATCTTCATTAATATGACCGTTCATCATCCATTCTGCTGTGACTTTTCCAACTCCACCTGCGCTTGCTATTCCAATACTGTTTAATCCACAACAAACAAAAAAGTTTTTAACTTCAGGAACTTCACCAAGCAATGAATTTGTATCTGGTGTAAAAGATTCTGGACCTGCAAAAAATTTTCTAATTCCTGCCTTTTCTAGTATAGGAAATCTTTTCATACATGAGCTTAAATATGGCTCAAAATGTTCAAAGTTTTCTGGAAACTCTCCAAAAGAAAAATCTTCTGGAACTTTGTTAGTTTTATCGAATGCAGGAATAGATTTTCCTTCAAAAATTCCTAACAATAATTTACCAGCATCTTCTTTAATATAAGTTCTGCTATCAAAATCTCTAATTACAGGTAAGTCTTTTGGAACTTCTTTTATTGGTTCTGTGATTACATAAAAATGTTCTGCTGGATATAATGGAATACTTACGCCTAGTTTTTCGCCGATTTGTCTAGACCACATACCAGTTGCTAGAACAATATATTCGCACTCAATTTTTTCTCCATTAACAACAACTCCTTCTATTCTTTTGTTTTTAACTAAAATATCTTCAACAGGAGAATCTTCAAAAATCTTAGCTCCTTCTACTCTTGCGGCTTTTGCGAGTAATTGGGTGATCCCTGATGGATCTCCTGAACCATCACCTGGCATAAGGATGCCACCTAGTAAGTCATCATTTTTAATTAAAGGAACTTTATCTTTAATTTCATCTTTACTTAAAATTTGAACATTAACATCATAAAGTTGAGCTGTAGTTGCCTGTCTTTTTAATTCCTGCCATCTGCCTTCTTCTTGAGCAATTGACATTGCACCGTTTAATCTAAGTCCAGCTGAGTGATCTACTTTTTTTTCAAGTTCTTTATAGAGATCTAAAGAATACTTTCTAATTTTTGTAATTGTTGCAGATGGTCCAAGTTGACTGACTAACCCAGCTGCATGCCAAGTAGTTCCTGAAGTTAGTTTATCTCTTTCTAGAAGAATAACATCTTTCCAACCTAATTTTGCTAGATGATAAGCGCATGAACAACCAACTACACCCCCACCAATAACAACTGCTTTTGCCGAACTTGGAATTTTTTTCATTTTTTTAATTTAAAGCTTCTGATGGTGAAAGAAATGTATGTCCAAAAGTTTCAGCTACAGCTTTATACGTAACGTTACCTTTACAAACATTTAATCCTGCTAAAAAGTTAGGATCATTTTTTAAAGCTTTTTGATAACCGTCTTTAGCTAGTCTATTTAAAAAAGGTAATGTTACTTTATTTAATGCTAGAGTAGACGTTCTTGGAACTCCACCTGGCATATTGGCTACACAATAATGAACAATGTCATCAACTATATAAGTTGGGTTTGCGTGTGTAGTTGGTTTGCTAGTTTCTACACATCCACCTTGGTCAATTGCAACATCAACAATAACAGATCCTCTTTTCATTAATCTTAACATATCTTTAGTGACTAATTTTGGTGCTTCTGCACCAGGAATTAATACTCCTCCAACTAATAAGTCTGCTTCTGATATTAATTTTTTCAAATCAATATTATCTGATTGTTCAGGAATTATTTTGTTTCCAAACTTTTGAGTGAGTTCTTCAAGTCTCTTTTCAGATTTATCTACAATGTGAACTTTTGCTTGCATACCCGTTGCAATGATAGCAGCATTTTCTCCAACAACACCACCACCCAAAATAACAACAGTTCCTCCTTCTACTCCTGGAGCTCCACCTAAAAGTAAACCTCTTCCTTTTTGGTTTTTTTCCAAACAATGTGCGCCCGCTTGAACTGACATCCTTCCAGCAACTGCACTCATTGGTGCTAAAAGAGGCAATCTTCCATTTTGATCTGTTACAGTTTCATAAGCTATGCAAATTCCCTTAGAATTAATTAGTCCCTGAGTAAGTTCTTTTGCAGCTGCGAGATGTAAGTAAGTAAAAACAATTTGATTTTCTCTTATCATTTTTACTTCATTTGAGAGAGGTTCTTTGACTTTCACAATAATATCGGAATCGTTAAAAATATCCTCGGCTTTATCAATTATTTTTGCACCTGAAGAAGTATAGTGTGAGTTTTCAAATCCGGCTTCAAACCCGCCATTGTTTTCGACTAAAACTTCGTGGCCGTTTGATACTAAATCTTTAACACTATCTGGAGTTAATCCAATTCTATTTTCTTGAGGTTTTATCTCTTTTGGAACGCCAATTTTCATAAAGAAAATTAATTCTTCTTACTTTTACTATAGTTCGTAATTCCTGTTCTTAGCTTATCGATTATTTCATCAATATGTTTTTTTTCACAAATAAACATTGGCGCAATAATAAGCGCGTCTCCTGTAGCTTTAAAGTTTACTCCTGCATCATAACAATGTTTAAATGTTGCAAGTCCAGCTTTGCCAGGCTTTGTATCCATTTTAATGTCAATTCCACCCATCATTCCATAACCTCTAATATTTTCAACTACATCAATATCTTTTAATGAAAATAAACCTTCTTGGAAATACGGAGCTAGTTCTTTTGCTCTATTAAAAATATCTTCTTTTTCAAATATATCTTGAACTGCTAGTGCAGCTGCTACTGAAATTGGAATTCCTGAATAAGTATAACCATGAAATAATTCTACAGCTCCTTTTGGAGATGCATCAAGAACTGCATCATAAATTTCTTCTTTACAAGCAACAACACCAAATGGCACAATTCCATTAGTTGTAGCTTTTGCCATCGTCATTATATCTGGAGTAACTCCAAACTCTTGAGCCCCAAAAGCAGAACCTGTTCTGCCCCATCCTGTTATAACTTCATCAAAAATTAAAAGAATATTATGTTTATCACAAAGTTCTCTAAGTCTTTGTAAATACCCAACTGGTGGAACTAAAGTTCCAGTCGACCCAGCAATTGGTTCTACAATACATGCTGCAATATTTTCGGATCCAAAATTTGTACAAATTCTCTCTAAATCATTTGCAATTTCAGCTCCTGTTTCCGGTTGACCAGATACAAATTTATGTTCTTCTAAATGAGTATGCCTCATGTGAACTACACCTGGCATCAAAACACTTGCATATGCTTTAACATTATTAATCATGCCACCAACAGATGTCGCTCCAATATTCATGCCATGGTATGCTCTTTCTCTTCCAACAAATCTAAATCTTTGACCTTCACCTCTTGCTTTGTGATACGCTACACTTATTTTAATTGCAGTCTCTACAGCTGTAGATCCACAAATTGTATAAAAAATTCTATTTAAGTTTCCTGGAGTATGTTTTGAAATTCTAGTTGCTAATTCAAAAGATCCTCCAAAACCTTGTTGAAAGGGTTGTGCATAATCTAATGTTTTTAATTGATTTGTGATTGCATCAATAATTTCCATTCGTCCATGACCAAGTGGATTACAAAAAAGTCCAGAGCTTGCATCTATTTGAGTATTTCCTTCGTGGTTTTTTAAATAAACACCCTTTGCTTCAGTGATCAATCTTGGTCTCTCTTTAAAATCTTTATTAGATGTAAAAGGCATCCAATGTTCATTTAAAGAATTTGGTATTGCAGGTTTTTGACTCATAATATTTTATAATCTTTAGACTAAATTACTAAATTCTACTATATAAATATAGTCACATAATACAACTTTCGATTGAAGCATATCTGAATTGCCCAAAGTATACAATTAGTTCATTTACTTTGCCTGTTTTTTCAACTTAAATACTATTTATAAATTTAATTAAGGAGAGGAATAAATGAAAAAAATATTAAGTTTTCTTCTAGGAAGTATTTTAGCTCTTAACCTTACTATTTCAGTTGCTAATTCAGCTGCAAAAGAAGTTAGAGTTGCTTACTTTTTAGAATGGCCTAGTCCAAACCTTGAAGACATGCAAAAGAAAAACTTTGCAAAAGCTTTAGGTGTACCAGTTAAGTGGACTAATTTCACAAATGGTGGAGCAATGACTGATGCAATGTTAGCCGGAGATATAGACATTTCTTATTCACAAGGTTTAGTACCTTTCATTAACGCAGTTAAATCAAAAGCACCTATTAAGCTTGTTGATATAGCTATGGAGTATGGAATGGGTGGAACAACTTGTGTAACTTCTAACGCATCTGGAATTACAAAAGCTAATGCTACAGAACTTGAAGGTAAAAAGGTTGCTGTACCACTAGGAACAATGGCTGAATACGTTTTTGATGAAAGTATGAAAGTTGTTGGAGCTGACAGAGGTAAAATGGATATTATTCAAATGGACCCTGAAGAAGGAGCTGCTGCTTTAGTAAGTGGTGATGTTGTAATGGCATGTTTATTTGGAGGTAATTCAATCAAAGCTGCAACTGCAGTTGGTACTAGATTACTTACAGTTCAAGAAGCAAGAGATGCTGGTATACTTGGTATAGATATAACTTCAGTAACTACAAAGTTTATGAAGGAAAACCCAGGCATGCTAAGAACTTTTATTGAAGTAACACATGAAGCAAATGATAGATATAGAAGTGGAAAAAGTGATATGAATTCTATGTCAAAAGCTTCAGAGATGAAAGTTGCTGATATGAAAGAAACTTTAAGTGGTTTCAAATTTTTAACGCCAGAAGAGACTAAGCAGTCTATGACTAAAGGAAATCTTGATGCATTCTTAAAAGGAATGGGAACACCAAGAGGAAACGTAGACACTAGTTTCTTACCTTTATAAACAAAAGGTAAATTAAAATTTAAATAGGCGCCAATTTATAATTGGTGCCTATTTTTTTTATGAGAATTTTAATATAAAGTCATCTTATGAGTGATTTAATTTCACAAAATTTAAATATGATTTTTAAATCTCCTAAGGGAGAAACTGTTCATGCTTTAAAAGATTTAAATTTTACAATTAAAAAAGGTGAACTCTTAACTGTGTTAGGACCTTCTGGTTGTGGAAAAACAACACTACTTAATATTGCAGCTGGATTTATTAGACCAACTTCAGGAACAATTACTTTAGGTAACAATGAAATTAATGGACCTGGAGTTGACAGAGGAATGGTTTTTCAACAAGGTGCTTTATTTGAATGGTTAACAGTTTCTGAAAACGTAAACTTTGGTCTTAGAATGAAAAAGAGAGATCCAGGAGAAACTCAAAAAAAAGTTAACGAGTGGTTAGAAATAGTAGGATTAAAAGGATTTGGAAATACTCCAACTTATCAATTATCTGGTGGAATGCAGCAAAGAGTTGCGCTTGCAAGATGTCTGATCAATGATCCAGATTTAATTTTAATGGATGAGCCTTTGGGTGCATTAGATGCGTTAACAAGAGAAAAGATGCAATCACTTGTTTTAAAAATTTGGAAGGAAACTGGTAAAACAATTATATTGATCACACACTCTGTTGAGGAAGCATTATTACTTGGGGAAAGATTGTATGTCATGGCCCCAAGACCAGGCCGTATACATAAAGAGTATAAACTTCCATTTGCAGAAATGGGATTAAATCAAGACTTAAGAGAAATTAAAAAGAATTCAGAATTTTCATCAAAAAGAGAGGAAATTTTATCCATGATCTGGAATATGGAAGAGGAAATTATGGGAAAAGAAAATTAAATGTTAACCCAATCTATAACAATATTAATTCTTGTATCCATCGTTGGATGTATTCTTTATGGGAGAAGATTAATAAAAACTGAAAAAGTAGACGCTGTTTTTGGAAATCCAGAGAGAGCTAAAGGAGGTACTCATTGGATAATTGTTGGTAGTAGTGCAATATTATTAGTTTGGCTTTATTATTCTTGGGATATCGCAAAAGGATTTTATCCAAAATCAGCTAATGAATTATGTCAGGTTGCTAAAATAAATGAGTCTTTATTAGGATTAAAATATCAGTTTCCAATAGAGGAAAGAGAATTCAAGAGTACTTCTATAATAAAAATAGAAAACAAGAATCTAGTTAAGATAACTAACGAAATCCAAAATTCACAAGGCATAAACGCTCAACAAAAATCAACATTAATAGGATTTGTTAATAAAACCTCTCAATTAATTCCACTGCTTACAAACGAAAATTTAATGGAAATGGATACCAAGATTAAAATTAAAGAAATGACGGACGAGTTAAGACTTTTAAGTTCGAACTTCCAAAAAAAAGATTATCCATTTGAAACAACTGCAGCAAAAAATGAGAGACAAATTGCTATTTCAGAACAAGGCGATTGGGGTATTACAAAAGTACAATCTGGTACAGGCTCTATTGAAAATACAATAGAAGTACCCTTGGTACCTGCTACCAATAAGGGATTAAAATTCCATTCAGCAGCTGAAGAACTTACTATTATAAATGATAAATTTTTTAAATTGAGAAATCATAATCCACAATTTAAAAATTCAATTAAGCAATTAAAAGAGGATATAAAAACTTATAGAAAAAATTTAAGCGACGCAGATGAAGTTGCTTCAGATTATGCAAAAGATATAGTTAAAATTGCAAGAAGAATAGAATATGCAAGCATTTACCCACCAAATGCTCTTAATGAAATGCAAAATGCTATTGTTGAGTTTGATAATCTTCAAAAAGCAGAACAAGGTGGTTTAAGATTAGTTGATATATTTTTGTTTCCGGCTGGAACAATTGTTTCAAGTGGAACAAGCTGTTCTGAACA
Organism: uncultured Pelagibacteraceae bacterium; assembly: GCA_902571525.1. GTDB lineage: Bacteria > Pseudomonadota > Alphaproteobacteria > Pelagibacterales > Pelagibacteraceae > Pelagibacter. Next base: position 28,965 of record CACGCL010000009.1, read on the forward strand.
AGGATCTGGTAGATGGTTACCAAAACCTTCTGATACGTTGAATAAATTTATCTTAATGTCAAAACCAAGTGTTGGTTACAAAAATATCCCATTACTTTGGATAGACATGATGGATGTCAGTAAAATAATTGGATTTATTTTACCTGATTGGATCGCAGATATTCTTCCAGGAGATTATCCAGTTCATTCATCGGATGGTGTTGTGAAACAAAATTTCAAAGGACAAGTTTTAAAAGTTGTTACAGGAGACTTTAAATTATTTAAAATTCCTGTTCCGTACGGGCATATATGGGACTCGTTTTTAAGAGTATTTTTAGGTTTAGTATTTGGAATTTTAATTGGTGTTCCGTTAGGTTTGTTTATGGGATTAAACAGATTTGCAAAAGGTTTCTTTGATCCGTTAATTGAACTTTATAGACCTGTACCACCTTTAGCTTGGGCTCCACTTATTATTTCAGTTCTTGGAATAGATAATACTGGAAAAGTATTTTTATTATTTATGGTTTCTCTATCTATTATGATTATTTCTGCAAGAGCTGGTGCATCTGGAACTCAATTATCAAAAATTCATGCTGCTCATTCTCTTGGAGCATCAAAGAAACAAATATTAAGATATGTAATATTTCCAAACTCTTTACCTGAAATTTTAACAGGAATAAGAGTGGCTGTTGGAATGTGTTGGGGAACTTTAGTTGCAGCAGAGTTTTTGGCGGGAACCACAGGTATTGGATTTGTAGAAAACGTTGCAAAAAAATATTTTCAATATGAAGTTATTTGGATAACCATATTTATTATGGGTATGCTGGGACTATTATTCGACGTTACATTGAGGAAAATAATAGATAAAACAATACCATGGCGTGGAAAAGGATAATATTTTTTTTATTTTTATTCTCAGTTTCATCTGAAGCTGCAGAATTAAATTTTAAAAAGATCGCTGATTTTAGAAATCCTTGGGGATCTACATTTGTATCAAATAATGAAATACTTTTAACTGAAGTATCTGGTAATTTAAAATTAATTAATATCGAAAGTGGTTCTATTACTGAGGTTAAACATAACTTAAAAGTTTTAGAAGATGGTCAAGGTGGTCTGTTAGATATCTTATATAAAGACGGAGTAGTTTGGGTAAGTTATTCTGAAGATCATGGAAAATCAAAAACAACAACTTCTGTTGCAAAAGGTAACTTTAATAAAGATCAAATTGATTTTAAAAATATATTTGTTGCCTATCCTCCAATAAATTCTGGGTATCACTTTGGGTCAAGGTTGGCTATTAAAAACAATTATCTTTTCGCATCTGTTGGTGAGCGAGGCGAAGGAATGATAGCACAGGATCCAACAAAACATCCTGGCAGTATAATTAGAATTAATACTGATGGAAGTATTCCAAAAGACAATCCAAAATTTATTGACAAAAAAGATTGGTTACCTGAAATTTTTCAAATAGGTGTTCGAAACCCACAAGGTTTAACATTATCCCCTTTTGACCAAAAAATTTATGCAAGTAATCATGGTGCTAGAGGAGGCGATTGGTTTGGTGAAATTAAAAAAGGAGAAAACTATGGATGGAAAATTCTTGGTTGGGGTGGAACTAATTACAGTGGTACTAAAATAGGACCAAAGTGGTTACCTGGTTATACAAAAGCAATCAAATATTGGGTGCCTTCAATTGCAACTAGTGCAATAACAATTTATAAAGGTGAAGAATTTAAAGAGTGGAATGGTCATGCTTTGATTACATCTCTTAAGGATATGTCGCTTAGAAAACTTGATTTTTCCAATTTAGAAAATGTTAAAGAAGAAGTTATATTTAAAAGAGAAATCGGCAGAATTAGAGACATACAAGTTCATCCAATTAATGGTAAAATTTATTTTTTAAGTCAGGATGCTTTATGGCTAATGCAAAAAAATTAACAAATATTATTGTTAAAGTACTAAAGAACAGAGGTTTGAGTCCAACGCACGCCATGATTAGTGCTAAAGCTTTAATCAATGCAGAATTAGTTGGTGCACATTCTCATGGGTTATCAAGACTTAAAATGTATTGCGATAGAATTGATAAGAAAGTTATTAATCCTAAACCAAAAATTAAAATAAAAAAAGTATCTAGTTCAATCTCATATGTAGATGCTAATAATTCTATTGGATTTGTTGCAGCTGATATCGCTATTAAATCATTAATTAAAAATACAAAAAAAACCGGAATTGGAATGGTTGGTGTAAAAAATTCTGGCCACTACGGTTTATCTAGCTATTTTGTAGAACAAGCTGTTAAAAAAAATTTAATGGTATGGTGTTTTACTAATGCACCACCAGCCATTGCACCATATGGATCAAAGAAAACTTTATTTGGAACAAATCCGATTTGTTTTGGAACACCCTCAGGTAATAAGGTTCCATTTATTTTAGATACATCAGTATCAATGATTAATAGAGGTAAAATAAGAGTAGCGGCTAAATTAGGTCACAAAATTCCATTAGGTGTAGCTTTAGATAAAAATGGAAAGCCAACTACAGATCCAATTAAAGCGCTTAAAGGTGTGCAATTACCTATTGCAGGATTTAGGGGTTCAGGTTTAGCTTGGATGGTAGATATACTAAGTGGAGTTATGACCGGTGCAAATCATGGAGGCAAAGTAAGAGACCCATTTGATGATTTTAAAGGACCTCAAAATGTTGGACATTTATTTATGGCTGTAAAACCAAATATTTTTATTGGGAGTAATTATATTAAAAGAATTAAAGAGAACATTAGAATTATAAAGAAATTACCAAAAATTAAAGGTGTTAAAGAAATAAATTTTCCTGGTGAAGGTACAAAAAAAAGATATAAAAAAAATATGAATAAGAACATTCCAATACCAAAAAGTATTATGGAAGATTTAGAAAAACTAAATGCTATCTAATAAACAAATAATTTGTCCTGTTAATTTACTGAATGCTTCTTTAAAAAATAAAGGGGCAAGCGCGGCAATAGTAAATGCTGGAAAACCACTTCCAATGCAATCAGTTATGGATGCTGTTAAAGAAAATTTGATTAAGCCTACTTTTATTGGGGATAAACCAGAGATAGAGAAATGTGCAAATGAAATAAATTTTGATATTTCAAAATTTGAGATAATTCATGAACCAATAGAAAATAACACAGCAGCAGTTGCAGCAAAACTTGCAATGCAGGGCAAAGTTAAGATTATAGTTAAAGGTCACATTCATACAGATATCTTGATGAAAGAAGTTTTGAAAAGAGAATACAAACTCCTTGGTAAAACTAGATTAAGTCATGTTTGGCATATGACATTAGAAAAGGATGATAAGTCATTAATTATAACCGATGGTGCTTTAAATGTTTTACCAAATGTTAAAACAAAAATGCACATATTAAAAAACGTTATAGATTTTTCAAAAAGAATTGGAAACAACAGGCCAAAAGTTGCTGTATTATCTGCAACAGAGGAAGTTCTAGATAGTATTCAAAGTTCAATGGAAGCAAAAGAAATTACCGAGCTTGCAAAAAAAGAAAATTTAGATGCAGATGTATTTGGCCCATTAGCATTTGATAACTGTATTTCCAAAAAATCTGCAGAAATTAAAGGAATTAAAAATATAGTTGCAGGAGATGCTGATGTACTTTTGGTACCTAGTGTTGAGACAGGAAATGCTTTAGTAAAAATAATGATATATTTTATGGGAGCATGTGCTGCAGGTGTTGTTGTAGGGGGAAAAGTGCCAGTTGTTATTACAAGTAGGTCTGATGAGGCAACGGCAAGATTAGCTTCTATAGCTGCTGCAGTTGTTGCATTAGATTAATAAAACAATATAAAATTAAAAAAATGACGATTAAATATTTAAAAAAAGCATCTAAAACAGCATCGACAGATGACACTAAAACAAAAGATATAGTTCAAAATCTCTTAAAAGAACTCGAAAAATCAAAAGAAGAAGGTTGTAAGGAATTAACTAAAAAATTTGATAAATATGATGGAGAAATAATTATTTCAAAAGAAAAAATAGAGGAAATAAATAAAAATTTAGATCAAAAAACTAAAGACGATATTAAATTTTCATACGATAGAGTTCGTAAATTTGCAGAAGCGCAACTTGCAAACTACGGAAAAGACTTTGAAGTCGAACTATCAAATGGATTATATGCTGGTCAAAAGTTAGTACCTGTTAATACCGCCGGCTGTTATATACCAGGTGGAAGATACGCTCACATAGCATCAGCAGTTATGAGTGTCACAACTGCAAAAGTTGCGGGAGTTAAAAATATTATTGCATGTAGTCCCCCTAAAGAAGGAATTGGTGCCCACCCTTCTATAATTTATACAGCAAATTTATGTGGTGCTGATGTAATTTTAAATCTTGGTGGTGTTCCAGCTATTGCGGCAATGACATATGGAATGTTTGGAAATGCTCCAGCTGATATTTTAGTTGGCCCTGGAAATCAATTTGTTGCTGAAGCTAAAAGAATTTTATTTGGAAAAGTTGGAATTGATTTATTTGCTGGTCCAACAGAAATAGGAATTATTGCAGATGAAACTGCAGATCCAGAAATTGTAGCTGTTGATTTAGTTGGTCAAGCAGAGCACGGATATAATTCTCCATGTTGGTTATATACCACAAGCCAAAAACTTGCAGATGAAGTTATGAAACGAGTTCCAGAATTAATAGAGAAACTTCCAGAAGTTCCAAGGTTAAGTGCAGAGGCTGCTTGGAGAGATTATGGTGAAGTAATATTATGCGATACTGATGAAGAAATAGTGAAAGTGAGTGATGACTATGCACCTGAACATTTAGAGATACAAACTAAAAATCTTGAATGGTTTCATAAGAGATTAAAAAACTACGGTTCGTTATTTATAGGAGAAGAAACAACTGTTGCTTATGGTGATAAATGTTCTGGTACTAATCATATATTACCAACTAAGGGTGCTGGTAAATATACTGGTGGGTTGTTCGTTGGTAAATTTATAAAAACATTAAGTTTTCAAAGAATGACAAAAGAATCTACAAAAGAAGTTGGTTCAGCGGCTGCTAGGATTTCAAGATACGAAGGTATGGAAGCTCACGCAAGAACTGGTGATGTTAGATTACGTAAGTATGGATATTCAAACGAATAATTTTAAAAAGTACTAACAAGCTCAATAGTTGCACCATAATCAGGAATTGAACTCATCAAATTATAATTTGAATTCACCCTGATATCAAAACCTTTTAAATTTCTATTGTAGCTTAAATAAGCTTTATTATTATCTAAGTTCATTGCATATTCAATGTCATCTGATGGCACATAGCCTAAACCAAAATATAAAGTATCACTATGAGAATTATTACTCTGATTTCTCTCATAAATAGTCATTATTGATAAACCGTTTTCATTTATTAAATCAAATCCAATATTCGCTCTTAAATTTTTAGAATCTTGATCAATTGCTTTTGTGTATTCTGTAGTTTCAGAGAGATAACGATATGTAGCATCTGATGATGGGCTAAAATCTAAACCAAGTTCTAAGCCGCCATAAGATTTAAAAGTAAAAGTATCAAAATCTAAAATATCACTTATTGTAAATCCTGTGGATACCATGCCAGTTTCAACAGTTTGTTTATTGTATACTAGTGCAGCAACTCCTTTTTCCCGGTATTTGGATAATTCTGTGTAACTCAAATCAATTCTAATATTAGGATCTATAACAAAATTATTTTTTTTATATTTAGTAACATAATTAATTGATCCAAAAACTTGTGCCCCATCTCTCTCACCAGTTCTTCTATTTCCCCCGCCTACTCTTACATGATCAGTCTTCAATGTACTTATTCCAATAATACTTTCTGTAAATCTTTCTTCATTATGAGGAAAAGTTCCATAAAGTGATAAACTAAAAGATTCTGTATCTAAATTAGTCCCAGATGATCCTATATCAACTTCATCATTGCCAAACCTAAGGGCGTAGCCATATAATTTATTTTCACTAATTTTTTTGTCCATTCCAATAGTTATACCAGTGCTATTTATATCTTTTGATGCTGAAGAAGATGTGTCTCCAGTCCTTCCAAAGCTAACACTACCTTCACTCCAAAATGACCAGCTGTCAGACAATTTGTTTAAAGTATTATTTGATTTTTCCGATATTGGAATAACTTTTGCTAAAGATGCTATTGTTTTATTTGGAAAGTTAAATTTAATGTTTTGATTACTTAATTGGTCACTCGTTCTATGTCTTCTTAACCAATACATACGGTTAAGAACTGGGGTACTCGCCTGAATAGCAATTTGTTTTGCTGTTGCAGTTTGAGACTCGATTGAGCTTAAAATATCTTTACCCCCATCAGAGGTAGTTATTGGATCATCACAAGCACCATCAATTACGCTCCAATTACAACTTAGGTTAAATTCATGAACTTTATTATTACTAGCATCCGAGGGACTATCATCAATGATAAACATTTTACTTCCATCATTACTAAACACAACTTCTCTTGAATCTGCACTAACAGAGCTTGTATCGAAGGTACCTTCAAGGGATCGAGTAGAAACATCATAAGGTGTAGTTAATTTAAACTGAGAAATCTTATGCAAATTTTTTACTAAATCTCCAATACCTCTAATGGTATACATTTTAGTACCATCGTAATTAAAAGTAACTCCATCTATGTAATTGTGAGTAGAACTTAGGTCTTCAGTATTAAGATGAGTAACTGTGGAGCTAAGATCAAATGGTGTAGCTAGTGAATATTCATGAATTTTATGTTGGGATCGATTTCCTGCACCAGCAACAATCATTCTGGTACCATCATTATTAAATGCAATTGAATTTGCTCTTATTTCTTGGCTAGAAATATCTTGCTCATCATTAAATGTAGCAGTTGAAACATCAAATGCAGTGCTTAGTAAGTATTCATCTACTGACTTATTACCAGCATGGTTAACAATAAACATTTTTGTTCCATCGTTATTGAACACTACTTGTGTTGCTTGTGTAGCACCACCTCTATCTACTATTTTGGTATTATTTACGATTGCCGTTGAAATGTCATATGGGGTAGTTAATATATGTTCGATAACTGCATCCGATGCTCCAGCTGTTACAGTATACATTTTTGTACCATCATTATTAAAGTTAAGTCCTAAATAAAAGTTGTCATCAAGTGATTTACTTTGCACAAAGGTTGGCCCTGCCATAGATTTAAAATGAAATGTGCTTAGAAATAATAAAATTAGATAAAATATTTTTATTGTTCTATTCATCTGAAATTAAGACTTTAAAATGAATATATAAAAATAGAATTTATTCTCTACTTAAATCTTTAGAGCTGATATTTTCTTCTTTTTTAGGGTATTTTTTTTCGTTAATGATATTTGCAAAACTGTGATTAACATCACGGTGTCCAGCTTCATCATCACGTATAACTCTCACTACATCTTTTAATGTAGCATGCAAAGGTAAGTTCCAATAATTTATTGCAACTTCTGGAGCTGGCTCATCTTTTATTTTGCCAGTCTCTAATTCGTGTAAATATTCTGTGTAACTTCTAACAGCTTCTTCTTCAAAATATCCAACAATTCTGTGAGCGGTTCTTTGAGATACTAAATAAATGATAGCGTATGTTACAATAAAAATAAATTGAGCCATCAAAATAATAACTCTTTCAATCCATGTTGGCTTTGCAACATGAATAAAAGTCATTAAATGCATTCTTTCATTTTCTGCTTCATCTAAAAGAATTTTAATCCAGCCTCTATCATCCTCCATTTTTCTTAAAGATTTTAGGTGAATTAGCATTCCAGCTACCATTCCAGGTACCGCAGCAACTGTTTCTAGAACAACGGCTCTATGGCCGTATCTTTTCTTAAAAAAAGTATCGGCTAAAAGTCTTAAAAACTTCGTAAAGCCTAAAGCAACTTTATCGCTAAAGTTATTTGGCTCATAATGCTTTTCTAAATTGTTCATACTTCTTATTTAGTTATTTTTATTTAAAATCCAATGGGTCTAAATTGACGTTTAAAAGTGTTCTATATCAATAGAAATTAATAATGGTGTTTAGAATATATAAAGACAAAACAGACATAAAAAGAATAACTAATATGTTTATATAAAACCAGGTTTTTTCATTATTTAAATATTTAGAAGAATATTTTGCTAAATAACCAATGGTAAAAAAAAATAAAAAAGAAGATATCGTAGCACCTAAACCAAAATATATTTTATTAACTAAAGCAAAATTTTTAGAGAAATTTCCTAAAAAAAATACTGTATCTGAATAAACATGTGGGTTTAGATAAGTAAATCCTAAAGTTTTTAAAACAATACTTTTAAAAGTGTCGTCAGTTTTATAAGTAGAGAAATCAATATTGGAAAAACTTAATCTTATTTTATAGTAAATGAAATATAGTAAAAATATCAATAGTAAAATATTTAATATAAGTTCAATTGTTTGATTGAAATAACTTTGAAAATATTCAAATAAAATAATACCTAAAAATATTAATAAATAATCAGAAATTGAACAAATTAAACAAACTAAAAAAGTATATTGTTTCTTTAGGCCCTGCTCTATTACAAAAATATTTTGAGCACCAAGTGCTAAAATCAAACTTAAACCAGTAAAAAAACCAATTAATAAGTATTCCATTTTAAATTTTTTGATTAATAACTAAGGATAATTTTCTTGGGAAATCTCCTTCATCAAAGTGATCAATGCTTAAATTTTTAAAACCTTTTAATAACTTTTTAATTTTTTCATCTGAAAAATAATGAACAATATATCCATTCATTTCGTATAAGTCTTCTCCTCTATGTATACCTTTTTTATAATCTGCATCTGTATGGTTTCTAACTGTATAAATATTTATAGAGTCTTTATTTATAACTCTACATATCTCATTGTTTAAATTTTCTAGTTCAGAGTTTGTGAAAGCCATACAATAAAGCATGTGTGAGTAACAACCATCAAAACTATCATCTTTAAAATTTAATTTTTGTCTTAAGTCGTGTGTTTGAGCGTCAATAAAATCATTTAACCCTAGACTGTCTGATTTCTTTTTTATTATTTCAACAGCCGTTGGACTGTAATCTAACGCAGTTACTTTAATAGAATTTTTAGCAAAAAAGATTGTGTCTCGTCCTAATCCTGCTCCGAGTTCAATGATTTGTTTAACGTTATTTTTCTTAAAATTTTCTAAAGCTATCTTTGCAGAATGGCTTGGTTCAGAACCAAACATCTCAGGCTTACTTGAGAAACTCTTTTCCCAATGCTGAGATTGTTCGATTAAAATCTTATTGTCCAATCTATTTTGATGGATCTGGTACTTTTCTTAAATAAGGTTTAACTGCATTCCAACCATCAGGAAACAATTTCTTAGCTTCATCATCCTTAACTGCAGGAACAATAATAACTTCTTCTCCTTTTTTCCAATCAGCAGGTGTTGCTACTTTATGTTTTGCAGTAAGCTGCATAGAGTCTATTGATCTTAATAACTCCATAAAGTTTCTTCCTGTTGCCATTGGATAAGTTAAGAACAAACCAACTCTTTTATCTGGTCTGATTATAAAAACTGTCCTAACTGTTTGGTTATCAACCGCAGTTCTTCCCATTGAAGTAGTGCCTGCATCACCTTCTAACATGTTGTAAAGTTTTGCAATTTTTAGATCCTCGTCTGCGATAATTGGATAATCAGGCTTCATACCTGTAACATCTTTTATGTCATCCAACCATTTAACATGATCTGATACTGGGTCCACACTTAAACCTATTACTTTGACATTTCTCTTATCAAATTCTGGTTTCATTCTTGCTAAAGATCCTAGTTCAGTTGTGCAAACTGGTGTAAAATCTTTTGGGTGCGAAAATAGAACACCCCAACTATCTCCTAACCATTCATGAAATGATATATCACCTATGGTTGTTTTAGCTGTAAAGTCTGGTGCTAAACTGTTTATTTTTAAAGTCATTTACCTCTCCTTTTTATAAACAAATTATATGCAAGATTGATTTGCTATGCAATTTTTTATAAAGTGATCATTAATATGATATTTGAACAATTATTTGATGAAAAATCTTCAACCTACACGTACATACTCTCAAGTGGTAAAGGTAGAGAGGCTTTAATTATTGATCCAGTTTTAGAACATACTGATGAATATTTAAAACTATTAAATAAATTAGAATTAAAATTAGTAAAAGTAATTGATACTCACATTCATGCAGATCATATCACTGGCTTAAATGAATTAAGTGAAAGAACAAATTGTACAAAAATTATGGGAGATAATTCAAAGTCTGAGGTTGTTGATTTAAGAGTTAAAGAAGATGAGAATGTTAAAATTGATAATATTAATTTAAAGGTGATGTACACGCCTGGACATACTGATTGTTCGTATAGTTTTTTAATGAATGATAGAGTTTTTACAGGTGATACTCTTTTAATTAATGGTACTGGAAGAACTGATTTTCAAAATGGAAATGCAAAACAACAGTACGACTCTATATTTAATAAATTATTAAAATTACCAGAAAATACAATTGTATTTCCTGCGCATGATTATAATGGTAAAAAACATTCTACAATTGGATCAGAGAGAAAAAATAATCCAAGATTACAAGTTAATTCTGTTGACCAATATGTAGAAATAATGAATAACCTTAATCTTGCTAACCCAAAAATGATGGATGTAGCTGTTCCAGCTAATCTTAAGGGTTTAACTTTAAATCAAGTTAAAGCATAAAAAAACTGTAATTAACATGAATGAATTTTTAAATTCTATTATCAAAAGAGATCCAGCTGCAAAATCAAAGCTAAGTGTAATATTAACTTATCCTGGCGCAAAAGCTGTTTTCTTTCATAGAATTGCAAATTTTTTTGCGATTGCAAAATTTAATTTGATTGCAAGAATTATTTCTCAGTTTTCTAGATTTTTAACTGGAATAGAAATTCATCCTAATGCAAAGATTGGAAAAAATTTATTTATAGATCACGGTATGGGAGTTGTGATTGGCGAAACTTCAGATATTGGAGATAATGTAACAATTTATCATATGGTGACTTTAGGAGGAATTTCTCCAAGTATAAATTCAGATGATCAGAGAAATACTAAAAGACATCCAACATTAATGGATAATGTTGTTGTTGGATCTGGTGCGCAAATATTAGGACCCGTTGTTGTAGGAAAAAATGCAAAAATTGGTGCTAATGCTGTAGTGACAAAAAATGTTGATGAAAATTCAGTAATGGTTGGAATACCTGCAAAGAATGTTGGTGAAGTTACAACTGAGGATGAAAACTTTAAACCATATGGTATTACTCAAGATAGTGATAAAAATTAAATGAACAAACCACAAAACAATTTTATAGAAGGAATTGGAAATACTCCTCTAGTAAAACTAAGAGCTGCATCTGAAATAACTGGATGTAATATTTATGGAAAAGCGGAATATTTAAATCCTGGTGGATCTGTTAAAGATAGAGCTGCACTTGCATTAATTAGAGATGCAGAAGAAAAAAAACTAATTTCAAAAGGCGGTACAATTGTTGAAGGAACTGCCGGCAATACAGGAATTGGCTTATGTTTAATTGGAAATTCTGTTGGATATAAAACAATCATTGTTATGAACGAGGATCAAACTCAAGAGAAAAAAGATATGCTTAGAAATATGGGTGCTGACTTAAGGTTGGTAACACCTAAGCCTTATAAAGATGATGGTAATTTTGTAAAAGTAGCAGCTAAATTAGCAGATGACTTAAAAAGTTCTAATAATCATGGAGTAGTTTGGGCTAATCAATTTGATAATACTGCAAATTCAAAAGGTCATTATGAAACAACTGGTCCAGAGATCTGGATGCAAACGGACGGAAAAGTGGATGGATTTGTTTGTTCATCAGGGACAGGAGGAACAATTGGTGGAGTAAGTAGTTTTTTAAAAGAAAAGAATAAAGATATCAAAATTTATTTAGCTGATCCTGATGGTTCTTCTCTTTTTGATCATATTGAAAATGGTGAATTAAAATCTTCAGGGAGTTCCATCACTGAAGGAATAGGTTCAAGTAGAGTGACTGCTAATTTTGCAAAAGCTAAAATTGATGGTGCTTTTAAAGTGACTGATAAAGAAGCACTGCCAGTTTTATTTGATTTAATTCAAAATGAAGGTTTGAGTTTGGGAACAAGTTGTGCAATTAATGTTGCAGGTGCTATAAAATTAGGTAAGAAACTAGGCCCTGGCAAAACCATTGTTACTATTCTTTGTGACAGATCTGACAAGTACAGTTCAAAATTGTTTAATAAAAAGTTCCTGCAAGATAAAGGCTTGCCCTTCCCAGAATGGATTTAAGTAATTAGATTTTAAAATTGAAAAGTGAAATATAACAAGTCAATTATAGCATATATCTTATTAATTCTTTGGCCATTTATTTATTTTTTTCCAATGACGAGTGAATTAATCGTGATTGGTAACGATTTTGATCTAATTTATTTTTCATACAAAAAATATATATTTGAGTTTTTTCAAGAAGGTCAAATACCATTTTGGTCTCCAGTTGAAGGCGCTGGATTTTCGTTAATTTATAATCCATTTGCGCAATTCTTTTATTTACCATCATGGATTCTCTATTTGATATCGTTGATCAAAGGATCTTTTTCTCTTTATGACTATATGATTTATACTATTTTTGGTATTTCAATATATTTAGTTGGTCAATTTCAGTGGCTCAAAAGTTTAAATTATTTTTCAAAAAAAAATATTTATTTTATTACACTTATTGCGCCTACAATTTTGATTTTCTCTAATTTTTTGAGATTTCCAAATGCTATTCATACTATATGTTGGCTACCCTATTTGCTGTTGGGAATTAATTATTGTGCTAATAATAAAAATATTTTTAAGGCAACTGTATTAATATTTTTTTCTACTTTATTTATTTTTACAGCAGGATATCCATATTTTATTATTTATATTTTTATTTTTGCCTCTTTTTATATTTTATTAGTTTTATTTATAAATAATTTAAATCTTATAAAAATAATCCGATTTTTTATAAATATATCGATTCCAAGTATATTGTCTCTCTTAATATCTTTGCCTTGGCTATATGGTGTTTCAAAAACACTAGAAATAGCCCAAGATAGAAACTTATATGATTACAACTATGCAACTGCACATACATTCAATTTCTTAGATATATTAGGGTCATGGTTTTATCCAATTATTTCAAATACTGAAGGAAGGTACTATTTTGGAATTTTCATATCTTTTCTAATAATTCGATATTTGTTTTACTTTTTTATGAATTTAGAAAAAACTGATAAATTAGAGAAAAAAATATTTATATTTATACTTTTATCTTATTTAATAATCAGTTCTTTGGCTTCAACAAAAGATTCCTACATATTCAATTTTATTTGGCATCAACTTGATTTTATACAAAATATGAGGACCTGGCCTAGAATAAATATCCTTTTAGTTCCTATTATTTCATTAATAAGTTTGATGAGTTTAACGTTTTTTTTAAAAGAAATTAGAAATATTAGCTTACAAAAGATTAAAGTTAAAAAAATATTATTTTTTTCAAATTTTATTCTAATTTTAATTTTTTGTCTTCAATTTTGGTTTTATTCAAACAATATAGTTGATCCTTATTGGGATACCTGGCACGAAAAAAGATTTATCTTTGCAGAAAATTTTTTTAGTTATCCTTTAAGTGAAATAATTATGTTTGGAGATGGTAGAATTAATTTAATTTCCACAGTGATAGTGCTAATAATAATTAATACTTTATATTTTTTATCAAATAAAATTAATATAACTTATCTCAATAATTTTATTCTTGTATTAATACTTATAAGCGTGGTTAGTGAACAATTTCTCAACTCTAATATTCAATGGGGTTTAAAAGAATGGAAAACAAAAAATACAAATTTAGAATATTTAGCAAAAGAAAATTTAAAAAATAATTTTA
>CACGCL010000010.1 GCA_902571525.1 uncultured Pelagibacteraceae bacterium
TTACCTCTGGTCCGAGAATATCTAAATCTTCAAATAATCGATCATCTAATAATTCTGAAATATCATTTACTAAATTTAAATCTGACTTGTTTGTTAAATCTGATAACTCTATTTTTAATTCTTCACAAACCTTTAAAAGCAGGTCTCCATCTATTTTTCTTTTACCGTTTTCAATTAAATTTAAGTAACTTGGTGATATACCAAGTTGCTCTGCAAGTTTATTTGCTTGAAGCCCAAGTTGTCTTCTAAAAGACTTGATTTTTGGCCCTATTTTAAGCTCTAATTGACTCATAATTTTCTATTTGTAAACTTTGTAAATAATTATTTACAACAAATTTCCTTATTTTACAAGCTTTTTCAATATAATACTGGCTATTGTAAACTTTGTAAATTATAAAGTTTACATGAACAATAAAAACAAGATCAAAAACCAAGTAAATAAGACTTTAAATTTCAACGAAGAGTCTCAAAATCACTCGAATAGCTCAGGCATTTATTTAAGAGATGATCACTGTGATTGGGGTTCAAGCGGAATGAATGAATTTACTAACGAGTATAATAGTAACTAATTTCTAAAGTCTTAAATTATTAATTGTTTCAAAGGAAAACATGAGCTCCGAATCTAAGATATCATACGACCTAAAGAGATTTGCAGGAGTAAAAAGAGATTACACTCCAGAAGATGTAGAAAGATTAAGAGGTTCTATAAAAATAGAATACTCGATGTGTAAACATCAATCCCAAAAATTATGGAGATTATTAAATACCGAACCATATGTTAATACATTAGGATCTTTATCTGGAAATCACGCAGTTCAGCATGCAAAAGCAGGTCTTAAGGCGATTTATTTAAGTGGCTGGCAAGTAGCAGCGGATGCAAACAGTGCTGGGGAGATGTATCCTGATCAATCTTTATATCCATACGATAGTGCGCCTAAACTAGTAGAGTCAATGAATAATGCATTAATGAGAGCTGATCAAATACAGCATATGGAAATTAAAAATGAAGAAATGAAATCAAAGGATAGGGTTGATTATATGTTGCCAATAATTGCTGATGGAGAAGCAGGTTTTGGTGGACCTCTAAATGTTTTTGAATTAGCAAAAAAATTTATTAAAGCAGGAGCTGCTGGAGTTCATTTTGAAGATCAGCTAGCTAGTGAAAAAAAATGTGGCCACATGGGTGGAAAAGTTTTAGTTCCAACTGGCACAATGATTAAAAATTTAAAAGCGGCTAGGTTAGCTGCGGATATAGCCGACGTACCTTTAATTATTTTAGCAAGAACAGACGCTAACGCAGCAAAATTAATTACAAATGATCATGATGAAAATGATAAACCTTTTCTAACTGGTGAGAGATCGCCCGAAGGATTTTATTACGTAAAACATGGAATTGATCAAGCAATATCAAGAGGTCTCGCTTATGCACCATACTCTGATTTAATATGGTGTGAGACTGCTACGCCAAATTTAGAGGAAGCAAAAAAATTTGCAGATGCAATACATGATAAGTTCCCAGGTAAACTACTGGCTTATAATTGTTCTCCATCATTTAATTGGAAAAAACATTTATCAGACTCTGAGATCGCAACGTTTCAACAAAAAATAAGTGCAATGGGTTATAAATTTCAGTTTATTACACTTGCAGGTTTTCATACACAGAATATTGCGATTTTTGAATTAGCTGAAAAATATAAAAAAGAGGGTATGACTGCTTATTCAAGAATACAACAACAAGAATTTGCAAGAGAAAAAGATGGTTATACTAGCGTAAAACATCAAAGAGAAGTTGGAACGTCTTACTTTGATGCTGTATCTAATACGATTAGCGGGGGAAAAAGTTCTACAACTGCTATGGAAGGCTCTACAGAAAAAGAGCAATTTTAATATTATTTATTTACAATCTAAAAATATTTATATATTTTAAATACGGGGTGCTAATAAGGCTGAGAAATACCCAATGAACCTGTCCGGTAATTCAGAAAGGGAAGCTTGGAACAAATTAATATTTTAAATCAATCATCTGCAGTTTTAATTACTTTATTTATCAGTTCTGCTTTTGTTATTATTGGTATAATTCACTCAAAAAAATATCAAGGATTGCAGAATTATCTAGTTGCAAATAGATCCGTGGGCACATTTTCATTAACAACGAGCCTAGTAGCCTCAGCTTTAGGTGCTTGGATTTTGTTTGGACCAGCTTCAGCAGCTACATGGGGAGGGATAGGTGCGGTGATAGGTTATTCTTTAGGGACTGCTTTTCCTCTTTTCGTACTAATATACTTGGGTCAAATTTTTAGAAATAAGTACCCTAAAGCCAGATCATTAATAGAGGTGATACGTTTAAGATTTGGATCAAAATTATTCAAATTAATACTATTTTTATCGATTTTTTACATGACCATTTTTTTAATTGCAGAAGTTACTGCAGTATCGATATTGATCAATTATATTTCCGGAACAGATTTATGGATTACAGCATTCATAGTAATCCTAAGTTCACTTTTATACACCTTATATGGCGGTTTAAGAGCTTCTATATTTACAGATAATATACAGTTTATTTTCTTTATATTACTTTTGATTATTTCCTTCTCGTTCTTGATTACATTCAACACAAATAACTTTAACATGGAATTTATAAAATTAAATAAACCAAATTTAATTAGCTTTGATTATCTTCCTAATTTCACTGCTGGGCTGACTTTTTTTATAGCAGTTGCGGCTACAAATCTTTTTCACCAAGGTAATTGGCAAAGAGTATATGCTGCAAAAAATAATAAAGTCTTACGTAATAGTTTAATATTATCGTTCCTTATAATAATCCCAGTTGTGTTTATAATGGGATTTACTGGTTTAATTGCTGTCTCGGAAAAATCAAATCTTGTTCCTGATTTAGCTTTCTTTTCCTTATTATTAAAAGAAAATGCAATAACACTATCTATAATAGTAATTTTTTTAGCAATTTCTTTAACAGTCAGTAGTATAGACACACTAATTAATGCTATATCAAGTTTAATAATCATTGATGGAAATAAGATTATTAAATATCGAGGTGATTATATAAAATTGTCTAAACAAATAATTATTTTAATTTCTTTAATCTCTTTTTATATAGCTTCAAAAGGTTTAAGTATTTTATATTTATTTTTATTAGCAGATCTATTTTGTTGTGCAGCTGTACTAAGTATTTTTTATAGTTTTTACTCTAAATCTTTAACTGAAAAAACTGCTTATGTTTCAATAATAATTGGATTAATTGGTGGAATACTGTTATTTCCAAGTCCTGACTTTTCAAAAAGTATATTAGTAGGTTTCATAATACCTGTAAGTTATTTTCCTGAATTTGTCACACAATCTCTTTTATTTCTATCATTTATAGCGGCAACATTACTTCCAATTATGACTTGGAAAGTAAAGTAAATACACTATTATACAAGAATGTTTGAATTTGTTTTACCATTCATGATATTAATTATCGTAGTAGTCTTCGTTCATGAATATGGACATTACTATTTTGCACGAAGATATGGCGTTGGAGTAACAGATTTTTCTATAGGTTTTGGAAAAGAGTTGTTTGGGTGGAATGATAAATCTGGAACACGATGGAAAATATGTTTAATACCTCTAGGCGGCTACGTAAAATTTTTTGGAGATAGAAATGTATTTTCTCAGTCAGACCGTGATGAAATTTTAAAAAAATACAAAGAAGAGGATAGAAAAAAACTTTTTACTTTAAAACCTCTGTACCAAAGATCTTTAATTGTTTTTGGTGGGCCTTTGGCTAATTTCATTCTAGCAGTAGTAATTTTTTTAATGATTAATATGTTTGCTGGTAAGGATTTTACGCCAGCCATGATAGATGAGGTTAAAAAAGATAGTCCGGCCTATATTGCGGGTTTAAAGAAAAATGACGTAATTTTATCAATAGATAACAATGATGTAAAAAGTATTTTGGACGTTTCAAAATACATTACTCTATCCACTTCGGAATTTATTGATTTTGAAGTTTCAAGATATGATCAAAAAATTTTAGTCAAAGTTAAACCAGATTTTATAGACTCTGAAGATAGTCTAGGTAATAAAGTTAAAAAAAGAATGATTGGAATTACTTTGTTGCCCTACAATAATAACGTTAATCATAAAAAGCTTGGACCAATTAAAGCAATGTATTATTCACTGACAGAGGTTTATTTTGTTACTACCTCAACATTAAAGTATCTTGGCACTATAATTACAGGAAAAGGTGATAGTTCGCAGCTAGGTGGACCAATAAGAATTGCTAAAATTTCTGGTCAGGTTGCGGAATTTGGTATTATTCCTTTTTTAAGCATGATGGCTTATATATCTATAAGTCTTGGTTTAATTAATTTATTTCCAATACCCTTACTTGATGGGGGCCACTTAATGTTTTACGGAATAGAAAAAATCCTTGGAAGACCTTTAAGCGAAAAAACCCAAGAAGGCTTTTTTCGAATCGGAATGTTTTTATTGTTAAGTTTAATGTTTTTTGCGACTTACAATGATCTCAAAGATTTAGGCTTATTTTAAAGGGTTTTTTTAACCTTAAAAAAACCAATAAAATCAACGTTTTTTTAAAACTATATATTGTGTTTAAAACCAGATTAAACACTAAAAAAAAGCTTGATTTATAAAGGATTTTGACAAGTATGGAAATAACCTAATACCGGAGCTAAAATGAACAAAAAACAACTAGTCGCTAAATTAGCTGGATCTTTAAATCAAAGTAAAGCTGATGCTGAGCGAACATTCGATACCATAACAAACACTATTTTAGATGCTTTAAAAAACGACGATTCTGTTAAAATAGCAGGTTTTGGTACCTATAAAGTTGCTAAAAGAAAAGCAAGAATTGGTCGAAATCCAAGAACCGGAGAACAAATCCAAATCGCTGCTTCTCAAAAGGTAAAATTTTTACCCGCAAAAGCACTTAAAGAAATATTCAATAAATAAATATTTCCTCTAAACAGCCTTTATTAATTAAAAGTTAATAAAGGCTGTTTCTACATGCAATTTATGCATACCTATTAAATAGAGTTAGCAATAGTTATTGCCTTACAAAAATTTATAAAGAGCTTTCTAAAAGGGAGGAATAATGAAAAAACTATTTAATAAACTGTTAGGTTCAGTGGTAGGCTTTACATTCTTACTAAACATGACCAGTGTTGGTTATGCTGAAACAACAGTATCCGCTGAAGTCGGATTTATTTTTAATACTTTTCTATTTTTAGTTTGTGGATTCTTAGTCATGTTTATGGCTGCAGGTTTTGCAATGCTAGAAGCAGGAAGTGTAACTTCAAAAAGCGTATCAGTAATTTGTGCTAAAAACATAGGATTATTTTCAATTGCCGGAATGATGTTCTGGTTGTTTGGTTATAATCTAGCATATGGAATTTCAGAAGGTGGTTACATTGGTAAATTTTTACCATGGTCAGATTCAAGTGCTGTAGACACAGGTTATTCAGATGGTTCTGACTGGTACTTCCAGATGGTATTCTGTGCAACAACAGTATCAATTGTTTCTGGTACACTAGCTGAAAGAATTAAATTGTGGCCATTCTTTTTATTTGCTGCAATTTTATCAGGAATTATTTATCCAATCGTAATGGGTTGGCAGTGGGGTGGAGGCTGGTTGGCAGCTGCAGGATTTTCAGATTTTGCGGGTTCAACTTTAGTACACTCAACTGGTGGTGCAGCAGCGTTAGCTGGCGCAATGTTGCTTGGTCCTAGACTAGGAAGATTTACTAAAAAAGGCGATCCTGCTCCAATGAAACCATTCGCAGCCTCATCAATTCCGTTAATCACATTAGGAGTATTTGTACTATGGTTAGGTTGGTTCGGATTTAATGGTGGTTCACAATTAGCAATGGGTACAGCAGATGATGCAATTGCAGTATCAACTATATTTATGAATACATTTTTAGCAGGTGCTGGCGGAGTTATGGCGGCAGCTACAATAACAAGATTACATTTTGGTAAAACAGATGTTATCCAGATGTTAAACGGATGTATTGGTGGTTTAGTTGCTATTACCGCAGAACCATTAATGCCATCACCATTTGCAGCAATATTAATTGGTGCCGTTGGTGGTATAATAGTTGTTTATGGAACAAAACTACTTTTCGCATTGAAAATTGACGATGTTGTCGGCGCTATTCCAGCTCACATGTTTGCTGGTATATGGGGCACAATAGCAGTTCCATTAACAAATCCAGATACAAGCTTTGGAGCTCAGTTACTTGGAATAATATCAGTTAATGCTTTTGTTTTTGTGGTTGCTTACATTGTTTGGGCAATAATGAAGAGCACAATTGGTATTAGATTAAGTAAAGAAGCTGAACTTAAAGGAACAGACGTCGTTGAAACTGGCGTAATTGGTTACGCTATACGAGATTAAGCATCTCTCCCTCTTTGGTTTGACGTTTAATTAAGGCCTCCTAGAAATAGGAGGCCTTTTTTATTTTACTTTAGACTTAAAGTCTTTAATGAAATTATAAATTTCTTCAGCATGACCTTTAACTCTTATATTTCGCCACTCTTTTAAAATATTATTGTTTTCAATAAGAAAGGTGCTTCTTATTAAACCCATGAATTCTTTGCCCATAAATTTTTTTTTACCCCAAACTTTAAATTGTTTAATAACACTTTTATTTTCATCAGACAAAAGGTCGAATTTAACACAGTGTTTTTTCTTAAATTTTAGATGACTTTCTATATTATCTTTAGAAATACCAAATATTTCACATCCAAGTTTTTTTAATTTATTATAATAAGAGTTAAAATCTCTAGTCTCAAGCGTGCATCCTGGAGTGTCATCTTTTGGGTAAAAATACAAAATAACATATTTTGACTTTATTTTTTCAAACTCAACAATTTTTTTGGATGTAGATAACAATTTAAAATTTCTTACTTTTTTCATTTAACACTTTTGTTTATCCATTTTAAAAATTCATTGTTACCAGATGAAATTTTTGAAAAAACAATACATGGAATATCGTAAGAGTGTATTTTTTTTACCTCAGAAATTACTTTAAGTTGATTTTTTTGTAAGGTTTTACCCATTATAACTGTCTCATTTGAATTATTAACCTTATTTTTCCATAAAAAAAAAGATTGAATATTATTAAAAATATTTGCGCAGGCTACTAATTTTTTCTTAACTAAAATAGTGACGATTTTTTTTGCTTCTCTTTTATTTTTGGCAGTAATATAAAAAAAAAATTGCACTAATGTACCTTATTTTCTTCCCAAAGTTTTTTAATATCAACGAAAGGCGAAAGTCCATAGCTAGAATTTACATTTGTGAGATGAACGGAAAGAGTATTTATCGGAGATATACCCAGTTCATCTACTAAAATTTCATTTAAATATTTCTCAAAAGGATCATGTCTTTTTTCACAAGTTTTTTTTAAATTATCCCAATACTTATCAAGCATTTTTTTTGATATTATAAAAGTGCATAAAATTTTTCTAATCGTCTGCCAATGTTGATTACTTCCTATTAAAATATTTGTTTTTTTATTTGTCATGTAGTTATAAGGATAATCACACGGACAAACTATAATATCTTTATTAATTTGTGAACTTATTCTTTCATAAGTATTTATCATATCATTCAGAGAGTTTTCAAAATGCAAATAATCATCTTCAACAAAATAAATTAAATCACAGCTTTCGTTTTTAGCAATCTCAAAACACTTTAATAGACTCGATAAATTTGAAAACGTTTGATCATTGTCATTTTCTAGTATTTTTTCTTTGTGTTCTTCTTTATTGTGATTTATGAACTCATAACTTGCATGATGCTTGCTTAAAACTTCCTTTATTTTGAGTAAGTTTTCTTGTTTAGAATTATCATCAATTATTATTAACTTAATATTGATTTCTGAATTTTGTTTTTTAATTTTATTTATAGATTTTATTAGCGAATATAGACACCTTATTACATACTCAATCTTTGGTTCTTCAAAGATTCTCTTCTTATTTTGGTCCCATATATTAATATTGGAGTTAGTTCTAAAAATGACAGATAATTTGTTAATTTTTTTAGTCAATTTTACCTCACCTAGAGGAAGAACTATCGACTTATCTTTATTAGATAAATTTTGATCTAAAGATTTTTCTAGGGTTGGTGAATAAAATTGATTTTGATCTATAATTTCATATCCAACAATCTTAGAAATCTTTATAAATAATTTTTTAAAGATGTTTTTTTTCATTTTTTTTGATATTAACAGATTACATATATATGACCATTAAATCATCAAAAGAACTTGTTAATAACGCTTTAAAAGAAATTAAAACCATAACCAGCGATGAAGCAGCAAAATTGTTTAAAGAAAATAATTGTAATTTAATAGATATAAGAGACATAAGGGAACTTGAAAGAGAAGGAAAAGTTAAAGACTCCTTACACATTCCAAGAGGTATGTTGGAATTTTGGATGGATCCATCAAGTCCATATTATAAGGAAGGAAAAGTTGATTCATCAAAGGAAATAGTATTGTTTTGTGCTGCTGGTTTTAGATCTGCTCTTGCAACAAAAACATTACAAGATATGGGTTTCAAAAATGTTTCACATATTGATGGAGGGTTTGGATCAATAAAGAAAAGTGATTTCGAAATTATTTAGATATATCATCAATCACGTAATCCAATCTATCCTGACCCCAATAAACTTTATCTTTGTGTATAAAACTAGGAGCTCCAAATATTTTTTTTGTAAAAGCCTCATTTGTCATTTCTTTTAACTTGTCTTTGATAGCTTGATTTTCTATATCTTTAAAAAATTTGTCAATATCAACGCCTATTTCATTTAATTTTTTCTCAAATATTTTTCTATCTGATAAATCTAAATTAAGTTGCCAGTAGGATTCAAAAAAAATGTCTATATATTTTTCAAGCAAGTTTTCTTCTAATACCAATGTTCCTCTCATCAGATATAGTGAATTTATTGGAAATTTATCATTAAAATAAAAATTTATGCCAAGCTTCTTCGAAACCATTATGCAATCTTGGATCATAAAATCATTTTTATGTCCAATAAATGCGTTGGCTGTAATACCTGCTAATTTATGCAAACCTCCAAGAAGCATCGGTTTATACAAAAAATCAATATTAGTATTTTTTTTAATTTCTTTAATTCTTTTGTGAGCAATAAAGGTATATGGGCTTGAAAAGTCGTAAAAAAAATCAACCTTGTTATTCATATAATGACAATCTTTTCGCGAAAAAAATCCTTATTAACCAATATAAAAAAAGTCCAATAGGGCCAATAAAATATGTAATTAAAAGTGGAAAGAAAACGAAAAATTTTGAAATAGAAAACTTTAAGCTATCATTAACAATCCAAGCGCCACAAAATAAATTTATTGCTAAAAAGTGGCACCAAAACATAATCAAAAAGCCTGTTTCAGAAAATAATACAGAAAGTTGCTCAATACCCAGGTATAGATTAAAATTATTTATGAATTCAAAATCATTTAAAAAAAAATAATAAAATAAATATACATAAACAAAAGAAAAAATCATAAAAGGGAAGATAGATCTCACCATATATTTACTCACGCCTGAGTTAGGAAAAAACAAAAGAATTATCCAAAAAGGCAAAACTCCTAAATTCAACCATAGGTAAATCATTTGAGGTGTGAAAAAGATATTAATTTGTTCAATCATAAAAATTTATATTATATTAAAAATTTGAATGATTCCTTTAAAAAATAAAAAAAAAAATCTTGAGACAACAGTGGAAGAGATGAGAGATTTTTCAGTAACTTATATTGAAAAATACGCACCATCAAAACAACAATTAAGGACCTATTTACTTAAAAAATATTTAAAGTTCGGAGCCCCGGGTGTAAAAAAAAATGAAATTAAAGATCTTATAGATGTAGTTTTATCTGAACTTGAAGATACTAAATATTTAAATGATAAATTTTATTCTAACAGTAAAGCAAAAAATCTCGTTCAAAGAGGAAATTCTATAAATAAGATAAGAAATTACTTGATGTCTAAAGGTATTGACCAAAAATTTGTAAAAGAAACTTTAGATAAAATTAAGGATGAAAATGAAGACCAGGATTTTTTTTCAGCATTGAAGGTGTGTAAAAAAAGAAGAATTGGTCCATGTAGAGCAGAAGATAATAGACCATTATTTTATAAAAAAGACATTGCAATTTTAGCAAGAAATGGTTTCGATTTTGACACTTCAAAAAGAGCAATGGATCTCTCGAAAGAAGACTATGAAAAAATTACTCGTCTTTTTTAATGTCCCTATTTTTTTCCTCTAAATAAAACTTAATCTTTGATTTAACATAATTTTTCACAAACACAAACACTACCAATCCAAAAATTGAAACACTAACAACTATAATTAATATAATTCTAAGTTGTTCACTCATTTAGAAGCAATCTTTGACTTTTAACAACTAAACTCGGATTCTTAAAATCTTTTTTTCCATATAAAATTTCATCACCATTCATATCTTTAACTGATCCTCCAGCATTTCTTAATATCGCATCTCCAGCAGCAATGTCCCACTCTGACGCTCTTGGATCAGCAACATACAAATCAAACTCACCAGATGCAACGACACAAAACTTATAAGAACTTTTCATTTTTGTAATACTCTTTATTTTATATCTATTATGAATTTCTTTTATTTCATCTTTTATATTATCAGAATAAACCAATGCTAATAATTCATCATTTTTAGAACTTAATCCTGAGTCTAATTTCATTTCTTTTTTATTTTTAATTTCAAAACTATTGTTCTTACTAAAAGTATAAAACAATCTTTTTTTTGCAGGAGCATTAATAATAGCTACCTCTGGTTTTTTATTAATTATAAGACCTGCGTTAAGAGTAAATTCATCTCTGTTATTTAAATAGTCGTACGTACCATCTATTGGATCTATCAACCAAAATGTTGAAAGATTTTCAATATTTTTATTGTCAGAAACCTCTTCTGATACAATTGGTATCTGCGGGGTGATTTCTTTTATTTTATTAGTGATAATTTTGTTAACCTCTAGGTCACCATTAGTAACCGGAGTATTATCCTCTTTAATAATCTTTTTTAAACCTTTATCCCTTAAATCGAGAGCTATGTTTCCAGCATTGATAAAAGTATCAATCAATTCATATACTATTTGTTTTTTTATTTCATTATCCATTTGAATTTAATCTAACCAGCTCCACAATATTTGAGTTTATTACTTTTTTACCAACATTTTCAAAATTTACAGTTACTTTGCCTTTTATAATAGATTGAACTTGTCCAACTCCCCAATCTTTTTGATTGGGGTTAACTACTTTGTCACCTGGTTCGAAATCTAATATCATTTAGTTTAACTTATAATAGAAAAAAGTATAATTTCCACACGAATGAAAAATATTTTTAATTCTCTCGGGTTTGAAAAGAGACCAAAAGACACAACTATAGTTGTAGCTATGTCCGGAGGAGTTGATTCATCAACAGTTGCGGGAATGATGAAAAAAGAGGGTTACAACGTAATTGGCATCACATTAAAATTATATGACAACAGTAAAGAAGTATCTGCCTCAAAAACTTGTTGTTCAGGTCAAGATATATTTGATGCTAAAAGAGTTGCTAACAAATTAGATATAGAGCATAAAATTTTGTATTACCAAAACAAATTTAAGGAAGGTGTCATCGACAATTTCGTGGATAGTTATGTAAAAGGAGAAACACCAATTCCATGTGTTCAATGTAATAAAACAGTTAAATTTAATGATTTATTTCAAGAGTCACTAAATATAAAAGCTGACGCTTTAGTTACTGGTCATTATGTAAAAAGTATAACAAAAAATAATCAAACAGAGATGTACAGAGCCATTGATACCAATAGAGATCAAAGTTATTTTTTATTTAATACTACTAGGGATCAATTGAATTTTTTAAGATTTCCACTTGGAAATTTATTAAAAAAAGAAACAAGAGAAATAGCAAAAGAACTCCAATTAAATGTAGCGGACAAACCAGATAGTCAAGATATCTGTTTTGTTCCAAATGGTGACTATGTCTCAGTAATTCATAAATTTAGACCAGATGCATTCAAAAGAGGGAATATCAAGAATTCTGAAGGAAAAGTTTTAGGAGTTCATGACGGAATAGTAAATTTCACTATTGGTCAAAGAAGGGGAATAATGATTGCTGCTAAAGAACCTTTATATGTAATTGATATAAATTCAGAAAAAAATGAAATAATTGTTGGAGAAAAAAAAGAGTTAATAAAAAAAAATATCAATTTAAAAAACTTAAACTTTTTAGCTGAGGAAAAGTATTTTGACGAGGACATTTTTGTAAAAGTAAGATCCACTGGAAAACTCTTAAAATCTAAACTAAATTTAAATAACGGTTCATCATCTTTAACACTCTTGGAGGACGAATATGGTATTTCACCTGGTCAGGCATGTGTTTTTTATAAAAAAGATAAGGAGGGTGATAGAGTATTAGGTGGAGGATGGATAACAAAATGATTATTTTTGTTTCTTCCACATAAAAAAAGTCAAAACATAAAACAATATAACACCTAAAAAAAAGTCCCATTCTAATGCATGCTTGATATGCTTATTTCCTGGCATACTTACAATTGGAATACTAACAATCATAGTAATAACTAAAAGAGATACTAAAATTGCCTTTAATTTTAAAAATTTAATATTTATAAAACTCAGTAATTTATTTTTAATCGAATAAAAAGTTATGACCAAATAAGCTTGGGCTACTACTTCAAAAATTATAAATAATAACATAATCACTCTTCTAAATAATTTGTAAAGATCATAATCAAATTTTATACCCAAAAAAATTGAGTGAACTACCAAACAGATTGCAGAACTAATTCCAAAAAATAAAATTTTTCTAATATTTTTATGGTCTCCATAAGTATTAAGAATAATAACTTTAATAAAAAGCCAATATCTTATTAATAAATATGCTGTAAGGAACATGGCAGGTTTAAAAATTAAATATGTTGGAAATACTCTTGCTGTTCTACTTATTGATGCACCACCATCAATGTAAGGAATTGTAAAATGGATAATATGCTCTTTATTTGGAAAAAGGTCATGAAATGTCGTAATCAATATTAAGCAAGTATTTATTGCTACGAAAGGAACTATAAAGATCCATATACTTATGGATTTTACTTTATTTATTGTATCCATTTTGAGTAGATTTATTTTTTCTTATTTTTTTTTCTAGCTCTTCTTTTTTTTGATCCCATTTTTCTTCTACCGCGATGTTTCTTTGGGTATCCCATATATTACCTCCATTTATTATTTTATTGACTTATATGTGGGATATAGCATTGTAATATTTAGTTATCAAATTTTTAATGGGTCATTCTTTCAAAACTTTTTTAAAACAAGCTGGTAAAGATTTTTATAATCAGTCCGTAAATCCTCCAGTTGTAAGAGCATCTACAATTTTATTTAAGTCATTTTATGAAATTAAAAAAATGCAGAAAAAACATTTAAAATATCCTACAGAGGGCCATTTTGATTATGGTAGACAAGGCACCTCTACCACACATGCTTTATCTAAAATTTTAAACAAGTTAGAGGAATCTTATCATGTTTTTTTAACTCCCACAGGTTTTGGAGCTATATTTCTTGCAATGTTAAGTGTTGTGAGACCTGGTGATGAAATTTTAGTATCTGATCCAATTTATAGTCCCACAAGAATATTAACTAAGGATTTTTTTAAAGAATTTAATATTAAAACAATATTTTATAACCCTAAGGATTTATCTACTCTTAAAAATAATATTACAAAAAAAACAAAATTGATTTTTGTCGAGAATCCTGGAAGTAATACATTTGAATTTCAAGACTTATTAAAAATAATTTCTATAGCTAAAAGAAAAAGAATTTTTACTGCAATGGATAATACTTGGGGTACACCATATTTTATAAAACCTATTAAACTTGGATTTGATATGGCCATTGTATCAGCTACCAAATATTACTCTGGACACTCAGATGTAATGGGAGGAAGTTTAGCAGTTAATAAAAAAGTATTCAAATATGTTCAAAAAGCTGAAAAAATCTCTGGTTTGAGAATGGGACCTGATGATGCTTATTTAATAATTAGAGGTATAAGAACACTAGATACAAGATTAGACAGACATGAGGAGAATGCAAAAAAAATTGCTTCTTTTTTGAGCAAACATAAAAATATTACTGTTTTGTATCCTTATAAAAAAGGAACTGAAGATTATAAGATGTGGAAGAAGTACTACAAAGGCTCATCCGGTTTAATGGGTTTAAAAATAAAATCAAAAAACAAGAGATCTATATCAAAATTTGTTAATTCATTGAAATTATTTGGTTACGGTTACAGTTGGGGTGGTTTTGAAAGTTTGGCTCTACACCAAGAACTCAAAGCTCAGGGAAAGAGAAAATATACAAATTTAAATAAAAATGATCATATAGTCAGACTGCATATTGGACTAGAAGATCCAAAAGATTTGATAAATGATTTAAAAAAATCTTTAAAATTTATCAAATGAGTTCAGAAAAATTTATAAAAACTAACTTAGCTTTAGTTACTTTAATTGCAGCATCACTAGTCGTCTTTATATCTCTAAGTGTAAGACAAGTATTTGGGATGTTTTTTATGGACTTCAACGCAGATTTGGGAATTACAAATACAGAATTTGGTCTTGCAATTGGCATTCAAATGCTAGGTTGGGGTTTATCAGGTCCAGTCTTTGGAGCAATTGCTGATAAATATGGTGGGCATAAAGCAATATCTCTGGCTTTTATTTTTTATATTGTTGGTATTTATTTTTTATACAATGGTCCTAATACTGGAATTTATTTTCAAATTTGGCTTGGAGTTTTAGTAGGAATTGGATGTGGTGGAACAGCAATAAGTATACCCATGTCAATTGTTGGTAAACATTTCCCTTTATCAAACAGAACTATAGCTATGAGCATTGTAACTGCTGTTGGCTCATTTGGATACTTTTTATCGCCATTATTTACTAATTACTCACTTGGAAATAATGGGTGGGTTCAGACGTTGTTTTATTTTATGTTATTTTTATCATTTGGATTATTAATATCCTTTTTTGTTCGATCCCCCCAAATAAACGAAACTAAAGACTCAAGTGATCAAACAACTACTGAGGCTTTAATAGAAGCTTTTAAAAATAAAAGTTACGTATTGCTTTTGTCAGGCTTTTTTGTTTGCGGGTTTCATATAACTTTAGTTGGAACACATGTTCCAAAATACGTAATCGACAGAGGATTAGAAGATTGGACAGCTGCGATGATTTTATCTTTAATAGGTCTTTTTAATATATTTGGCTCCTTATTAAGTGGTTATCTTTGTACAAAAGAAAAGAAAAAAACAATTTTGAGTATTATTTATTTCTTAAGAGGTGTTTCAATATGTTTGTTTATTTTCTTACCACCAAGCACATTAGGGTCAATTTTTTTCGGAGCAAGTTTTGGTATTTTATGGTTATCAACAGTCCCTGCCACAAGTGGTATTGTTGCACATATTTTTGGAACAAAATATTTAGGTCTTTTATATGGGCTTGTTTTTTTAAGCCATCAAATAGGGTCTTTTTTTGGGGCATATTTGGGTGGGTTATTTTATGATTTATATGGTTCTTATGACTATGCGTGGTATTTGGCAATTGCATTATCAATATTTGCAGGTTTAATACATTTACCAATTAAAGAGCGAGCTATTGATCGATTACAAAAAGCATAACATAAAATTTAGTCCTTATCTGGAAAAGTTATATGAATCAGATAAGCCAATGATTATTTATAAATTTGGAAGTGGGTATAAGATATTTACTGATTTTTCTAAAAAAATAGTACTTAAAAACTCAAATATAAAAAGTTTTTTAAACAGTATTTCAAAAAGGAAATATAAAAAAGAACAAGACTTATTTATAGGTTTTTTTGGGTATGAAATTCTGTGCAATCTTTTAAAAATTAACATTAGAAATCAAAAAAAAACAAATTTTTACAAAGGAATTTTTTATAAACCCGAGACCATAATTACCATATCTGATAAGATTAAAGTTTCTACAAATCTAAAAAAAAATAAATTTAATAGTAAATTTAATCCGACTAAGGTTTTAAGTCCTTTTAAGATTAATACAGACTTTAGTAAATATAAAAAAATTTTTAATCTTTTTTCAAAAAAAATAAAACAAGGAGAGACTTATCAAATAAAAATTTGTACAAAATATAAAAATAATTCTGTCATTAACCCGGTAAATTTCTTTTGGAAACTCATGAAGGTCAATTCGTCCCCTGAGTCTTTTATGATACGAGATAAAGATTATTCGATTGTTAGTTGTTCACCAGAAACATTAATAGAAAAAAAAGGTTTAAAATTAAAAACTAAACCAATAGCTGGTACATTAAAAAAGCAATCTAAGCTTAATAAATCAAAAGCGCTTAGTTTTTTTAAAAATAACAATAAAGAAACGAAAGAGCATAATATGATAGTAGATATGGAGAGAAATGATTTATCTAGAATTTGCATACCTGGGAGTGTCAAAATAACAAAAAAAAAATATGTCGAGGAGTATAAACACCTATTTCATTATGTTACTACCATAGAAGGAAATTTAAGAAAAAAAATAAAATTGATCGATATCATAAAGTCTATGATGCCTGGGGGGTCTGTAATAGGTTGTCCTAAGATTAGAACATTGGAGTTGCTTAATAGTAAAGAAAAAGAAAATAGAAATATATTTACTGGAAGTTTTGGGTTAATTAAATTTAACCTAGATCTAAGGTTTAACATAATAATAAGATCAATTTTAAATTTTGAAAGTATATCTGAAATTTCTGCTGCATCAGGAGTTGTATTAGAGAGCTCTCCAAAAAAAGAATTTAATGAAAATTATATAAAAGCCAAATCTTTATTAGAATTATTTAAATGATTTATATTATCGATCACCAAGATTCATTCACATGGAATGTAGTTCATCAATTTGCTGAATTTGATAAAGTATATTGTTCAGATTATTTTAACATAAACTTAAAGTTAATTAAAAAATCAGATGTAATAGTATTTTCTCCTGGACCAGGATCACCAAAAGATTATCCGGAAACTTCAAAAATATATAATACTTATAAAGGCAAAAAAAAAATAATTGGAATATGTTTAGGTTTTCAGCTTATATTATTTAATGAAGGTGGAGTAATAAAACAACAGAACAAAATATATCATGGTTATCAATCAAAAGTTAAAGTAAATAACAAAAGTAGAATATTTAAAAAAAACAAAGTATTTAAAATTGGAAGATATCATTCATTAAAATTGAATGAGCCTTTTAAATCTAAGAATATCGATATAACTATGCGTTGTATAAAATCAAATATTCCAATGGGTTTTGAAGATAATCTAAACAAAGTTTATGGTTTTCAATTTCATCCCGACTCATTCTTAACTGAAAATGGGAAATTTTTTATAAAAAAAATCCTCTCAAAGTAAACTTAAAATTATCTTTAATATGAGTTTCAAATTTTAGATCTCAAAATATGTACGATTCAACTATCACACGAATAAGTTCTAGCATATTTAAAAAAGCTATGTTAACTTCATTCATTATGAAAAATTTATCTAAAGTCGCAAACGAAAAAAAAATAAAATATTTTTTAATAAGTTTTGTTGATTTATTTGGTGTATTAAGATCAAAATTAGTTCCAAAACAAGCTATAAAAGAAATGCAAAAACATGGTGCAGGATTTGCTGGTTTTGCTGCTTGGTTAGACATGACTCCTGCTGACAAGGATGTATTTGCAGTTCCAGATCCAGATAGTTTAATTCAATTACCCTGGAATAGAGAAGTTGGATGGTTAGCTTCAGATCTTTGGATGAATGGAAAGCCTTTGGAGGCATCCCCAAGAGTAATACTTAAAAATCAAATTAAGAAATTAAGAAAAAAAGGTTTTAATATGAAATCTGGTGTTGAATGTGAATATTTTCTTATTACAGCAGATGGTAATTCAATCGCTGATTCTAAAGATACCCAATCAAAGCCTTGCTATGACCAACTAGCATTAATGAGAAGATATGATTTAATCAAAGAGATTTGTGACTACATGATTGAAATGGGATGGAGCCCTTACCAAAATGACCATGAAGACGCTAATGGTCAATTTGAGATGAATTGGAATCATGATGATTGTTTGGTAACAGCAGACAGACATACTTTTTTTAAATTTATGGTAAAGACCATTTCAGAGAAACATGGTTTGAGAGCGACATTTATGCCTAAGCCATTTAAGAATTTAACTGGAAATGGATGTCACGCACATATCTCTGTATGGAGTGGTAAAAAAAATAAATTTTTGGATAAATCAAATGATCTAGGTTTAAGTAAAATGGCTTATAATTTTATTGGAGGCGTAATTAAAAATGCATCGTCGTTGACTGCTTTTTTTAATCCAACTATAAACAGTTATAGAAGAATTAATGCTCCACTTACAAAATCTGGATCATCATGGTCACCAAGCAGTATTTCTTATACAGGCAATAATAGAACCCATATGATAAGAATTCCAGACCCAGGTAGATTTGAATTAAGGTTAATGGATGGTTCCACTAATCCGTATTTATTGCAAGCAAGCATAATAGCAGCTGGTTTAGATGGGTTAAAAAATAAGATTAATCCGGGAAAACCATTGTATTGCAATATGTATGAAGAATATAAAAAATATCCTAATCTTTTAAAGCTCCCGGATAAATTAGATCAATCATTAACAAAATTAAAAAACAATATAGTTATGAATGAGGCCTTTGGTCATCAAGTGATTAAGAGTTATATTAAGCTTAAGAATTGTGAAATTAGGGAATTTAAAAAAAGTGAAATTTTTGATAAAAAAAAGTCTGTTACTAAGTGGGAGCTAGATAATACCTTAGACTGTTAGTATTTAGCTATTTTATTTAATGGCTCGTTTTGTAAATAAACTCTTATTTCAATATTAACAGAAAATGGTAAAATTATTATTAAAAAAATCCTATAAAGTTACTAATCTCAAAGAAATAAAATTTAAAGATTTATGGGGATCAAATGGTGTGTTCACAACCATGAGACTATTAGGTAAACCTGGAAAACTAATTTTATATGACAATCATATAAGTAATTTGATTAAGTCTTTAAAAAGATACAAAATTTATTCTAAGAGTATTGAAAACGATATTAAAAATCTAATTAAAAATAATTTAAGCAAGAGAATAAAGTACGATCATTTACTTAGAATTGCTTTAACGAAAAAATTAATATCATTATCAATTCGTAAAAGACCTAAGCCGTGTAGTAATTTTGAGTTAAAAACATTGAATTATAAGAGAAAGGATCCTAAATATAAAAATTTATATTATAAATATATCCTTAAAAAATTAAATTCTTACGACCCAAAAAAAGTTGATATATTGTTGGTCCACAACAACATAATCCTAGAAACCTGTACTTCAAACTTATTATTAATTAAAAATAATAAATATTATTCACCAAAAAGTAATTGTTATATTGGAAATACAATTAAATTTTTAAAAAAAAAGTTTAGAATAACTTTCAAAGATATAAAATTAAAAGATATAAATCAATTTGATGAAATTCTATTACTTGGTTCAGGTAAAGGAGTGACACCTGTAAGATTTATTAATAAATATAAATGGAAAAATAAAGGCATGATTGGTTTTAAAAAAGTTAATCAGTATTTTAAATTATTACATAGGCAGTTATGAAAGATCCTAATAACTCTTGTATATTTTGTTCTGTGAGAAAAGATGAATTATTATTTGAAAATAATCTTGCATACGCATCAACAGATAGTTATCCAGTGTCTAAACTACATTCCTTAGTTGTACCTAAACGGTGTATCAAAAATTTTTTTGAACTGAACGATCAAGAAATTTTGGCCTGCAATGATTTAATTAAAAAACTTCAAAAAAAAATTCTTTCAGAAGACAATACTGTTGAAGGTTTTAATATAGGAACAAACTCAGGAAAGGTGGCAGGTCAATCTATTTTTCACTGTCATATTCATGTGATTCCTAGAAGAAAAGGGGATGTAAAAAATCCCCAAGGGGGTGTTAGAAGCGTTATACCCTCTAAACAGCATTATATAAGAAAAAAATAAAGTATTTACTAACTTTAATCTACATAATGGGTCTTTATCGCAGTTGAACTATTTTTTTAAGTATACTACTAATATAATGTCTTTATAAAAATTATGTTAACAACTAATCCTTTTTCAATTCTTTCTCAAAGCATACCATTAATCGCTATACAATCATTTGCATTAATTATGGTTGGCCTGGTTATCTTGGGTACGGTATTAGATATGATTCATAAAAAAAATGTAAAATATTTTTTCAACAACGCTAAGAAAGCAAAAAAAAATGCAAAAAGAGAAATAGGTGGCGGTGAAAGAATAGCTGTTATAGCTAAAACAATCGTTCATGATATAGGAACAACCTCGGAATTAGGACTTGGTAAAAGAAGACTAGCACACGTTCTTGGAATGTATGGAACAATATTATTTTGGATTGGCTCAGGAGCGATGATTTTCTTTTATACAGGATCTGAAACACCGACAATCTGGCCAATACTATGGCATGTTGGAGCAATAATGACTTGTCTAGGTGGTTACTGGTTTTGGTTATTCTTAAGAGTAGATGTTGCTGCAGAGGCTAATTCTGTATTTAGAATCATTACAGCCGATCTTTTTGTATTAGCTTTACTAGCTTCCTCAACAACTGGATTGATATGGTCTTATTTGCAATTTAACGATGTTTCTATATGGGACAATTTATTTCTAGTCCTATTCGCAGTATCAAATATAGTTTTATTTGGAGGAGTATATTGGTCTAAATTTGCGCATATGTTTTATAAACCTGGTGCTGCTATTCAAAAAAATTTAGCTGAAGCTGATGGTTCGAGAGATAATTTACCTCCACCAGCAGATGCTCCAGAACAATTTGGACTTGGTATAAAAAGAGAAGAGCCAAAACACTATTAATATGATAATATTTAAAAAGGAGATAAAATAAATGTCAACATTTGTATATATGACAAGGTGCGATGGATGCGGACACTGTGTGGATATATGTCCTTCCGATATAATGCACATAGATAAAAATATTAGAAGAGCTAAAAATATTGAACCAAATTTTTGTTGGGAATGTTACTCATGTGTTAAAGCATGTCCTAATCACGCAATAGATGTTAGAGGATATGCTGACTTTGCTCCCATGGGACATAGTGTAAGAGTTAGAAGAGAAGAAGAGAAGGGAACGATCTCTTGGAAAATAAAATTTAGAAATGGAAC
This sequence comes from uncultured Pelagibacteraceae bacterium, assembly GCA_902571525.1. Lineage (GTDB taxonomy): Bacteria > Pseudomonadota > Alphaproteobacteria > Pelagibacterales > Pelagibacteraceae > Pelagibacter. The sequence goes on from CACGCL010000010.1 coordinate 21,365, forward strand.
AGAAAAAGATTTTGTTTCACCTATAACAACAAAACCATGGGGAAAACATATTCCTAAACTCGCAGAAGGAGACAAACCTAATCAAGGTGAAATTAATTCTCAAATTTTATATAATGAACCTCACGGTTTAAACACTGATAAAGATCTACCTACTCTTGATAAAAATTCCTTTAAAAAAGGAGTTTATTATTAATGCCAAAAAATAAAACTATTTTTGAAGATTGTGATGTATTAGTCGTCGGCGGAGGGATGGCTGGAACTGGAGCAACCTTTGAAGCTAGACATTGGGGAAGAAATCTTAAAATAATATGTGTAGAAAAAGCAAACATAGATAGAAGTGGAGCTGTTGCACAAGGTCTTTATGCAATAAATTGTTATATGGGAATGCAATGGGGTGAAAACCAACCCGAAGATCACGTTAGATATGCTAGAAACGATTTAATGGGACTTGTTAGAGAGGACCTTGGATATGATATGGCAAGACATGTAGACTCAACAGTGCACATGTTTGATGAGTGGGGATTGCCAATGATGAAAAACAAAGAAACAGGAAGATACCAAAGAGAAGGAAAATGGCAAATAATGATTCATGGCGAAAGCTACAAACCAATTGTAGCAGAAGCTGCCAAGAAATCAGCTGACAAAATTTATAACAGAATAATGATTACCCATCTTTTAAAAGATGAGGAGAACGAGAACAGAGTAGCAGGTGCTGTAGGATTTAATATGAGAACTGGTGATTATCATGTTTTTAAAGCCAAAGCAGTTATCATTGCAGCTGGTGGAGCTTCTCATATTTTTAAACCAAGAGCAGTTGGAGAGGGAATGGGAAGAACATGGTACGCACCTTGGAGTAATGGCTCTGCGTACGCATTACCAATTGCTGCTGGTGCGAAAATGACACAAATGGAAAATAGAATTGTGTTATGTAGATTTAAAGACGGTTATGGTCCAGTTGGTGCATATTTTTTACATTTAAAAACTTACACTCAAAATGCAAATGGTGAGAACTATGAAAAGAAATGGTATGATGCTACAAAAAAACTTGTTGGCGAATACATTGATCATCACCCAACACCAACATGTCTGAGAAACCATGCTTTTATTCAAGAAGTAGCAGCAGGTGGTGGCCCAATTCATATGGTTACAAAAGAAGCTTTTCAGGATCCACACCTAGAAACAGTAGGTTGGGAAAATTTTTTAGGTATGACAGTAGGACAAGCTGTAGTTTGGGCATCTCAAAATATTGATCCAAAATATACTAATCCAGAATTAACAACTTCAGAGCCTTATGTTATGGGCTCACATGCAACGTGTTCAGGAGCATGGGTAAGTGGTCCAGAGGATATTGCACCAGATGACTATTTTTGGGGATATAACAGAATGATGTCCGTTGAAGGTTTGTTTGGTGCGGGTGACACTGTGGGTGGTAGTGCACATAAGTTTTCATCTGGTTCTTTCACAGAGGGAAGATTAGCAGCAAAAGCTGCAGTTAAATACATTGAGGATAAAAAAGCGAACAATATTAAAGTAAGTGAAAAACAATATAATGATTTAAAAGAAGTAATTTATAAACCACTAGAAAATTATACAATTGGTAGAAATGAAATAACTGGTGGCACAGTTTCACCAAGTTATATCTCACCAATACAAGGCTTACAAAGACTTCAAAAAATCATGGATGAATATTGTGGTGGTATCACCAACAATTATATGACAAACGATAATCTTCTTAAAAAAGCTTTAGAATTACTTGATTGGCTTCAAGAGGATTTGGAAAATGTAGGAGCTGAGGATTATCATCAGTTAATGAGAGCTTGGGAATTAAAACACCGAACCCTAACTTCTCAATGTGTTACAGAACATACTTTATATAGAGAGGAAACTCGTTGGCCAGGGTACTATTATAGAGGGGATCATATGAAACTTGATGATGAGAATTGGCATTGTTTGACTGTTTCAAGACGTGATCCAGAAACTGGCAAGTTCACTATGGAAAAAAAACCTGTATATCACATAGTCGACGATAAAGAGAAGAAAAAAGCCTCTTAAGTCCTACCATTTACAAAATATGAGTTTCACATCAAAATCAGATGAACAGATAATCGAAATTGCCAATCCAATTTGGCAAAATTTGATTAAGTCCTCAAATATGAAGGATTATGGAGGTTTTACTAAAGATTTTTCATCTCAAATGCTTTATGGAGCAAACGAAGTAGAACTAGGAAAGCAGTGGGCCAGCAACAAATTAATATGTAGTTTATCTGATGATTATAAGGCTTTTGGCTGCCTTAGAAGAGGACTACATATAACAGTTCTTTTTAAACAGAGGAGTACTACCGAGGAAGGCGAGTTTCTTGGAAGACTAGTTCTTGGAGAAGAAGGTGACTCGGTCAAAGTTTTTGGTGCAACGATTTTTTAAATAAGTCTTGATAAATATTCTTTCTAGGTGTACTTGATAAGTATGCTTGAAAATTTAAATAAAAACCTCAACATCTTCAAGCTAATAAAAATCTTTAAAATATTTTCATATATAAATGCTAAGTTTGTACTCTACATGGGTTTAGCAGCATATTGGGTGGTAATTCTTTCGAGTACATTTTTTGGAATTTAATAATCAAATAGTTGACTTCAAATATTTTCGGGATAATTAACAGTCATGGAATTTTTTCTTCCAATAGCAGAAGTTTACGTAAGCCTACCTTTTATTTTTATATTAAGCTTAGCGGTGGGAGTCTTGTCAGGTCTTTTTGGTGTTGGTGGTGGATTTTTAATGACACCTTTTTTAATTTTTTTGGGGATTCCACCAGCTTATGCGGTACCAAATGAGGCCAACAATATTTTAGGAACTTCTATATCAGGGTCAACCACACATTATCTTAAAGGAACATTAGACTATAAAATGGGTCTGATGATAGTAGTTGGAGGAGTAGTTGGTACTGCCTTAGGAATTTATACTTTTAGTTATTTTCAAGATATCGGCAAAATTAATATCGTCATATCTCTCGCCTATATGTATATACTCGCAATCATTGGTACAATGATGCTTGTTCAGGGTGTCACTGAAATAGATAGAGCAAGAAAAAAAATAGTAGTGAAAAAAAAATTACATGATCATTATTGGTTTCACGGCTTACCATTTAGAATGAGATTTAAGAAATCAAAACTTTATGAAAGTGCATTTACTCCAATAGTAATAGGTTTTTTGGTAGGATTTATTGCAGCCATACTCGGCGTTGGTGGGGCATTTATTTTAGTTCCAGCCATGATTTATATAATTGGTATGCCTACAAAATTAATTCCAGGAACATCTTTATTTGTAACAATTTTTGTAAGCGCAATAGTTACGGTATTGCATGCATTTAATTATGGAACAATTGATCTTATATTGGTTACAGTTTTAATTTTAGGCTCGATATTAGGTGTACAAATTGGACAAAAACTTGGAGAAAAAGTTGATAGTTCACAATTCAAAACTATTTTAGCAGTTTTATTACTGCTAGTTGGTGTTGCGATTGCTTACGATACTTTTTTTTCAGCAGAAAATTTATCAGAAATATATAAATATTCTAAACCTTCACTAGGACCTGTTTCAGAATTTGTAAGAGATTTATCTAAAAATGTTCCTTTTCTTTATGGCATGGCATCTATAGTTTTAGCTTTAGGATTAGGTGTTGGAGCAGCCATCTTAAGAAAAATTTTAGGAAAATTAAAAGATAAGTATGTGCCAAAACCAACTATATCAACTAAGTAAATCTAAGCACTTCTGTATAATTTGGTCATTACGAATTCTTTATGACCAAGAGCCTCTGCACAAGTTAATCTACCATTAGCAACTTTAAGAGTTGCTTTAATTAATTCATTTCCTGCTTGATCTAAATTCATTTCCCTTGACAAAATTTTTGACACATCAAGATCAATGTGTTCACTCATAGTTTTTGCAGTTAAAGGATTAGCGGTTAGTTTTAATACAGGTTCGATAGGATTTCCAATAATATTTCCCTGACCTGTAGGAAACAAGTGAATGTTAAATCCACCTGCAGCTTGTAGAGTTACACATTCTGCAGCAGCTGAGGATGTATCCATAAAATATAATCCTTTTCCTTTACTTGGTTCTTCTGCAGGCTCAAGCACATCAATGAATTGTCTTGTACCAATTTTCTGAAAGTTACCAAAAGCTTTTTCCTCAATCGTAGTTAATCCGCCTGCAATATTACCTGCGGTGGGTTGGCTTTCTGACAAATCATTTGTAGCCTCTTTTAAAATAAAATCGTTATATGAGTTCCAAGTTTTCATAAATTTTTCTTGAGCTTCTTTAGTTTTACCTCTTTTAGCACAAACATTTTCAGCCCCTGTTAATTCTGAAGTTTCACCAAAGCAAAGGTGCACTCCCATAGGTTCAAGTTTATCCATTAAATTTCCAACAGTTGGATTAGATGCTAAACCTGATGTAGTATCAGACTCACCACATTTTACTGATATCCACAAATCACTTATAGGACATTCTTCTCGTTGTTTTTCAGATGCCCACATTGAGAATTCTTGAGCTTTTTTTGAAACTTTTGCAATTGTGTCAATATCTCCAACACCCTCAATACTAAAACCCTCAACTGGTTTTCCAGTTTTCGCAATAGCATCTACTATTCTCTTAGTCCATTTAGGCTCAATACCTATTACTATGACTGCAGCAACATTTGGGTTTTTTCCAGTACCAATCATAGTTCTAAAATGTAACTCTAAGTCAGCACCAAACTGTAATCTTCCATATGAATGTGGTAATGCAATAGTACCTTTTATGTTATTTGCAACAGCCTCTGCACATGCATTTGATATATCATCAACAGGCAATATAATTACATGATTTCTAGTGCCAGCTCTTCCGTTTTCCCTTTTGTATCCTAAAAAAATTTCTGGAATTTTCATTTTTACCACTTTTTTGTTTTAACGTTATGCACATGAACATGATCACCTTTTTTAATTAACTTTACTACCTTACCTATGTCATGACCATATTTTATAATTGTGTCACCCTCTTTTAAATCTTGTAAAGCAATTTTGTGACCTAGGGGTATTTCTGCTTCAGACTTTATATCTTTTGAAGTATCGTTTTCCATAATCCAACAACAGCAATCTTGGCCTTCAATAACTTTTTCAACTACAATTACCCCAACATTGTCTTTTTTATCGTGGATTATTATGTCTGTTTTAGCCATTGTGACGATTTCTTAGTAGAAACTTCGTAAGAATTTATATATTAATCGATCGATTACAACAAAATTTATTAGGATTTTTTTATGACTAAAATGACCACAGAAGAAGCGTTTATAAAAGTTCTTCAGATGCATGGTATTGAGCACGCTTTTGGAATTATAGGATCAGCTTTCATGCCTATATCAGATTTATTTCCTAAAGCAGGTATTACATTTTGGGATGTTGCTCATGAGACGAATGGTGGACTAATCGCTGATGGCTACACTAGAGCTACAGGTAAAATGTCAATGGTGATTGCACAAAATGGTCCTGGTATAACTGGTTTAGTTACACCAATAAAAACTGCATATTGGAATCATACTCCATTATTAGTAGTGACTCCACAAGCAGCAAATAAAACCATGGGCCAAGGAGGTTTCCAAGAAGTAGAACAAATGAATTTATTTAAAGATATGGTTTGTTATCAAGAGGAAGTAAGAGACCCATCAAGAATGGCAGAAGTTCTTAATAGAGTTATAGAAAAAGCGTTTAGAGGTTCTGCACCTGCACAAATAAATGTTCCGAGAGATTATTGGACTCAAGTTATAGACATCGAATTACCGCCAATAGTTAGATTTGAAAGACAAGGTGGTGGTAAAGAAGCAATCGAGAATGCAGCAAATCTTTTATCTAAAGCTAAATTTCCAGTAATTTTATCTGGTGCTGGTGTTGTTTTAGGTGGAGCAATTGATGAGTGTAAAAAATTAGCTGAAAAATTAGATGCACCCGTTTGTAATGGCTATCAGCATAATGATAGTTTTCCAGGAACTCACCCTTTAGCCGTTGGACCTTTGGGATACAATGGATCTAAAGCTGCGATGGAATTAATATCTAAAGCAGATGTAGTGTTGGCGCTTGGCACCAGACTTAATCCTTTTTCAACATTGCCTGGATATGGAATTGATTATTGGCCGAAAAAAGCAACAATTATTCAGGTAGACATGAATCCAGATAGAATTGGCCTTACGAAAAAAGTTTCTGTTGGTATTTGCGGAGACTCGAAACAAGTAGCTCAGCAAATTTTAGAAAAACTATCTTCAGATGCAGGTAACACTGGAAGAGAGGAAAGAAAGAATTTAATACATAAAACTAAATCTGCATGGTTACAAACCTTATCTGGTTTAGATCATGAAGAAGATGACCCGGGTACGGTTTGGAATAAAGAAGCTAGGGAAAGAGATAAAGACAGGATGTCTCCAAGACAAGCTTGGAGAGCAATACAAGACGCATTACCACAAGAGGCAATTATCTCTAGTGATATAGGAAACAATTGTGCAATAGGAAATGCATATCCAACTTTTGAAAAACCAAGAAAATATTTGGCACCTGGTTTATTTGGTCCTTGTGGGTATGGTTTTCCAGCCATACTAGGCGCAAAAATTGGCTGTCCTGATACCCCTGTAGTAGGGTTTGCAGGTGATGGAGCTTTTGGAATTAGTATGAATGAAATGAGCTCATGTGCAAGAGAGGAATGGCCATCTATAACTATGGTAATTTTTAGAAATTATCAGTGGGGTGCAGAAAAAAGAAATTCAATTTTATGGTTTGACGATAATTTTGTAGGGACAGAACTTGATCCCGAATTAAGTTATGCAAAAGTTGCGAACGCATGTGGATTAAAAGGAGTGACTTGCAAAACAATGGAAGAAACAACAAAAGCTATTAAACAATCTTGTGAAGATCAAAAAAAAGGAATTACAACCTTTATTGAAATAATTTTAAACCAGGAACTTGGAGAACCCTTTAGAAGAGATGCAATGAAGAAACCTGTAAAAGTTGCTGGTATTAAAAAAGAGGATATGAAGAAACAACCCTCTTTAGTTTCTTAAAATAAATCAGTTCTTTTTATCTTATTACCGCTTTAACAGATCCCAGTTTATCAACTCTTCCAGTATAGAGACCTTTACCTTTAATTGGGACTACACCCACAGAAGAACCTGTAAAAACCCAAAAATCTTTACCTAAATCTATTTTGTCTTTTTTAACTTTATTCAAAACAAATCTCAAAGAATTCAATGGGTTTACGTATACAGTACTAGTATTACCACTTACGCTTTGACTAATTTTTTTATTAGAAATATTAGTTTTCAAATTTCCAATATTTATTCTTTTATATTTCTTCTTAGCACCTACTAAAAATTTAACATTGGCACCAAAATCACTGCATAAGTCACCAAAAGAGGTGATTCCTTTTTTTCTTTGCCTATAACCAACTACTTCGATACACGGCGCCATGTAAGAAATAAACTTTGATATATTTTTCATTGTAATTGGGCCTTTAGATGAAAAAAAGGATTTTTTAACTTTGTAACAAACTTCAAGCTCTATACCTAAAGTTGCTTTACTTATTCTAACACTTTTACCACTACTTAAAAAATTTCTTTTATAAACTGAAGCGTAAAAAGGTTCTTTTTCTTTTAATTTTTTAATTAAAGGAATACCTGTGCCAGCTGCTTTAAAACCAATTACAGGTAATTTAATTTTACTTTCACAAAGTCTTCTTAATTTTTGTGCTTCATTAATGTTTTTTGTATATTTATTTGGCAAAGGTGCAATAAGCTTATTTTTTAAAAAAGCATTTACTAGTCTATTTGAAACTTTTTCTAAATTTGTCTTTTTCATAACTTTATATTTAAAACTGTTGAAGGATCTAATTTTATACCGAACCAATTTAACCTTATGTCTAAATGTGGACCAGTCGACCTGCCGCTAGAACCTACAGTTCCAATTATATCACCTTGTTTTACAATATCACCCTCTTCTACAAATATTTTGTCCATATGCATATATAACGTAGAAATTCCATGTCCATGATCAAAAATAAGTGTAGCCCCTGTATAATATAAATCGATTTCTGCAAGTGTAACTATTCCACTAGCCATTGCTTTTATTGGTGTCCCAAGTTTTCCTGCAAAGTCAATTCCATAATGAGGTGATCTTGGCTTACCATTTAAAATTCTTTGACTACCGTATATTCCAGTGATTATTGCATCATCTAAAGGTTTAATAAATTTATTTTTAAAAAAATTTAAATTTGAATTTATTTCTCTGGCGTTAACTATTAATTTATTCTCTTTTCTTATTCTATCGTAAACTTCTTTGGGAGGTGTAACTTTCTTAGGCTCAAGACCATCTATTCTCTGAATTTTATATTTTCTTTTAAGAACTTTTTTTACTATCTTTTTTTTATTTCCATTTAATATTTTTGTAATTACTATGTCGTTTTTTCGATCTCTGTCTAACCCAAAAACAAAGTCACCATCTTTTGTGACCTTTATTTTTTTATTATCAATTTCAATTTCAGATCCAGGATCTGTCTTCCCCAAAATAAAATGACCCTGGATGAATTTACCATTAAACTCTACAGATTTTGACTCGAAAGAAAAAATTAAAACAAATAAAATAATATATTTAATTATTTTGCTGTCCATCCACCGTCTACTAATAAAGAAGTTCCCGTAATCATTGACGCTTGATCTGAAGCTAAAAAAACCACAGCACTTGCTATATCTGATAATTCAGCAAACTTCCCTAAAGGAATATTACCAAGCACTTCTCTCATGAATTTTCTATCCTTTAAAAATTTTTTTGTCATTGGAGTTACCACAAAAGTTGGGCAAACGGTATTAACTCTTATGTTATATTTTGCTAAATCAATAGACATACCTTTAGTTAAACCCTCTAAACCAAATTTATTCATATTATATACACTTCTAATTGGCCCACCTACGTGACCCATTTGAGAAGACATATTAATAATAGCTCCTCCAGTCTTTTTCCTATTTTTTAATTCAATCATCTTTAAAGCACTTAGTTGAGCTATATTAAATGAAGCTATGGTATTAACTTTTACCAAATACTCCATGTTACTTTTTTTAACTTTTGTAAAGTGTTCTGGAATATTGGTTCCAGCATTATTAACCACAACATCTATTTTCTTTTGAGAATTAATAACTTTTTTAATTTGCTCGTAATTTGTAACATCACACACAAAATATTTACATTTTACTTTAAATTTTTTAATAATTTTAGAAACCTCTTTTAAGTCTCTTTCAGTCCTACTGAGTATTATTAAGTTTGTTCCAGCTTCAGCTAGAGCAATGGCACAAGCTCTTCCTAAGCCTTTACCAGCTCCTGTAACAAGAGCAGTTTTGTTTTTTAAGTTATGTTTTTTTAAATACATCAAATAATCAAAATTTTTAGATCAGTATAAATCAAATCTATTGCTACTACCAGTATTGCTAATAAACCAACCCATCCAATCCATTTATATTTTTTTATCCATCCAGATATTAGAGTAGCAGCAGTTGCCATCAAAATAATTGATAAAATTAAACCAAAAATTAAAAGGCCGTAATGATCCTTTGCCGCCCCAGCTACACCAAGTACATTATCCAAACTCATTGTGAAATCTGCAATTAATACAGTTGATATCGCTTTTATAAAACTAGACTTATCTATTTTGATATTACTATTTGTCTCGCTATTTGGACTCTTTAGAATATCTCTATAAAGCTTGTAACAAATATATAATAATGCGAGACCACCAATTAATCTTAGACCGGTTATTTGTAATAAATATGCAGTTAAAAGAGTAAGTATAATTCTTAATAAAACAGCTCCACCAATTCCCCAAAAAATTATTTTTTTTCTTTCCTCAGTTGGAAATTTAGACGCAACCATCCCTATAATTATTGCGTTATCGCCCGCTAAAACTAAATCGATAAAAACTATTTGTGCAAAAATTACGATTTCTTCGTTCATTAAAGGTTATCTTCTAATATCATGTCAGATGCTTTCTCTGCAATCATTATAGTTGGAGCGTTTGTATTTCCTGACGTAATATTTGGCATCACTGATGCATCAACTACTCTCAAGTTTTCTATTCCGTTAACTTTAAGTCGTTCATTTACGACCGAGTTTTCATCCTGACCCATTCTACAAGTTCCTACTGGATGAAATATTGTTTGTGTATAGTCACTTCCAGCTTTAACTAACTCTTCATCATCTTTAATGTGAATACCAGGACGATATTCCTCTGGTTGGTATTTTTTAAATGTATCAGTATCAAGCATAATTTTTCTAATAAGCTTAAGACCTTGAGCAGCCACATATCTATCATCTTCAGTTGATAAATAGTTCATTTTAATTTTTGGTTTATCTTTTATATTGCTACTAACAACATTTATTTCTCCTCTACTTGTTGGTCTTATATTAGCTACCGTTGGCGTAATCCCGTCAAAATTATGAAGTTTAGTTGCTCCTAAAATATCTGTACTAATCGGCTGAACATGAAATTGTAGATTTGGGGTTTCTCTGGAATTATCACTCTTAGCAAAACCACAAACTTGACTTGCTCCCATAGTCATTGGCCCACTTTGATTAAAAACATACTCTAATCCAATTAAAAATTTTCCAAAAAGACTGTTTATTTTTTTATTCAGAGACTTTAAATTTTTAACTTTGTAAACTGGCCTAAACATCAAGTGGTCTTGTAAATTTTTACCAACTCCTTTTAAATTTATGATTGTTTTTATACCTATTTTTCTTAACTTATCTGCATCTCCTATTCCAGAAACTTGTAAAACTTGAGGAGATCCAATCGAACCTGCAGATAAAATAACTTCTTTGTTAGCAGAAATTTTATTTAAATTTTCTCCCAATACATAATCAACGCTAGAAGCTCTTTTTCCCTCAAAATTAATTCTTTGAACCTGAACATTTGTTAATATTTTTAAATTAGATCTATTTTTTACTGGATTTAAATATCCTTTAGCAGCGCTATATCTTAATTTTAAACCAAATTTCCCATGAGTAGTTGTAAATTGAAAAAAACCAACACCAAAATTATTACCTGTATTAAAGTCATTTACTTTAGGAATACCTGTTTCTTCTGCTGCATTAATAAATTCGTCTAACATTTTTAATTTAATTTTTTTATTTGCAACCATTATAGGACCTTCGTTGCTATGAAATTTACCTTTACCTAACTCGTTATTTTCAGACCTAATAAAATATGGCAGTACATCATCCCACCCCCAACCTTTGTTACCTTGCTGTCTCCAGTTATCATAATCATTGCTTTGACCTCTGATCCACAAAAGTCCATTTATTGATGAACTACCACCTAAAGTTTTACCTCTAGGATATCTAATTGATCGATTATTCATTGTCTCATCTTTTTCAGTATGGAAACACCAGTCTACCTTTGGGTTATGCATCGTTTTGTAATAACCTACAGGAATATGTATCCATGGATAGTTATCTTTTCCTCCTGCCTCTAAAAGAAGAACTTTATTTCTTGAATTTTTTGACAACCGATTTGCTAAAACACATCCTGCAGAACCTGCACCGATAATAATGTAATCAAATTTTTCCATAACCAATTTTTGTTTATTTTTATACTGAATTTTTCAATTTTGCTAGATTTATTGAGGTATTTGGTTCTTGTAACGTTAAGGGATATTTGTCAGAATTAGTTTTTTAAAAAATAACTTAAGAGAGGGAAATATGAAAAAAATTATTTCAATTTTGTTTACAGCTTTTTTAGTTTTTGGTTTTGTATCAAATGCTAGTGCTAAAACATTGAAATGTCAGACCGTTCTTAATACTAAGGCAGATGAAGTAAAAATGCTTAAAGACTTCACTGATACAGTAACAACTCTAACTGATGGATCTCTAAAATTTGAAATTTTACCAGCAGGTGCAGTTGTTGGAGTTAAAGAAACTTTGGATGCGGTTGACAAAGGTTTAATTGACTGTGGATTTGCCTGGACGCACTATTGGTCAGGCGATCACCCAGCAGCTATGTTGTTTGGTTCACCTGTAGCAGGAGGTGGAGTAGGTATAGATAACTTAGCATTTCTATCATGGTTTCAATACGGTGGTGGAAAAGAACTTTACGACCAATTATGGAAAGAAATGGGAAGAGACATTAAAGGATTTATGCTTCAACCAGTCGGACCAGAGGCTTTAGGTTGGTTTCCGAAACCGATCAAAGATATGGCTGATTTTAGAAAATATAAATTCAGAACTCCTCCAGGAATTCCAGGACAAACATATAAAGATATAGGTATAGCATCTGTTGCTATGGGTGGTGGTGATATTTTGCCAGCACTTGAAGCGGGTACTATTGATGCAGCAGAGTGGTGTTGTCCAAAACCAGATTTAACATTTGGTTTCCAAAAAGTTTTAAAACATTACTATTTACAAGGATTACACCAAGTAGTAGTTAATGCTGACTTTTACATAACTGGAAAAACTTATGAGGCAATGACAGCTCACGAGAAAAAGTCTCTTGAAGTTGCTGCTAATGCGTCACTAGCAAAATCTTTAAGCTACAGAATTTACGAAAATGGTAAAGCTTTACAGGAGCTAACTACAAAACATGGTGTGAAACTTGAAGATACACCATCTGATTATTTCGTAGAATATATGGCTGCAGCAAAAGCTACTTTAAATAAAAATGCTGAGAAAAATGCATTTTTTAAAGAAGTGTATGACTCTATGAAAGAGTTTGCTGATGTTGCTGTTCCTTTCTGGAGCGGTGCTCAAATGTCAAATGCTAAGCTAGGAATGGCTCACGCAGCGACTTTGAAGTAAAAGTAAAAATATTTAATTAATTAAGAGCGGACTATAAAGTCCGCTCTTTTTGTTTAAGTTTCAATTTATGAAAGACCGACCACCAAAAAATGATTTTTCAGATGAAATGATCGCTGAAAGGCGAGGGGGGTTAAGCAAAATGCCTAGTGATATGCCGTTATGGATGGCTGTTACTATAATAACAATTGATAAATTTAGTAAAATTATAGGAAATATTGTTTGCTGGATATTAATACCTTTGATTTTTGCTATGACTTATGAAGTTCTTGCAAGAAAATTATTCTTAGCCCCTACTATATGGGCTTACGATATAAGTAGATTTTTATATGGAGCATTATTTATGCTGGGTGCAGGGTATGCACTTTCAAAAGGAGTTCACATAAGAGCTGATTTTTTATATAGAAATTTTAAAACTAAAACACAGGGCACAATAGATTTTTGGTTATATTTGTTATTTTATTTTCCAGGGTTAATTGTTTTTCTTTATATGACTATTGGATTTGTAGGTGAGTCTATTCAAAGAGGCGAGAGGGGCATGGATACTACATGGATGCCTTATATGTGGCCTATAAAAACTTGTTTATTAATTGGAATTATATTTTTACTAGTTCAAGGTATTTCAGAATTGTTTAAAAGCTATTGGGCAGCAAAAAAAGGTGAATGGCCAGGAGAGACTAAGTGATAGCTGAATTTATAGATCCTGCAGTATTAGGGTTTATTTTAGTTGGAGTGATGTTATTTGCCATATTCGTTGGCTTTCCAATCTCTTTCACTTTAATATTTTTAGGTTTCGTATTTGGTTATTTAGGTTTTGGTAAGTTAGTCTTTTATTTAATGACGCTCCAATTTTCCATGGTTATGACTGAGCAAACTCTTGCTGCTGTTCCGCTCTTTGTCTTCATGGGAATTATGATGGAACAAGCTGGGTTAATGGAAAGATTATTTTCTGCTTTTCAATTAATGTTAGCAAAAGTTAAAGGTTCTTTATATTACGCTGTATTATTTGTATCTGTAATATTTGCAGCGGCAACAGGAATTGTTGGTGCATCCGTAACCATACTAGGAATTATGGCAGCTAAGTCTATGAATAGATCCGGGTATGATGTTAAACTTGCAGCTGGAACAATTACTGCTGGTGGTACTTTAGGTATTTTAATTCCTCCCAGTATTATGCTGGTTGTGATGGGACCGATAATGGAAATTCCAGTAATTGATTTATTTGCGGCAGCAATTTTACCAGGAATATTACTTGCGTCGTTGTATGCAGCATATACCACAATTAGATGTATGATTAATCCAAAGTTAGGACCAGTGTTACCCCAAGACATGAGAGCTGCCAGTATGAAAGAGGTATGGATTGAATTCTTTCTTGGACTTGTTCCACCTGCGGCATTAGTCTTTGCTGCACTTGGAAGTATTTTATTTGGCTTTGCAACTCCCACCGAAGCCGCAGGCTGTGGTGCAATGGGTGCACTTCTTCTCTCTCTTGGATACAAAAAATTAACCTTGCCAAAATTACAAGAGGCGCTTGTAAAAACTTTAGAAATAACTGCTTTAATAATGGTTTTAGTTGCTGCTTCAAACTTTTTTGGGGCAGTCTTTGCAAGATTAGGTACCCCAACTTTACTTACGGAGTTTTTATTAGGCTTAGAGATGAATAAATACTTAATATTAGGAATGATAATGGTAATGATTTTTTTATTAGGTTGGCCTCTAGAATGGGTTCCAATAGTAATGATTATAATTCCTATCATTTTACCTTTAGTTGAGGCATTAGGATTTAACTTGACTTGGTTTGCAATTTTAGTTGCTGTAAATTTACAAACCGCCTGGCTTTCTCCACCAGTAGCATTATCAGCCTATTTTTTAAAAGGCGTTGTTCCAGAGTGGGATTTAAAAGATATTTATCTTGGGATGATGCAATTTATGGTGCTACAGATAATTGGTCTGATTATCATCATAATATTTCCAGAAATTGTGTTGTGGTTACCATCTGTCTTGTATGGACAGTAATCTATATATGATTATTATGGAATAGTGAGTCCTAATAAAGAAAATATACATTTAACAAACTGGGAAATAGTTTCGGTAAATCCAACAAATAAAAATTGGACCTGGAAAGATTTATTTTGTTTTTGGACCGTTGGTACTCAAAGTATTATATCCTTTGCTTTATTGGGTTCATTATATTTACTTTACGATCTTAATTTTTATGAAGTATTTTTAGGGTCAATATTAGCATCAATCTTGGTATACTTTTTTTCAAATTTAGTTGGCATACCTTCATTAAAACACGGAATACCTTTTCCAGTCTTTTTAAGAATATCAACCGGCTATTTAGGAGCAAAATATATTAGTCTTCTTAGAGGATTTGTTGGTTTATTTTTTTTCGGGATACAAACTTTTTTTATTTCTAAGTCAATAGGTTATTTAATAAGAATTACATTATTCAGTATAGACAGCAATATTTTAGATAATGAAATTTTTTTAATTTTTTTTATGTCAATGAATTTGATTGATTGGCTGTCTTTTGTTTTAACTTTGGTAATACAGTTTTTCATATTTAGTAATGGACAAAAAGTAATAAAAAATTTTGTTAACTTTTCAGCTATGTTTGTTTATTTTGGATTAATTTTATTTTTCTTAATTTTAATTTCAGATAACAATTTGTACGTTTTAGATACATTGTCAGATAGGTTAAATATATCCGAAGGATTTAGCCAATTTAAAATAAACAATCTAATTGGTATCTCGGGTACATTATTTGCTTACTACTCAATTTTGATATTAAACTTTGGTGATTATTCAAGGTATGTAAAAAATACCAAAGAATTAAATAAAGGAAATTTATCTTTAACTTTTTCTTTAATATTATTTTCTTTTTTAGTGTTAACTATTATTATTGGTTCGGATATTTATTTTAGAAGCAATAATATAAGTATCTCATCAATACTTACAAACCCCACCGATATTATAGGAAAATTAGACAATACTATTTTAACTGTAGTTGTTTTAATATTTGTATTATTTGCATCGTCTTCAACAAATTTAATTGCAAATTATATACCTACTCAAAATGTAATTATTAACTTTTTACCCAAAAGCATGACTTTAAAAAAATCTGGATTAATTATATTGATCATTGGTTTTTTAATTGGAAGTCTTTGGACACCTCTTTTAAGTCAAAACGGATCATTATCAATTTTAGATACTATTGCTAGTTTTTTTGGCCCTATTTTTGGAATAATGGTTGTTGATTACTACTTAATAAAAAAAAGAGCTCTAATTAACAAAGACATTTTTTTTGCAAATGAAAAGAGTGTATATATGTATTCTAAAGGGTGGCATCTTAAAGCATTATATTCTATTTTAATTGGTACAATTTTTGCATTTGCAACTATATGGAATCCTAACTTTTATATTTTTCAATCTTTTTCTTGGATTATTGGTTTTGTTGTTTCCAGTACTATTTATTATTTATTAGCTAGCGAAGAATGAATATATTTGATTTAAAAAAAAAAGTTGCAGTGGTAACGGGTGGTGCCCAAGGTTTTGGCCTAGATATTACAAAAAAATTTCTTCAATCTGGAGCAAAAGTAATTATCTGGGACAATGATGAAAGAGAACTTAAAAAAGCTGTCAAAAAAATAAAAAATAAAAATTTGTCAAAACAAATTGTTGATATTACCGATCCCGAAAGTATAAAAAATGCAGTTAAAAAAATAACTAAAAAATCTAAAATCGATATACTAATAAATAATGCAGGTATAACTGGGTCAACCATAGAATTATGGAAATATGATTACAAAGAATGGAAAAGAATTATTGACATAAATTTACACGGTACTTTTAATTGTTGTAAGGAAATTGTTCCGCACATGATTAAAAATAATTATGGAAGAATTGTTAATATAGCGTCAGTTTCTGGAAAAGATGGTAATGCAAAAGCCAGCGCATATAGCTCCTCAAAAGCAGGTGTTATTGCACTTACAAAGTCGCTCGGTAAAGAATTAGCAAACAAAAATATAGCTGTAAACGTGGTTACTCCAGCTGGTGCTAAAACAAGAATACTAAATCAAATGTCTAAAGAACATGTAAAAAGAATGCTTTCAAAAGTACCTAGAGCAAGATTTCTTGAATTAAATGAACTTTCTTCAATGGTATGTTGGCTTTCATCAAATGAAAATTCATTTTCTACCGCCGCAGTTTTTGATATTAGCGGCGGCAGGTCTACTTATTAACTTATTTTTGGTTTTTCTAAAGGTAATAAAGTGTTCTCGAGTTTATAAAGACTGTCTTCATTTGCTATAACAGGTGCTAAAATGATTATCGACCAATAAATTAAAAGTATAAATATTGAAACTAATCTCAAAGATTTTCTCCATTAGTTACACAATTTTCCTTATTAATTTTTTGATCAAAGTTTTCTAAACTTTCATTATTGATAATCCATACAAAAGATTTTTCGTAAGTATTATCTACGGCTATTTTAGTACATTTTTTACCAAGTTTTACCGAATGAGTTGAGCAACCAGTAAGCACAATTATCAACATTAAGGGAATTAAAAGTTTCATAAGTAATAAATAACTTTAAATAATGATTTTCGAATGTCTGAAAAATGTCAAAAGTAAGATTTTTTAAAATATTTGAAATTTTTTATTTTTAGTTTATATCTCCCACACATGAAATATTTTTTAATATTTTTTATATCAACTTTCTTTTTCACTAATTTATATGCAGATAATTTAGAGATATTTCAGTTTAATGATAAGGAATTGGGTAGTTTAAAAGTAAAAAAAATAAGAGGCGCTAAAAGTCTCACTATTTATAGTTTAGGAAAAAACGATAATGGCAATTTTTTAAGAGCAGAGGTTGAAAATGGAGGCTCAGGTTTAGGAAAAGAGTTTTTAGTAGATCTTAACAAAACACCAATTTTAAATATTACATGGAAAGTTGAAAAAGACCTTAGTGGTCTTGATGAAAAATCAAAAAAAGGACATGATTTTGCCGCGAGATTCTTCGTAGTTAAAAAAACAGGTCTAACACCTCTATCAAATAAAGCAATAAACTATGTTTTTTCAAGTAATGAAGAAACTGGAGAGTCTTGGCCAAGCCCGTATACTAAAAGTTCAATAGATTATGTCTTATCTTCTACAAAAAATAATTTAGACGAATGGGTAACAGTGAAAACTGATGTTAGAAAAGACTATAAAAAATTACATAATCTAGATGTAGATATTTTAGATGGGGTTGCAATTATGGCTGATACTGATCAATCAAAAAAGAAGTCAATTTCTTATTTTCAGAATATATATTTTTCAGCTGATTAATAATTTTTGAGATGCAAGAATTTAAATATAAAGTTAAAGTTTTTTATGAAGATACTGATGCAGGTGGTGTTGTATATTATGCAAATTACTTAAAGTTTTTTGAAAGGGCTAGAACAGAGGCGATTGCAGAAATTGGTTTAAGTAATAAAAAATTACTAGATAAGTTTGGAGTTTTAATAATAGTTAAATCTTGCAATATAGATTACAAAAAACCAGCTAAACTTGAGGATCAGCTTGAGATAAAATCAATCATTAGCTCGATTTCCAACTCATCATTTAAGATGAAACAGAAAGTATTTAAAGATGATGACCTACTGACGTCAAGTGAAATTCACCTAGTCGTAGTTGACAAAAAAGGCAAACCTTCAAGAATTCCAGATGAATTAAGAAAGAAAATTAAAATTAATTAAATTTTTTAATTTTAAGAAATAGTCTTAACATCTTTTGCTCATTAATTCTTCCAGTATTAACATTTCTAGGACTAGGGTGATAACAACCAACTAACTTTATACCGTTATCTAAATTATAAACTTTCCCATGTCCAAATTGAAAATTCTCAGTAAGATTAACTTTTTTTTTATAAAAATATTTGCAAGCATCAAATGCAATTTTTCCAAGGCATACAATAACTTTTAAATTTTTTAGTAATTTAATTTCTTTGTTAAAAAACTTTGAACATTTCTTTAATTCAATTTTTAATGGTTTATCTTCAGGGGGAACACATTTTAAAGCTGTAGTTATGTAGGCATTTTTTAATTTTAAACCATCTTTTACATGATCCGAATTTCTTTGATTAGAAATTTTTGCCTTAAATAAACATTTGTATAAAAAATCAGAAGATTTATCTCCTGTAAAAACTCTTCCAGTTCTTGTCCCTCCGTGAGCTGCAGGCGCTAGACCAACAAATAATATTTTACCATTAATGTCACCAAATCCAGTAATTGGTTTCCCCCAATATTTTTCTTTTATATATTGTTTTCTTTTGTTTTTTATTATCTTTTTTCTAAAATTGATTAAACGAATACAAGATCTACATTTTATTATTTTATTATTTAATTGAGATATATTATTAATCATTAGATGAGATACATTAATTTAATTATATTTATTTTTCTATCAATTTTTTATATTGATCAAGCTTACTCTAGTGAAAAAATTATAAATAAAATTAAAGAGGGAAATAAAATTATTTTTATAAGACATGCTCTTGCTCCAGGATCGGGAGACCCAGATGATATAAATTTAAATGATTGCGAAACACAAAGAAATTTAAATATTGTAGGTATTAACCAATCAAAAAAAATTGGTAATTTTTTTAAAACAAATAGTATTAAAGTTGGAAATGTTCTTTCAAGTGAATGGTGCAGATGTAAAGACACTGCATTTCATGCATTTTCCAATTACAAGACATTTAATGGGCTCAATTCTTTCTACAGTCAAAAATTTTATAAAAATAAAAACAAACAAATAAAAAAATTAAAAAATTTTATTAAGAATTGGGACAAAGGTACAAATTTAGTCCTAGTTACTCATTATGTTGTAATATTGGAGTTGTTAGGAGTTGGAGTAGAGTCAGGAGAAATTGTAATATCAAA
>CACGCL010000011.1 GCA_902571525.1 uncultured Pelagibacteraceae bacterium
TATTAAAAAAAAATTAATTCTTCCTTATTTAGACCTTGGAATAGAATATTACGATTTAGGAATGAAAAGTAGGGATCATACCTCAGACCAAATTACAATCGATTGTGCAAACGCAATTAAAAAAAATGGTGTTGGAATAAAATGTGCAACAATCACACCAGATGAAGCAAGGGTAAAAGAGTTTAATTTAAAAAAGATGTGGAGATCGCCTAATGGAACAATAAGAAATATAATTGGAGGGACTGTTTTTAGAGAACCAATTATTTGTAAGAATGTTCCAAGACTTGTGCCATCTTGGACCGATCCAGTCATTATTGGTAGACATGCATTTGGTGATCAATATAGAGCAACTGATTTTAAGGTTCCAGGAAAAGGAAAATTAGAAATGAAATGGACTTCAGAAGATGGAAAAGATAATAAAAATTTTGAAGTATTTAATTTTCCAGGCCCTGGTGTTGCTTTGTCAATGTATAATTTAGATAAATCTATCGAGGATTTTGCTAGGTCATGTTTCAATTATGGCTTAATAAAAAAATGGCCTGTTTTCTTGTCAACTAAAAATACTATTTTAAAAACTTATGATGGAAGATTTAAGGATATTTTTCAAGCAGTTTTTGAAAAAGAGTTTAAATCAAATTATGATAAACATAATTTAACTTATGAACACAGACTAATAGATGATATGGTTGCTTGTGCAATGAAATGGAGTGGTAGATATATTTGGGCATGTAAAAATTATGATGGTGACGTGCAATCAGATACAGTCGCCCAAGGATATGGGTCTCTTGGATTAATGACAAGCGTATTACTTGCACCTGATGGAAAAACAATGGAGGCAGAGGCCGCTCATGGAACGGTTACAAGACATTATAGAATGCATCAGCAAGGTAAAGAAACATCGACAAATCCTATAGCATCTGTCTTTGCCTGGACTAGAGGCCTAGCTCATAGAGGTAAATTAGACAATAACGATGAGTTGATTAAGTTTTCAAAAAACCTTGAAAGTGTTTGTATAGATTGTGTTGAAAACGGATCTATGACAAAAGATTTAGCTATACTTATAGATAAAAATCAAAAATATTTAACTACTAATCAATTTTTAGATACGATTGATGGTAATCTTAAAAAGAAATTAAATTAGTTAGTCTGTTTTCTTATTTCTCCAAATAAAATAAAAAACATATGGGGCGGTTGCAGGTATAACACCGAACCAAAACCATTCATCCCATTTAAAACTTTTATCCAAACCTAAACCTTTCAATCCGTTCCACCAAGTTAAATATCCAATAAATAAAATCCAACCTATACTAACTGTTAAATAAATTTTTTGTTTTTTTTCTAAATTGCTTGATTTAAATTTTAAGATAATGTCTTTAATAGTTTCTTTGATCATGTTAAATTAACAATCTGATGCTTTTTTTTCAGTTATGGCTCCAAATTCGTTCATACGCAATACACATTTTCCATTATTTTGTTTTGCTACAACTTTAAATTTTGTCTTTGAATTATCTTGATGGGTACAAAGTTCATAGCCCATTTCTTCATTTATTGAATCTGAATTTCCTAAAAGATTTTGTTCTAAAAGATTTGAAGTTGATGATGTAGGTCCACATTCTCCTGTTGATTTATTAGTATAATAATACTCTCCATTCTGAGAAACATACTCAGATTGACCTAATGAAATTTGTTGCATCACATTTTTCGCTGATTGTTTTTTTGTTCCCGCAACATAACCCGAATAAGCGTTTATGCCGAGTGTTGCAATAATTCCTAGAATAGCAACGACAACTAAAAGCTCGATTAATGTAAAACCGAGCTTATTAGTATTCATTAAATTTTTTTATTTACTCAATAGTGACTGTCGATACACCGCTTATGTTATCTCCTGAACAAGCTGTAACATAACAAGATTTTATTGTTATGACTTTACCACTCCCAGATACACTAACTTGCCCTTCTACATAACTAGTTGAATTTTTAATCGCTGCTTCAGATGAATCGTACGGATTTTTATCTGTAGAGTTCGCAACTAAATCGGTGACCGCTTTTACTGCCCCAGTGTTACCTGAGATTTGGCCACAGTTAGCACTTGATGCACCAAATGCCTTACCAGAAGAACCTTCCAAAGTACATTTTTGTACTTCTGCAGAAACATACTTTAAAGTTTGCGCATGCATTGTTTTAACAGCATTTTTTTTAGCTGATGAAGTGTAACCGTTATATGCAACTACTCCAACGGCAGCTAATATACCTATGATCGCCACAACAACAAGTAGCTCGATAAGTGTAAAGCCTTTAGAATTTTTTTTCATTTAAACTCCTTAAATATTTTATTAACAATAACTTTATTAAAACCTATTATAAAGCCTTTTTTTATTCAATTTATAGATATTTTCAACTATTTTCGTGTTAAAATTAGGCTTAATTGCTTTTTTTTTGTTAATTTAAGATCTATAAGACAATATATACCTATGAGGGAATATTAATTTTTTATGACATATAAGGTCTCGGAGGAAGGAAACATATCAACCGTTTTTTTAAATGGGGAGATAGATATGGATGTAGTAGATAAGGCTAAAGAATTGATTATGCCCTTGGTTGAGGCTAAGAAAGAGGTTCATATCAATTTAAAGGAAGTTCAATACATGGACTCTTCTGGAATATCAGTATTGATCGAAAGTCATCAAAAAGCATTAGAAGTTGGAACAAAAGTTGTTTTAAAAGAAATTAGTAAATCAGTTCTAAAAGTAATTATGATGGCAAAACTTGAGCAGATTTTAAATTTAGACTAACAAAAAATTTAATGGATGAAGCAAACCAAATCGAAAATAAAATCTCAGAAAAAAGGGAGTTTACTGTTAATTCAGCAAGTCTGAAAGAAGTTAGATCCTTTTCTAGAGAGGTTTTTGAAAAAATTAAAATCAATCAAGATTTAAAAGATGAGCTTGTTTTGGCTATTGCTGAAGCTGCTCAAAATATTGTCAAACATGCTTATAAAGATATTGAGTCTAATAATGATAAAATGGAAATAAAAATATCTTTAAAAAAAAATGACGAGCTGGAAATAGGTTTTTTTGATAAAGGAAAACCGGTGGATGGGGCAAAAGTAAGACATAGAAACATCGATGATATTAAGCCAGGCGGATTAGGAACTTTTTTTATTCAACAAATAATGGATGCCGTAGTTTTTAGAGAGGGTGATAAGCCTTGGATCAACCATTTAATTCTTACTAAACAATTATAAATTATCCAACTATAGATCCAACATTGAATATTGGAGAGTACATTGCAATCATTAATCCACCAATCATTGTACCCATAAAAACAATCATTATTGGTTCTATTAAACTTGACATATTGTCAACTGCAGTATCAAACTCTTCTTCATAATAGCTCGAAACAGATGTAAACATTTCATCTAGATTTCCTGTTTGTTCACCAACAGAAATTAATTGACTAAATGTAGGCGGAAATACCGGCTCTTTTAAAAATAATTTAGTTAAAGTATCTCCGGAGAAAACTCCTTTTTTTACATTTTCTAAGGCTTGTGTGACAACATCATTATTACTAACCTGTTTTGCAATTTCTATACTTTCTAATAGATTAACACCAGCTGCACTAAGATTACCCATAATCAAAGAAATTCTTGCAATTAAAGATTTAAGTATCATGTCTCCAAAAACAGGCATTTTTAAAACTTGTTGGTGCCACTTATATCTTACTGCAGGTATTTTTGTTGTGGTATATTTAAACACTGCAAAACTAATTACTAAAATAATGAAAAGTGTTAAACCTCCTGCGCCTCTCATAAAATTACTAGCGTTCATAATTACTGCCGTAGGGGTTGGTAAAGCAACTCCCATGCCTTCATACATTTTAGCAAATACTGGAACCACCTTTATTAACATAAATACCATAACAGTTATAGCTACAGTAAACATGACTGTTGGATATGTTAAAGCCCCTTTGATTTTCTTTTTTACTTTTTCTCTTTTTTCTAATGAATCTACTAATTTTAGTAAGAATGTATCCAATTTTCCGCTCGCTTCTCCTGCTTTAATCAAGTTTATATAAATATTATCAAAAACTTTAGGATACTTTTCAAAGCATTTTGAAAGGGTTACTCCACCCTCAAGGCTTTTTCTTATATCTTCAATAATTTCTTTCATAGTTGGATGCTCAATTTGATCTCTTAACATTGTTAGGACATTTAAAATCGGTAGTCCCGCTTTAACCATTGTTGCAAATTGCTTTGAAAATATAACCACATCTTGTGGGGACACCTTCTTTTTTCCAAATGAAAATCCTGAGCCTTTTTTCTTCTCTTTTGAACTTTTTTTCTTTTTAGTTTTAACTAAATTGGTAATTATTATTTTTTGTTCTTTGAGCTTAAAAGAGGCTTCTTCCTGATTAATAGCTTCTATATCTCCCTCGACATATTTTCCAGCGGAAATTCCTTTATACGTAAAAGTTTCTGATGACATTATTATTCTCCTGATAATACTCTATCAAATTCTCTAAAATTCAAATCACCGGTTAAAATTAATTCTCTACCCATATCTTGCATTGTTCTAAATCCTTCGTCTGTTGCTATCTTTTTGAGTTCTGGTGTTGTTGCTTGTCTCAAAATAGCTTCTTTTATTGGTTTTGTTACATTTAGTATTTCGTAAATACCCATTCGGCCCTTATATCCAGTATCTTTACATTTGGGGCATCCTTTACCTCTTTGAACTTTTGCTCTTGAAGCTTGTTCTACTGTAAATCCAAAATCTGCCAACGCTTTGGGAGTGACATCTGGATCAGTTTCTCTGCATTCCATGCAAGTTTTTCTTGCAAGTCTCTGCGCTAACACAAGAGTAACTGCTGCACTTATTAAATAATCTGGTGTTCCCATATTTTGTAATCTTGTGATTGTACTAGGTGCATCATTGGTGTGAAGTGTACTAAATACAAGGTGTCCTGTAAGTGCTGCTTTCAATCCTATATCAACAGTCTCTTTGTCTCTCATCTCACCAACTAAAATTATTTCAGGGTCTTGTCTTAAAAAAGATCTCAATGCAGTTGCAAAACTAAAACCTATGTCTTCTTTAACTTGAACCTGCCCTACTCCATCTAATTCATATTCAACTGGATCCTCGGCTGTTAAAATATTAAGATGAGGTTTAGAAACTTCTTTCAAAATTGAATACAGAGTTGTAGTTTTACCTGAGCCTGTTGGACCTGTAACTAAAACCAATCCTTGAGTTCCATGAATTGCTTTTCTTAAGTTCTTTAAATCTGTATCCTCAAAATTTAATTGTTCAAGACTTATGTCACCTGCATCTTTGTTTAGAATCCTCATTACAATTCTTTCATTATTTGCAGTAGGTAAAATGGATAAACGTAAATCAACAACTTTACCCTCGATCTTAAAAGGTATTGCTCCATCTTGAGGCAGTCTTCTTTCGGCTATATCAAGTTTGCCCATTATCTTAAATCTTGTAACAACTGCTCCATAGTTATCATGTAAAAATTTATTGAATTTATCTTGACTAGCTAAAATTCCGTCCAGTCGATATCTTACTCTTGACGAAAACCTGTAAGGTTCAATGTGTATATCTGATACACCCATTTTGATTGCTTCTGCAACAACTGCTGTTGAAAATTTAATAACTTCAGACTCGTTTTCTATAGCCTCTATATCTTCCTCAGGTTTATTTTCTAAAACTTCGCCAGCTTCTGCTAGATCTGAGTCAAAAGTTTTAGTTCTGTCTCTTTTTTCATTTTGGCTTTTAATACTTTTTATTGTTGTTTCATTACCATCTAAAATTTTTTCAATGTGTTTGGATATTTGAGTTATTTTTGCAGCATGTAACTCTATATCTTTTTTAGTTATTGTTTTTAAATTTCTCATCAAACTTAGTTTTGAAATATCTGAAATCGCTATGTGTAAAACTTTACCTTCAATTTTAAAAGGGGCTATAAAATTCATATTAATATAGTTAGCAGGCAAAACACCTTTTACTTCATCTGTTATTTCTTGGTTTTCTAATTCAACAACATCTAAATTTTGATCTTTTACTAAGAGATCTAAAATTTTTTCCTCATCAGTTAATTTTAAATCAAACACTGCCTCTAATTGTGACTTTTCTGCTTCTAAGGATAGTTTTTTTATATTTGGTAAATCTTTTCCTGATATTACATCTTGATCTATTAAAACATTAATCAAGTTAACTTCAGACTCTCTGCTAATCTTTATCATTTTACAATATCCTTGGTGCTATAAATACTAATAGCTCACTTAAGTCATCAGAGTTTGAAGTGCCTTTAAAGAGATTGCCAATTACAGGAACATCACCAAGCGCAGGTACTTTGTCAGTATTATTATTTACTTTACTTTCTTTAATCCCACCAATCACGACTATATCGCCATCTGCAACTAAGAGTCTTGTGTCAATCTCCATTTTATTTACTGGAGGTTCATCGGACTCTGATCCCTCTTTGACACTGTCATTATTTACTTTAATAGTCATAAGTACATTTCCGTCACCTACTATACTTGGAGTAACTTCTAATTTCAATGCTGCCTCTTTAAACGATGTGGATGCAGCTCCATCTGATATGGTTGTATATGGTATTTCTGTACCTTGTGTGACAGTAGCTGTCTGATTATCTAATGTGAAAATTTTGGGATTTGAGATAATTTGTCCTAAACCTAAATTCTCCAATGCATTAATTTCTGCTTTTAAAACACTAGTTGTTGTTCTTTTTAACACTCCAATTCCACTAGTTCCCGCAACTCCTGTTTCAAGTATATCGCCTACACCAGAACCAAATCCACCAGTTTCATCTGTATTTGAACCACGTCCTGAAGGTATACTACCTCCGCCTAATCCTCCAAATGTTGGCTCACCAGCTTTTGTACGATATACTCCAAGTCTTGTTCCAAGGTTTCGTTCAAACTCAGAGGTAGCCGTCACAAGAAATGCCTCAATCAATACTTGTTTTGTTCTGACATCAATCTCTTTTATTACTTTATCAACCACATCTAAATCTTTCTCTTTACCTCTTACAATGATTGATCGAGTTGTTTGCTCCTCTGTTATTTGTATAGCTGAAAAAGAATTTTCGCCCTCACCTGAAGAAAATAATTCTTCTAGTGTTGTCTTGGCTTGTGCTGGTGAAATGTAATACAACCTGAAAATTTCTGAGTAAATTGGTTCAACACTATCCTCTAGCTCGACTTTTTTTCTAACTGCAGAGGCTCTTTCAGATTTATAAGTTTCTTGTGCTGTTAATGTTTCTGGGGAATGAACTCTTATTAAATTACTGTTTACATCAATATCAGATGCATAATTTTTCATATCTAAAAGTGCTTGGAATGCTTTATCCCAAGGCACATTAATCAACTCGGCGCTTATAGCGCCTGCAACTTCATCACCAACAAGTACATTAATTTCTCCAATTTTACCCATAAGTTTCATAGTCTCTTTAAAATCTAAGTTTTTAAAGTTTAAGGTTATTCTTTGTTTTAGCATTGGAAAGTCATCGGGAATTAAAAGGTAGTTTCTTTGTGCTTCAGATGATATTTTTTTTCTTTTTTCAAGTTTTACAATATCTCCTGTAACCGGTTTTGGTCCCATCTCCAAAGTTTTTTCTATCTCAGCCTTACCTGAAGTTTTAATATCTTGTTTGATAAGTGGGGTGTTATGTTTAAAAGTTTTTATTTTTTGTGACTTTTTCGCACACCCTGAAACTATTAACAAGATTACTAAAAGAACAGCTGGGTATAAAATTTTTTTAATATTCATTTACTTCCCGAATTTGGTTATTAAAGTCTATAATAATATAAGTCTTATCATTTTTTTCAAATATTGCTTCATGTATTCTCATATCCACTAATTTAATTTCCCCTAAATACTGAGATAATGATAAAGTGATTACCTCTCCAGATGCATCAACTAAAGAAATATAACTATTTTCTTCACCAGAAATTATACCAACCAATTTAAAATTATATAAACTCATTTCATTTTCTTCTTCGCCATCTGGGATATTGGACATGCTAGAACCAGACTCGTTTCCAGCAAATGGATCATTTAAAGGAACTTCGTCTTCCTCATCTTCGGATAATGTTGTTTGTTCTGCTGGAGGCTGTTCAATTGTTTGCTCTGTTTGTTGATCATTTGTTTGTTCGTCAACACTTTCGTGCTGATCAGCAAATGATGCTTGGGAGTAGATTAAGATCAGAGTAATAAAAAATATTTTAAAAAAATTCATTAGGTAATCCTACTATTGTTAATTCTCCCTTCGCAACTATTGCTCCGTTTTGGTCGTTTTGCACTAAACTTATAATTTCTTTATCGAAGTTCAACATTTTATTTGATCGTGCTAAAGCTCTTTTAAATTTTATATATCCAAGAAAGTTACCTTTTATTTCATAAGCCACTGGAATTTTAAAATATTTAACGCTTTGGATTTCTAAATTTTGATCAGACTGTTCGGTTGCTCCCTCTACTAAAACAGGTTTTGGTTTTTGTTTCTCTATTTTAGAAATAACTAATCCGTTTACGCCAGCATATTTACTTAAACTATCATATAATCCCTCCACTTCAGCTTTTGTATGAAATAATGATGAACTTTGCTCGAATTCTGGAGTTTTGTTTTTAATCTCTGCATTAAATTGATTAATTTCATTATTCATTTGCATAATTTCATCTTGCTTTAGAACTTTATCATTATACTTCTCTTTTTTTTCATTAACTATTGGATTTAGAATTGCATAATAACCAATTAAAAAAATCAATATTGCTGCAAACCCTGAGCCAAACTTTATTAAGGTTTTTTTATCTATATTTTGTAACTTGGCTTTTAGATCTTCAATATTTATATTTTTTAAATCAATATTTTTTAAGTCCATTATATGCTCTCCACAGTGCAGGCGACTTTAAAACCTTTCATTTTAGGTTTGGTTGGATCATTGCTCTCTGGTAAAGTCATACTAGCTAAAGATGCCTGAGATATGAGTTTTTTTTCATTAAGATTGCCTATTAGTTTTAATATGTCTTGATCTGTTGATGCAACTCCGTTTATAATAACTTGATTTTGTCCATCAAAGTCTATTGAATTAAATTTAACTCTTTTTGGAACTGATGATGCTATTTGAGCTAAAATTCTAAAACTAATTTTTTTATTAGACTCTATTGATCCACTTAACTCTAAAGATTTATTAATAATTCCTAATTCTTTTGCAAATTTAGCTTTTTCTAAAGTCTTTAACTGATGTTCAGAAACAATTTGATCATAATCAGTTAATTTTTTGTTAAGAGAGCTTATTTGCCAAAAAGATAATCCAAAGAGAATTATGTATATAGCTCCTACAACAGTAACTACTCCTTTAAAGGCAAAATTTGAAAATATTTTTGCTTTTTTCTGTGCAATCATGCTGTCTCTGTTGGGTAATAAGTTTATATTTTTTACAGCAGTAACAAATTTGTAATAACCAAATACATCAAGTTTTCTAAATGCTAGCCCTATAACAGTAGAAAAGTAAGATCTATTTGCAAGCTTTACATTTTCAGACAATTGAGCTGGAATTTTTACCTCAGACATTGGATCAAACAAGTTAAAACCAGTGTTAGCTAAATTTTTTCTAAAACTGCCTAAATATGAATCTACATTTGGTAAATTTGAAACTACTTTTAAATTTCTTATTCTTTTTTCATATTTTGTTTCAAAGTCTTGAATAGCTTGCTTTACTTGCGTCATGTATCTTCTTACCAAACCATCCATTTCTTCTTGGTTATCTGATTTTTGTAAAGTATTTCTATCCTGACTTCTTATGAAAATATCTGTTATTATTGGATTATTATCATAAAGTATCATCACGTAATTTTCATCTAGGCCAAATTCTAAAACTGCAGTCAAATTACTTTCTTCAATTGAACCCTTTATTTGATTCATTTGGTCAACTGCAGACTTAAGAGCGAAACATTTGACGTCAATGATTACCGCATTTAGACCACCTTTTTTAATTATTGAAGTATATCCATTTATATCTGACAATTTAGAAGCAACAAAAAGAATGTCCATTGTGTTTTTCTCTTTATCTTTATTGATTACTTGATGAAATATCGAATAATCATTTAAATTATCAGTTAACTGAACTAAGTTTTCCCACAAAGAGTCTGTATCAATCGCTTTACCTAATTCCTGATCTGTCATCAAGGGTGCAGTTACTACTCTTATAATTGCACTAGTCACAGGGATAGCGATTGCAGCATTTGTTGTATCAATTTTAGATTTTTGAAGAGCTATTTTTAGTTCGTCTCCAATTTTATCTGCGTGTTCTAAAACTGAGGCATTTTCGGGCACACCTTCAATCTTGTGGACAAAAAATTTTTCTAAAACCCACTCATTATTTTTGTTATTGTTTAGTTGAGCTAATCTAATTTCATATGGTGTTAATTCTACACCTACTATTTCCTCACCTTGTATAGCTTGTTTTCCTAATTTATTCTTAATCCCAGAATTAAATTTAGATTTTATCTTTTCAATTAAAGAATTTAGTTTTTTATTACCTTTTTCATTAGCATCTGGTTTAGGTGATGTATCAGGATTATTTTCTTTTTTTTTTAAAATATTTTGAAAGAAATTTTTCATATTTTCGATTCAATCCAGAACTTAGCTTATTCATATATATTAATCAACTTAGACTAGAATAATTTGACCCAGAATAATCATTGGAAATTTTGCTTTTTTAGGCTTAAAAGAGCAATATAAAGTTAAAATTATAATATGTTTGAAAAACTAGAGGATCTGGCAAAAAATAACAAAAAAATTTCTGATTTTCATATTAGATCTGGTTCACCACTTGCGTACAGACAAACTGGGGAAATTATATTGGTTAAAGATGTTCCAATTAAATCTCAAGATTTAAAAGATCTAATGTCCATGAATTGTAATGAAATAGAGATTGATAAATTTGAAAAAACACATGAATTAGACTCGGCTGTCACGTTAAGTGGTTTAAGGTTTAGAGCTAATTTTTATAAAACAATAAATGGAACGGCGGCAGTTCTTAGACGAGTTGAAAGTCAAATTCCTAATATGGATCAATTTAATTTACCTCAATCTTTATATGATGTAGTTGATATGCACAAAGGTTTAGTTCTTGTTACCGGTCCAACTGGATCTGGTAAGTCGACGACATTAGCTGCAATCATAAATGAAATTAATAAGACAAGAAGTGCAAATATTATTACTGTTGAAGATCCTGTCGAATTTATACATAAAGATAATAGAAGTATAGTTTCACACAGAGAAGTGGGTAAACAAACTAAAACATTTGCAGCGGCTCTTAAGGCAGCATTAAGGGAAGATCCAGATGTGATTTTAGTTGGAGAGATGAGAGATCTTGAAACTATTGGTTTAGCGCTAACAGCAGCTGAAACAGGACATTTAGTTTTTGGAACCTTACATACGAGTGGCGCACCAAGCACAATTAATAGAATTATCGATGTGTTTCCACCTGAACAACAAGAACAAATTAGAGCACAAATATCAACGTCATTAAAGATGGTTGTTACACAAAGACTACTTAAGACAAGAGATGGAGCAGGTAGAGTTGGTGCATTTGAGGTTATGAAGTGTACACCTCCAATTCAAAACTTAATTCGTGAAGCAAAAATTCATCAAATACCAAGCATTATGCAGACTGCGGTAAGAGATGGCATGATTACTATGGAAAAATCTTTGGAAGAATTAGCAAAGTCAGGTAAGATAGATCCAGGTGCAGCAAGATCAGAACATTAAAGGTTTTACACTTTTGGAATTACTAGTAGTAATTACAATTGTAGGGATTATATCCGCAGTTGGGATACCAAACTTTATGGATTGGAATGCTGATCGTAAAATCAGAATTTTAGCTGAAAAAGCCTCTGCGATGATTAATTCAGCGACAACGCAAGCTCAAAGAGGAAGCTACCCTTTTATATCATTTTATATGTCTCAAGCTAACGGGGATATTATTTTTCACACACGAGGATTTACTAGAAAAAAACTTTCTGAAACTCTAAATTCTGGTTTGTTACCTCAATGTAAAACAGGTAATAATTATTATTCTAAAATAAATGGAACATCGGAATATATAGATTATTATGAAGGTGAAGGTGCAGCACATTATAATTCATTACCTGTAGAGGCGGCTGTATGTTTTTCACAAGACGGTTCTTATTACTCATATAAAAATTTAGCAAATAGAAATGTTACTTTGGAAGGTAGAACTTCAAATCAATACGTAATTTTTTGTAAAACAGAAATTGCAGCAAAGAATAATAACAAATGTCCAATATCTGCACCTAATTTGAAGCAACCTGCCTACTTGGTAGAATGGTCAAGATTTGGTAATGTAACAAGGTATAAATTTAATGGAAATACTTGGTCAAGACAGTAAACGATTTTTTGAAAAAGGGATTACACTTATTGAGGGTTTGATCTCTACAGTTATAGTCGGTATTGGATTTATCGCTGTTTTTCAAATGGTTAATTATTCGGTTCAATCAATTGATGTATCAGGGGAAAGAACTAAAAGTACTTATTTAGTTAGTATGGTTGCAGAGGACTTATTGGGAAATTCTCAGGCAGAAAAATCTAGTCAAAAGTTTGTGGATATTTTAGTTAATAATAGCAAACAAGATAACAGTACAGGCGATAATCAGTCTTGGGGTTCGAATAGTTGCTCAGCAGGTTCCAATTTAAACTCAAATTTTACTAACATTGTAGATAAAAAATTAGACAAATGGAATAATCGATTTTCAGAGAGAAGGCTAAAATGTAGAAAAGATGGATCAGCCACTAAAGAAAAGAAATTTTTGAAAATATTTGATATCTGCCCTTCAGGATGCAGGTACAAAAATGATAAAGTTTTTGACAAAATGTACATAGCTAAATTCCAACTTTTTTTAAACAATGGAGATAAAGATAAATTTATTTATTTTCCTGTTCACGTAAATGTTGAACCATAATGAAAAAAAATAAAAAATCTATTCTAGGAGTTACCTTAGTTGAAATCTTAATTGGTATTGTTATTTCATCTATTATGATGGCAGCAATGTATGCATCTTATACTGCTGTAAATAATTCTTTTCAGAAAGTTACGGACAAAGTAAAAATTAGTCAAACTGGGAGAGTTGTGCTTAACATGTTGGTAAGAGATATTAGAATGGCAGGTTTTAAATATTATGGGGACGACTTGAAAGTTTCAGATCCTCCAATATTAATTTCTAAAACTTCGAACAAGCTTAATGATTGTGATAAAATTGATATCGTTTATGGGGACGTAGAGTATAAACCTAACGAAACTGATGTAAATAAAAGGTATACATTTATAAGATATAAAGTTTCTTATTACTGCAAACCCTCTGTTGTTAAAGACAAAATAACAAATAATAATATTGATGCATTTTCAGTTTTCAAAACCAAAGTAAAATGGAGTAAACAAAAAAATACCTGGGATAATCCTGCTACTGACACATATCCAAATAGTAGTAAACTGGATGAAAGGACATATGCAGAACAATTTATTGAAGGTTACGTTCAAGATATGATTTTTAATCCAGTTGATGCTAATGGTAATTTACTTTCGCCACCACCTTCGCCAACAAACTCTAACAAAAATAAACTGTATGATATTAAAACTGTAGATATTGCTATGGCAGTAAGATCTAAAAATCCATTTTATAATAATAATAAACAAAAAAAGATTTATGCATTATCAAATTCCTCTAGAGATCTTACAAGATTTAATGATAGATTTTTAAGAGATACTTTAACTGTGACTGCTTACGCTAGAAATGTAGGATTAGAATGAAAAATAAAAATGAAAAAGGATTTGCTTTAGTATTGTCTCTAGTATTGCTTCTAGTGATGTCTTTGATGGGTGGTGCTTTAATTGTGATTTCCTCCGGTGATCATCAAAGTAATAATTACAGCGATGATTATCAACAAACATTTTATGTTGC
Source organism: uncultured Pelagibacteraceae bacterium (assembly GCA_902571525.1). Lineage (GTDB taxonomy): Bacteria > Pseudomonadota > Alphaproteobacteria > Pelagibacterales > Pelagibacteraceae > Pelagibacter. The sequence goes on from CACGCL010000011.1 coordinate 14,001, forward strand.
AGAAACTGCAATTATTGAAGGTGAAAACTATTTAAAAAACTATTTTTTGGGTCCTTGGAATACTAAATCTAAAAAGAGAGATTTAAGTTTAAGAAAATTGCCTGAAAACCAAGGCGGTAAAAGCACTGGTGGATCTGGTTATTCTGGAGCAATGAATTTAGCAAATTACGACAAAAGCTTTGGCAGTTATAAAAACACGAGCAATGTGTGTTTCAACAGTTTTCATGACTTAGACAAAAAAAATATAGACAACAAAGGGGTAGTTACTGCACAAAGTTGGAATTTTGGTAAGTTACTTAGAGATAGTTTTAAAACTAATGCCAGCAAAAGTGAAAAAGAAGAGGCAGAGGATTTATATGATTATTATTACGAATTCTTTATTTATAGAATTGGTGCTGTTCCTTTTAAAGGGTTTGGTGGAAGTATAAAAAAAACACAAACCGACTCTGGACAAAGCGGTATGGCATATAGAGTTTATGGATGCGGACTTAACATGGACAGTGAAAATATGGTAGTTTCGTTAGAAAGTACAATTGTATTTCCTAGATGAGTAAAAAATTTAATTCAAAATGCTTCAATATTGGACTATAATTTCTAAAATTCATGAATTTTAGATTAACAATTTTATTATTAAGTTTACTAATATCTACCGCAGCAAATGCAAAGTGCAATGTCGTCTATAACATTGGTGATAATTTATCAAAAATGGAAGCAAAATACGGTCCTCCGCCCCCATATAGATATCCTGGAATGAATATATATCCTTTTTTTGCAAAAGATGTTTGTCCTGGAGAAGGATTAGATGAGGGGATTATGATCGAGTATAGGTTTGTTAACGATATTCTTGTTGCTATAAATTTTGTTGCATTAAATGATGAAAATAACAATATTTCAAAAAAATTAACCCTGATGAAATATACCAAAAACGTATATGGTGCTTTTGACACTTCTGAAAATCCTAATTCTTTTACTGGTTATCATATTTTTGAACAATCAGATGAGTTTGTGGTTTACCAAAGATTTTTGGGTGAGGAAAATAAAATTGATGAACAATTATATTTGTCTACTAAAAAGCATGATCAAATTTTAGCAGAACATATTAATAATTTTGAATTAGGTAAAATTGAGGAAGAGCTAGATAAACCGCAATGAAAAATTTAAAATTTATAATTACTTCATTATTTTTTTATATAATCTCTTTTAGCATAGTTTTAGGAAAAGCATTACCTCCCGGTACTGGTATTGGTGACGTGCCAGCTAATGTATTAATACTTTTAGATAAGTCTGGAAGTATGGGTTGGAGAATGAGTGGAGGATCTTCTGGAATAAGTTTGCCTTACGATACAACAACAGATGCTAACGGTAATTTATATGTTGCACAATATTCTTCATATGGAATTAAAAAATTAGAATATTCAAATGCTAAGGTTGATACGAGTTGGGGATCAAATGGTACAGCGAAAAAAGGTAATTGTCAGACTTATTATCCATACAATATTGAGTCAGCAGGTGGAGTTCTTTATGCAATTAGTTGGTCAAACAGAAGAATAGTTAAAATAAGAGAGTCGGATGGTGAATGTTTAGGTTATATCAGTCTTGGTAGTGCTTATCCTTACAATCTTTCATTATTTCAGAACTCCGCAGGTAGATTTATAGGTGTTGGAACCTCTCGAGGGTACTATCTTTATAATGTAAACACAGGTAGTGCAAGAAATTGCAATGTAAATTCCAATTTAAGATATTCTTATATGGTTGGTGCAGCTGATAAAAATTTTAGTTACATGTATTCTTACAGAAGTAACAGAATATATAGATGGCAATTCGACAGTAACGGTTGCCCAAGCGTTAGTTCTGGTAACAAAAGGTACAATTTTGGAAATAACTACGGTGGATTAACAGTAGATCCAAATAATGAACAGGTGCTTTACCATTTAAGTTGGGGTAGTAGCAAACTTACAAAAGTATCTTATGGTCAAAATAATGCAACATGGGTCAAAGGTTCTAGAAGCACTGCAGCTTCAACAAGTAGCGCTACTTACTTTTATTATCCTTGGGGAGTTTCAGTAGATTATACAAACAGTAGAATTATTACAACAGGGCTAAATAAAGCAACCGTTCAATCTTTTGATATGAATGGAAACTGGCTGAAAAATTTTGGTGGTGCGCCACAAACAAGAATGCAGGCGGCACACGAAGCAATCAAAGCGATCGTTACAGATGCGTCTTTAACTTCAGGTGTTAACTTTGGATTTGCTTATTGGGCACATGGTTCCTCTGGATTTAATAATTGGAGTGGGAATATAACAACAGGAAATTCTAGACCGTGTAACAATTACAATTGTTTGAAAGTAAGAGTTCACAAGGGTGGTGCTGCGAGAATTAACCAAATAATTAGCGGAGTAAACCCTGGGGGTGGAACAGATGCAATGGCTTTTATGAGAATTGCACAACAATATTACAATCATAACACATTTAGCCCAATAGATAAAAATTCACCATGTCAAAATAGTTATGCCTTAGTAATTGGTGACGGAGACTGGTATAATCATAATAGCGCAAAGAATGCTGCGAAAAATCTTCGAACACAAAAACATCCTGTAAAAACTTTTGCAGTTGCTTTTGGAACAGGTATATCTTCAAGTGGTTTAAGAAATTTTAATCAACTTGCAAAAGAAGGTGGAACAGATGCTGCAATTGTTGCTAAAACAGCTGCTCAATTAAAATCAGAACTCAAAGCGGCAATTTCACAAATAATAGCTTCAAAATTATCATTTACAGCCCCTGCAATTACAGCGACAATTGAGTCTTCAGGATCACTGTTTCAAGCACAATTTGATTATAGGCAGAATAAGGAATGGGCAGGTACTATTACAAGAACAGCGATTGACTCAAATGGAAATCTTGATGAGAAAGATAGCGGTAATTGGTCAGCTGTCGATGTGATGCCAGCGCCAGATAGTAGGAAAATTTGGAGTGTTGGAATTCCAGGTACAAACTACAAATCTGGCTATAACAATTTTACTGCAGCAAATTCATCTGATGTCGGTGCTCTATTTAGTTTATATAAAAATGCAATTGTCGATTTTCATAATGATACTGATACGACAAATAATAGATGTGCAAATTCAGCTGGTGTTGTAGATGGAAATACTGATGATCAGGCTGGTTTAATAGAATTTATTAGAGGTAAAGATTATTTTGATTATGATGGTGATTGCAATTTAACTGAAACTAGAACCAATCCTTTAGGTGACATTTATCATTCACAGCTTGTAGTAGTTGGTCCACCAGGTGCTGATACAGCATTTTCAGGAACTAATCAGGAAGCTTATTATAGAAGTATAAATAACTACCCTGCTTTTGCATCCAATAACAAAAATAGAAAAGAGGTAATCTACGCAGGTTCCAATAGTGGAATACTTCATGCTTTCGAATCTGAAACAGGAAAAGAGTTATGGGGATTTGTGCCACCTTTAGTTGCCCCAAACCTTCCACTTATTATGAATAGATCACTAAATAAGACAAAAGGTGGAACAAATGCAGTTTTTGGAGTTGATGGTTCTATTGTAGTGCATGACATGTACTTTAAGAGTCCTTTAGACACAGTAAAAAAATGGCACACGATATTAATGGCGCCTTATGGTAGAGGTGGAGCTGGTTTCTCTGTTCTTGATGTTACAGATCCAGCTAAACCTTTGCACTTAATGTCAATATACAATGACAATATTAACAGCACTGTTTACAGAATAGATCATAACGAAAATACTCATATTTATAAATATATTGCAAGATCATATTCTTTAGCTAGTTTTGCTGAGGCTTTAGAGGTTACAGATAGATTTTCTCAAGACAATAATATATCAAATACATGTCAAGAAACTAGAGATGGTAATGGAGAGCTTACTACTTCATGTTACAAGAGTAAATCATGGACGTTTCCTGTAAGAGATGTCTCAAAAAGTGATATAAAAGTTTTATTCAATGACAAAAATTATACAAATTTTACTGTTACAAAAGATTCAAATGGTGAGACAGTTTTAAACTTTGCTGATGATATAACATATTCTGCCGATACAGGCGACAGCAATACAAGCTCAATCCTTGGTGTTTCTATTAAAGTTGGCTCTAAAACTACTGGTGTAACTACTCACCCAGAATATGATTATAGTCTTCTTGGTGAAACATGGTCAGATCCTAGAATATTTAGAATTCCAAACAATGGTGCAGGTGACACGAATATTTCAGATGATATTTATGTAGCTGCAATGGGTGGAGGATATGGTACTCAATTTGAGGGTATTGGATCAAATTTAACAATTATTAATTTAGAAGATACTACCAATCCTGGAAGCCTTTACAAAAGGGTAGATATTGAAGACACAGACGCGAGCGATATTGTTAATTCAACCCCATCATCTGCTGTATTGATAACTCCTGATACAGCAAGAGGAGTGACTTATTCAGGAGGTCTTTTATATCTAAGTGATCTGGAAGGTAAAATTACAAAATTTAATTTAACAAATATGAGTGACGATGGTGCCGGAAATAGTATAAAATTGTTCGACCAAACAACTTTATTTACTGCAGGATCAAATAAAACTAATGGAAGGTATATGTTCCATCCAATGGATGCTACTATTGGTAGGACTACTAATTCTTTATGGTTGTTTGCAGGAACCGGAGACTTTAACAGAATAAATGATACTTCAAATGGAACATCTAATTACTTGTTAGGTATAAAAGATGAATTTTATCCTTTATTTAGAGATGTGGGTAAAGCGGCAACAGCAGATGATATAAGTAAATGCAGAAATACAACAAATGACATGCCGCCCACATGTCTTGTAGAAGATAAACATAGAGGATGGTATATAGTTTTAGATAATTCTTCTAAAGTAACTGCAGAGCCTACTGTATATAAAGGCTTTGCCTACTTTCCTATTTATGAGCCTACGCAATCAGTTAATAAGTGTAGTTTAGGAAATGCTTATATCTGTCAAGCTGATGATGAATGCGGAAGTAATAACTCTAGTCAATTAGGAACCATTAGAAAAGGCGAAGCATGTTATTATGTTGGTCAAGGTGTGTTATCAAAAATTGTAGTTTTTGCTGATAAATTATTTGCTAACATTGCAGGTCAATCTGCAGGAAACAAAAAAGATTTAGTTGAGATAAAATCTGGTCAAGGAGCTGCTTCATCGTACAGAAATTCTTGGAAAGAAAACTTCTAAATTAGAGCTAAAAAATTCAAATTATCTAATGGTTTAAAAATTAGATAATAAAAATAAATTACCCAAGAAAACATTGTAATCATTGTAATAAAAATTAAAGCTAAACCAATAATTGTTCCTTGTTTAACTTTATTTCTCCACTTTTTTGGAAAAAAATTATAAGAAAAAGCGTAAACAATAATAAAAATATTTAATGCTGAAATTAAAATATTAAAATATAGAAACTGATCCATTTATTTTGTTATTTATATTCACAAAAATTATATTCTTTAGATAAGAAGTCGTCATTGCCATCTCCATCTGTATCACCTAAGTTTACTTTTACGCAAGACATATTGCCTGCCATTCCACATGTGTTATTTTTGTGAGCATATCCTAAGGCTATTTGACCTTGCGGTACATTTGCTGGAGGACATCTGCCATTACTCCATGCTGCTCCAGCAACCGAGTCATCCATAGGATTTTTTGTACCATAGATTTCCAAGTATAATTTATATGTAATTGAGTCTGCATTTAACATGTTTCCAGAAAAACTTGAGGTATTACAAGTATGACTATTTGGAGATCTGCCATCTAAATATGGACCAAATTTAATCTCTACTCCACTAAAACAACCTGTTGCAGATATTGCAATTTTTTTTTCTAAATTTTTAAAATTAGTTTGTAATGTATTTTTCTTAGCGCTAGCCGTATACCCGTTATATGCAACTACTCCAACAGCAGCTAAAATACCAATTATTGCTACAACGACTAGGAGTTCTATTAATGTGAAGCCTTTTTGTTTCACTAATTTAAATTAATATCTCCACTACAAATATGATTATCAGATGAACATCTTGTGGCAGAGCATGGTGTTTGGATACAACTCATGACTTCAATTTTTGATCCTGGTGATCTCATTCTTATATAACCAACATCATTATCATTGGTTATGTCTCCTCCATGGGTAAGAGCTGTTCTGGAAGTGTCATATGGATTTTTAAAGTCACTTAGTGATTTTTCTACTGCCTTTGCCACAAAATCCTTCCAATTACTTTTAGATTGATTCTTACAATCTAATTCACCGCCCATTGCAGTAGACTCTCCTGTAATACATTTCATTGTTTCATTAACTATGTATTTCACTACATTCTTGTGATTTGATTTCACTGCATTTTTTTTTGCACTACTTGTGTACCCATTATAAGCAACCACTCCAACAGCAGCTAGAATGCCTATGATTGCAACAACAACAAGAAGTTCAATTAATGTGAAACCTTTAGATCTCATAATTTTTTACATTATGCTAATTATACTTTTTTTCAAATTTTTTGATATTATTTTTAGACCCTCAAAATTGGGGTGAATACCGTCTGGTTGGTTGTATTCTGGTTTAAGAGCAACCCCTTTAAGTAAAAAAGGCATATAATTAAGTTTGTATTCTTTAGATAATTCCTCGTATATTTGATCAAATTTTTTTTTATAAGATAGTCCTCTTGAAGTTGTTGCAACCATTCCTGTAAAAAGTATTTCAATATTTTTATTTTGTATTCTCTGAATAATTTCTTCTAAGTTTTGTTTTATTATAGAGGTATCAATTCCTCTGAGCATATCATTGGCACCCAGTCCTAATATTATTAGATCAATATCTTTAATTTTTAAAAATTCTTCTAATCTGGCCAATCCATCAGCAGTAGTGTCACCAGAAATACTTTTATTAATGATTTTTATTTCAAACCCTTCAATCATAAAATCTTTTTCTAAAATTTTGTGTAAATGATTTTCTTTAGATAAACCATAACCACTCATTAAACTATCACCAAATAGAATAATTTTTTTAATATCTTTTGAATTTTTTTCACTACATGTGTTTAAAATAAAAAATAAAAAGATAATGAAATATAAACTTATATTTTTCATTCATTTAAAAAATAAAATCTAATAAGCTTTCTTTTAGAGGAACAAATATTAATGTTGCAATAATGATGTAGGGACCAAACGGGATTTCAGAGGATAATTCTTTTGATTTTTTTATTAAACTTGGCAGTACTGAAATTAATGCGATTACTGATGATAAAAAAATAATAAATGGAATTGAGATCCAGCCGAACCAAAAACCTATCACGGCGAATAATTTTGCATCACCTAAACCCATGCCTTCTTTTTTTCTAATTTGTTTATAAAAATAAATTATTGAAAAAATTATCCCATAACCCAATATTCCCCCTAATAACGAGTTTATAAAATTTGGAAAAAGATAACTAAGATTTGGGTCAAATGATTTTAAAAACCCTAAAATCATTAAAGGAAATGTAATTACATTTGGAATAATAAAATGTTTAAGATCTATAAAAAAAATTATAATAAAAGATAAATATAAAATCCAAAAAAATAATGTTGTTAGTGAAATACCAAAAAAAAAATAAATTAATGTAAATGACAATAAGCTTAAAATTTCAACTACAAAATATTGGCTCGGAATTTTATAATCACCACATCTACATTTTGCCTTTAAATAAATAAAGGAAATTATTGGAATATTATCAAACCAGCTAATTTTTTTTTTACATTTTGGACAATACGATCTTCCTGAAACAATGTTTCCTTCATTAGGTAATCTATAAATACATACATTTGCAAAACTTCCCCAGAGCGCACCTAAGGTCATGACAAATAGTATATCCACGCGAATTTAAAGTTCTATGTTTGAGGTAATATGAAGTATGCCATCTATTACATACTGGATCACTAGAATTGCATCTTGAAGATGAATGTAAAGATTTGGTGTATTTATTATAATTTCCATTATTATGAAATTTAGCAAAAATTGTTTAAAATGCTAGTATAATAAATGTTTTTTAAATCTAAAAAGCAAGCAAAAGATGAAAGTGATAAAAGCCTACAGGTAAATGTAGACCTTGAAATTGTCACAAAAATGAATCAAGAGTTTGCAGTATCTCTTGATCTTAACGATACATTGAAGACAGCTCTTCAAGTAATCATTGCAAGAATAAATGCGGAAGCAGCAAATATTTTTTTAATAAATGAGAAAAAACAAAAATTTGAATGCATAGCATCATTGCATCAAAATTATTTAGATGAATATGAACTAGATTTAAAAGATGGTGTAATGGGAAAAGCTGTGCAGCAAAGAAAATGTGTGAGAGTTGGAAATGTAAGAAAAGATGTAAGAGAGATTGCAGAATTTTATTTTGATTTAGATAATAAAACAAACTTTACTACTTATTCAGTCTTATGTTCTCCCCTTATAGCTGCAAATGATTGCATTGGTGTAATCCACTGTTTAAACAAAAAGACAAACGATAAATTATTTATTGAAGATGACAGAAAGCTATTAGAAACACTCTCTGCACCAGCTGCTTTAGCAATTAGAAATGCAAAAATGGCACAAGAGATGGTCGAAAAAAATAAAATACAGAAAGAAGTTGAGATAGTTGGTGAAATTCAAAGATCATTATTATCACAAAATAAAAAAGATAATTTTCCAATAGCAGGCATAAATATACCTGCAAAAGTTGTATCGGGAGACTTTTACAATTTTTCAGATCTTGGTGAGGGTAAATTTGGTTTTGGAGTAGCTGACGTATCTGGAAAAGGAATTAAATCATCGCTATTGATGTCTAAAGCTTCTAGTCTTTACAGATGCTTAAGTAAGACAATGTTCTCAACGTCTGAATTACTAATGCTTCTTAATGATGAAATATGTGAAACTATTTCAAGAGGCATGTTTGTAACAATGATGGTTGGCATATATGATAGCAATAAAAAAGAATTAAAACTGTCTAGTGCAGGACATGAGCCACCATTAATTTTGAAAAAAGATGAAACTTTTTCTACTTTTGAAGAAGCTGGACCACCTCTAGGTATAATGGCTAAAACTAAATATACTGAAAGTACAATTAGCTTTGACGAAAGCTCAATGTATATTTTTACAGATGGTATAACAGAAATTAAAGATCCAAATGGAGAAATGTTAGGATCTGACGGTTTTAAAAATTATATTAAAAAGTATCAAGCGAAACCAAATAATGAAAGACTAAAAATTATTATTGATGATATTATTAATTCTGGCAAAATACAAAAAGATGATTTAACAATTTTAGTGGTTGACTCAAAATGACAAAAATTATTCTTACATTAGGTATTGTAATTGGTTTAATTCTTCAATGGGCAACTACCAGTGTTTGCCGTTACAATTTTACTATTGATAAAAAAACTCAGGCATTAAATATTATAAGTGATGAAGTAAACCCAAGTTTAGGTACTACCAATACTTATTATTTTCACGAATTGAACTGTAATGATGCAAATTTTAGTTTTGATATAACTAGGTTAGAAAAAAATATAAGAGCTATTTCAGTTATGGTTTATCAAGAGCTTACAACGGACATCAAGGGTAACAAAAATTAATTAATTTAAGTATTTTTAAAAAAATTAAATAAGATTTTTAATTTCTTTAAATGCTTCGTCTATCTTATTTACTAGATTTCCTCCTGATTGAGCAAAATCTTTTCTACCCCCTCCACCTTTTCCACCAATAATTTCAGATCCTACTTTAGCAAGTTTAACAGCGTCATACTTGTTGGTTAAATTCTCTGTTATTCCAACTGCTAAACCTACTTTATTGTCCTTATAAGCAGACACCACTACAATACCTTTTTTTAAAAAATTTTTACCTTCATCAACCAATTTTCTTAAGTCTTTAGGTGATAAATTGCTTACTTTTTGGAATCTAACTTTTATTTTATTAATTTCTGAATCCTCAATTATATTTTTTGATTTGTCTCCTAGAACATTCTTTATGTTTAATTGATCCAATTGTTTTGTAAGCTCTTTAATTACTATCTTATTATCCTCTGAATTTATATTAGGCTTCCCTCCTAGTTTTTTAATTTCATCAATTAGATTATTAATATTTGATTTATCGATTTGTGTAGATAGATTTATATTTTTTTCTTTCTCATTTAGATAATTATCTAATTGCACATCTCTCAACGCTTCAACTCGTCTAACACCAGCCGCTATAGCAGATTGACTAATAACTTTGAATTTTCCAATTTCAGCAGTATTTTTTACATGTGTCCCCCCGCATAATTCTGTTGAAAAATATTTATTTTCCTCTTCACCCATAAACACCACTCTTACTTCTTCACCATATTTTTCTCCAAAAAGGGCTAGAGCGCCGTGTTTCATTCCCTCCTTTGGAGACATCAATCTAGTTACAACTTCATTTTTTTTATTAATAACTTCATTAACAGTTGAATTAATTTTTATTAATTCTTCATCTGATATTGGTTTCATATGGCTAAAATCAAATCTAAGTCGATCAGGAGCAACTAGTGAACCCTTTTGCATAACATGTTTTCCAAGTGTTCTTCTTAATGACTCATGAAGTAAATGTGTTGCAGAATGATATGCTCTGATGTTTTTTCTTCTCTCAGAATCTACATTCAATTCTACAGTATCATTTATTTTTATTGTGCCTTCTTTAACTTTTCCCGAATGAATAAACAAATCTCCAAACTTTTTTTGTACATCATTAACAACAAAAATGTTATTACCTGATTTAATTATACCTAAATCTCCAAGTTGTCCGCCAGACTCACCATAAAAAGGTGTTTGGTTTAAAATAATATTTCCCTCATCGCCCTTTGAGAGTGAGTTAACTTCTTTATTGTCTTTAATAATATATTTTATAATACCTTCTGATGATGTTGTTTCATAACCAAGAAATTCTGTTGGTTCAGATTTGTCTTTGATATCAAACCATATTTCATCAATAGAAGAATCACCTGAACCTTTCCAATTTTTTTTTGCAAGGTCTTTGCTTTGCTTCATTAACGTATCAAATTTTTTTTGATCTAATGTTAAAGATTTATTTTTTAAAATATCTTCTGTTAAATCCAATGGAAAGCCATAAGTGTCATAGAGTTTAAATGCTACCTCTCCTGGTAATTCTTTATCAACTTTTTTTATTTCTTCGTCTAAAATTTTTATACCTCTGTCAAGTAGAACTAAAAATTTTTCCTCTTCCATTCTTAAAGTCTCTTTAATTAGTGAATTTGCTCTTTTTAGTTCTGGATAATTGCCTGACATTTCATCCAACAATGTTTTAAATATATTAAAAAAAATAGGCTTTTTAGATCCAAGCAAATGACTGTGCCTCATACCTCTTCTCATTATTCTTCTTAACACATATCCCCGGCCCTCATTTGATGGCATAACACCTTCTGCTAATAAAAAAGAACTTGCTCTTAAATGATCGGCAATTACTCTAAAACTTGATAGATTATTTTCATCAGGCTTAACTTTTAATTCCTCAGAAATTGAATTTATAATTTTTCTAAAATGATCAGTTTTGTAATTATCATGAGTTCCCTGGAGTAATGCTGCTATTCTTTCTAAACCCATGCCTGTATCTACTGATGGTTTCGGTAAATTAATTCGTTTATCTCTAGAAACTTGTTCATATTGCATGAATACTAAATTCCAAATTTCAATATACCGATCACCATCTTGATCTTTAGTACCAGGTAAACCACCTTTTAAATGGTTGCCGTGATCATAAAATATTTCTGAACACGGTCCACAAGGGCCAGTTTCACCCATAGACCAAAAATTATCTGAAGTTGGTATTCTTATTATTTTATCGTCGCCAAAACCTGTGATTTTTTTCCAAAGATTAAAAGCTTCATCGTCTTCGCTAAAAACAGTGAAATAAAGCCTGTTTTTATCTAATCCAAAATCCTTTGTTATTAATTCCCAAGCAAGATGAATTGCTTTTTCTTTAAAGTAATCCCCAAAAGAAAAATTACCTAACATTTCAAAGAATGTATGGTGTCTTGGTGTGTATCCAACGTTTTCTAAGTCATTATGTTTACCACCAGCTCTTACACATTTTTGAGAAGTCGTTGCCCTTTTGTAATCTCTTTTTTCCAAACCTGTGAAAACATTTTTAAACTGAACCATCCCGGAGTTAGCAAACATCAAAGTAGGATCATTATTTGGAACAAGATTACTAGACTCGACAATTTTATGGTCATTCTTCTCAAAATATTTAAGAAAAGTATTTCTTATTTCATTTAAAGTTTTCTGAGCCATATTTTTTAAAATACAGCTTTTTTAAATGATGTCTATAATCTTAAGGGAAAAAAGGCGTCTAATAAGACGCCTTTATTTACTATTAATGACTATTTAGCTAATTCTTTTTTGAAGGAGGAGTTTCTTCTTTTGCATTCGCCTCTATTTTCTCCTGATCAAGTGGATTCCCTTCGATTTTTTTTGTAATCACACCTGCTTTTTCTCTAATTGCCATCTCTATTTCAGCGGCAACTTTTGGATTTTGTTCTAAGTAGACTTTGGCATTCTCTCTTCCTTGACCAATTTTTTCACCTTTATATGCATACCAAGCACCTGATTTTTCAACAATCTCTGCTTTTGCACCAAGGTCAATTAACTCACCTACTTTACTAATTCCTTTTCCATACATTAGATCAAATTCAACTACTTTAAATGGCGGAGATACTTTATTTTTAACAACCTTAACTCTTGTAGAGTTGCCGATGATTGCATCCTTATCTTTTATAGCACCAATTCTTCTAATATCCATTCTTACAGATGAGTAGAATTTTAGTGCGTTACCACCTGATGTAGTTTCAGGACTTCCAAACATAACACCTATTTTCATTCTGATTTGGTTAATGAAAATCATCATTGTATTTGTGTTTGATATTGAGCTAGTTAATTTTCTCAAAGCCTGACTCATTAATCTTGATTGAAGTCCTACATGGTGATCTCCCATTTCTCCCTCGATTTCAGCTCTTGGTGTAAGTGCTGCCACTGAGTCAATAACTATTACAGAAATAGAGCCTGACTTAACAAGTGTATCTGCTATCTCTAGTGCTTGCTCACCAGCGTCTGGTTGAGAAATTAATAATTCTTCTGTATTCACACCTAATTTTTTTGCATACACAGGGTCTAGAGCATGCTCCGCATCAACAAACGCACATATTCCGCCAGCTTTTTGAGCCTCGGCAACTACTTGCAATGCTAAAGTTGTTTTTCCAGAAGACTCTGGACCATAGACTTCTACAATTCTTCCTTTTGGTAATCCACCAATGCCTAATGCTAAATCTAAGCTTAGAGAGCCAGTGGAAATAGACTCTATATCCATAGCTTTTTTTTGACCGAGCTTCATTACCGAGCCTTTTCCAAAGTTATCAGTAATTTGACTTATAGCTGCATCTAAAGCTTTATTTTTTTCTTTGTTTTCCAATTCTTTATCTTTTGCTGATTTAACTACTTTTAAGTTATTTTTACTCATATTTTGCCTCTTTTTTTGTTTTTTTTAACATACGAATCATACATACAAATGTACACATTTTGTTCTCATTGGCAAGGATTAAAAAAAATAGCCTATTTACTTAACTATTTTAAGATATTTAGCATTTAATAAACCAACAGATTTTAAAAGTTCTAATTGAGATAAGAAAAAGTTTCTCTCAGAATTTGCCAAATTGATTTTTGATGTGAGCAATATAGTATTTGATTGAATAACATCTAAAGTAGTTCTCCCAAGACCTGTCTCATATTCAATAGTAATCCCTTCGTTTGCAATTTCCGCAGCATTAACTTGAGACCTAACAGATTTTAGAGCACTTTCTGATGATAAAAAACTAGACCATGCGCTTGCAACGCTTGTTTCATTAGTTCTAAGTGCATTATCTAAAAGTAGTTTTTTTCTATTATTTAATCTTTTACTTTTTTCTAAAGATGCTGAATTTTTCCCACCTTTAAAAAGTGGCCAAGATATTTCTGCTTTAAGAGTATCTTGATCTCTCTCATCAACTGTAGAACTCAAATCATTTGATTTAGTCGATTCTGCGGATAATTTTGCAGTTGGTGAAAATTCAGCTATTGCTATTTTAACATCTTGGTTAGATTGCTCGTACTCTAACTTTGCAATTATTAAATCGGGATTATTACCAATGGATAGTTCGATAGATTTATTTAGATTTTCAGGGATATTAAAATCTAAATTAATATTTTCTTTAATTAAATCAATATCACCCAGTGGACCAATTATTTTTTCGTAAGTTAATTTTGCAGTTACTAAATCATTTTTAGAATTTATAAATTGAGCTTCTGCCCCTGCAAGTGATGACTCGGATTGGGCTAAATCTGCTAAAGTTATTAAACCATTTTCTAATCTATTTTGATCTGTTTCAACTTGCCTCTCTAATAAACTTAAATTTTCTTTATTAATATCTAACTTTTTTTTTGCTAAGATTAGACCGCTATATGCTTCTGCTGCTGTGAGAATAATTTCTTGCTCTTTTTTTAAAAAATTTGCCTCTGCTAAATTTATGCCAATCTTACTTTTATCAAAATCGGCTTTTCCTTTAAGCCCCTGAAATAAAGTTT
>CACGCL010000012.1 GCA_902571525.1 uncultured Pelagibacteraceae bacterium
ATAGATCTGCATTTAATCCGTCTTGGATATCATGATTATTATAAGCTATATCATCAGATATATTTGAAATTTGAGACTCTAATGAAGAATATTGGTTAAAATTAAATTTATTTTTTAAGTTTTTAATACCAATAATATTATTTATCTTATCAATGTTATAAATGGGTCCATTATGTTTTAACAAACCATCTAAGGTTTCGAAAGTTAAGTTAAGACCTTTAAATTTTAAATATTTATTTTCGAGAAACATAACTATTCTTAAGGTTTGTAAATTATGATCAAAACCACCATAATTAATCATACATTGTCTGAGGCTATTTTCTCCAGCGTGCCCAAATGGTGTATGACCAAGATCATGAGCAAGACTTAGTGTTTCTGCTAAATCATCATTTAAATTTAAATACTTAGCAATGGATCTAGCTATTTGTGATACCTCTAATGAGTGGGTGATTCTAGTTCTAAAGTGATCACCTTCTGTATTAACAAAAACTTGGGTTTTGTGTTTTAGTCTTCTAAAAGAGGCAGAGTGAATTATTCTATCTCTATCTCTTTGAAATGGAGTTCGGTATAAGCTGTTTTTTTCCTTAAAAAATCTTCCAGTTGACTTAAATTGTCCTAGTTTTTTGAAATTATTCATACTTTAAAAAAGGTAAATTATAATTATATTACTATTAACAGCCTTACTAGATGATTAAAGAAATTAAATTTACTGATAATGCGATAAAACAAATAAACTATTTGTTGTCTAAAAAAGAAAAAGGATCTTTTTTTAGAATCGCTATTAAAGGTGGTGGGTGCTCTGGTTTCCAATATAATTTTTCAGTAGATACTGGAAAAGAAAATGACGACATTCAATATAACAATATTCTAATTGATAAAACTTCAGCTGATTTATTAAAAGGATCTGAAGTAGATTTTGTTAAAGAATTAATTGGTGAACAATTTAGAATTAGCAACCCACAAAGCAAATCATCTTGTGGTTGTGGTGTCTCTTTCTCTCTATAATGATAATAAGCTCTTGGAATGTCAATTCTGTAAGAGCAAGAATAAACAATATAAAAGAATATTTAAAAAAATCTTCTCCTGACATTGTAATGATGCAAGAAATAAAAACTGAGGAAAAAAATTATCCTTTTGATGATTTTAAAAATCTAAAATATGAAAGTTATGTTTTTGGTCAAAAAAGCTATAATGGTGTTGCCTTCATATCAAAGAATAAATTAAATAATATAAAACAAAATATTTTCAAAGATAAATTAAAACAATCAAGAATAATTTCAGGTGAATTAACTCACAAAAAGAAAAAAATTAATTTAATAAATATATATACTCCTAATGGAAATCCTGTGGATACAGAAAAATATGATTACAAATTAAATTGGTTAGATAACTTTATAAAAACATTAAAAAAAAACTTAAAGGAAAATAGTAATATAATTATAGGTGGAGACTTTAATATAATTCCTGCTGAAGAAGATGTGCACAATCACAAATCCTATGAAAACGATGCACTATTCAGGTTGGAGATTAGAAAGAAATTTAGAGAAATTATTAATTTAGGATTCTTTGATACCTTTAGATATATTTATCCAGATAAAGAAGGTTATACATTTTGGGATTATATGAGCGGCGCATGGCAAAAAAATAATGGTATGAGAATTGATCACTTCTTAGTCTCAAGCTCATTAATTGATAACATTAAAGATATTAAAATAAATAAATATCCTAGAGGGAGAGAAAAACCCTCAGATCATACACCTATAGAAATAACAATTGATTAAATTTAATTAAGAACAATCCTTTAATGCGTTGGACATATCTTCAATTAAATTAAAATACATATTTTTACTTTTATTTATAGTTGCACCCAATGGATCAAGGACCCCAGTTTTTACACCTGTATCACTTGCAATAGATTTAATTATTGCTGGATTAAATTGAGGTTCAGAAAATATACATTTTACTTTTTTTTCTCCAATTACTTCTCTTATTTCAGATAATTGTTCAGCACCAGGCATTACATCTGGATTAACAGTTAATGCACCTACTACACTTAAGCCAAATCTTTTTTCAAAATATTGATAAGCATCATGAAATACAACAAAACTTGCATTTTTATTTAAGTCTTTTTTTATTGATTTAGTTAACGTGTCTAAATCCTTTAATAACTTTTTAGAGTTTGCTTTATATGCAGCGCTATTAGAGCTATCGATTTTCACTAATTGATTTGTAATTTTTTTAACTATTACTTTAGCATTTAAAGGATCTAACCAAATATGCGGATCATACTCACCGTGCGCATGGCCATGCTCATCGTGTCCATGTTCATCATGCCCTTCTTCTTTTTTCGCATGCTCTTCATCTTCATGGTCATCATGGTCATCTTCTT
Organism: uncultured Pelagibacteraceae bacterium; assembly: GCA_902571525.1. GTDB lineage: Bacteria > Pseudomonadota > Alphaproteobacteria > Pelagibacterales > Pelagibacteraceae > Pelagibacter. The sequence goes on from CACGCL010000012.1 coordinate 2,390, forward strand.
TTTTAGCATGCTCATCATCACCATGCTCATCGTGTCCATGTTCATCATGACCTTCAAAAATATTTTTTTCTCTAAATTTTAATTTCTTCAATCCACTTTGATCTAATAGTTCAAGGACCACAGAATTCTTAGGAATAGATTTTAATGCGGTTGGTAAAAAGCTTTCAAGATCTTCACCTACCCATATAACTAAATCAGCTTTTTGTAACATTTTAGCATGTGAAGGTTTGATTTGAAAATTATGAGGCGATGCAACACCATCAATAATTAATCCGGGTTCCCCTACACCTTCCATAATATAACTAGTTAGTGAATGAAGAGGTTTAATAGACGTCACAACGTTAACTTCTGCTTTTAGCGGAGTAAAAATTAAAAATAAGCTTATGATTGGTGTAAATAGTTTGTTTCTGATAATATTTTTCATGGTTAAATGCCTTTATAAGTAATTGTTATAATGTAACTATGTAATAATATAACAATAAAATTACAAGCAAAATTTAATTAAAATGACAAATAAAAATAATACTTTGGTAAAATTAGAAAACGCTGGGGTTTTAGTTAATGATAAATGGTTAGTTAGGGGTGTATCTCTTGAAATTAAAAAAGGGAAAATAATAACTTTAATAGGCCCAAATGGCTCTGGGAAATCAACTACGGCAAAAATCACATTAGGATTGTACAAAAATATAGAGGGTAAGGTAGAAAAATTTACTGACAAAATAGCTTATGTGCCACAAAAGATTAATATTGATTGGACTTTACCTATAAGAGTTAATGACTTTATGAATTTAACAAGTACTTTAAAAAACAATGAAATTGATAGTGCTTTAGAAATTACGGGGACCCCACATTTAAAAAATAAAGACTTAAAAAGTTTATCTGGAGGAGAGTTTCAAAGGGTTCTTATGGCTAGGGCAATAGCAAAAAAGCCAGAGCTTTTAGTGTTAGATGAGCCTGTTCAAGGTGTTGATTTCAATGGTGAGATAGCTTTATACGAGCTGATAAAAAAAATATCAGACACATTAAATTGTGGAATATTATTAATTTCTCATAATCTACATGTAGTTATGTCTAAAACCGATCATGTTGTATGTTTGAATGGACATGTTTGCTGCTCAGGTACACCTATAGATGTTGCTAACAATGAAAAATATCAGGAGTTATTTGGTAAAGATATTTCTAAAATATTATCTGTTTACGAACATTCACATGATCATATTCACAATATTGACGGAACAATAGAAAAAAAAGAAAACTAATGTTAGACGATTTTTTTATAAGGGCCTTGTTAGTTGGGATTGGAATGGCATTGGTTACAGGGCCTCTTGGATGTTTTGTTGTTTGGAGGAGATTATCCTTCTTTGGTGATACGTTAGCTCATTCAGCATTATTAGGGGTAACTTTATCTTATACGACTGAGATTAATATGGCTCTTTCTGTTTTTGTTATTTCATCAATTGTTGCTTTAATATTACTCAAGTTACAAAAAAAAACAAATTTACCTGCAGATGCTTTACTTGGTCTGTTGGCTCATTCATCTTTAGCAATAGGATTGGTGGTTATTGGTCTTTTAGCTACCATCAGATTTGATCTAATGGGGCTTTTGTTTGGGGATATTCTTGCTGTTAATGTTAACGATATAGCTGTTGTTTGGATAGGTGGCGCTATAATTTTAATAGTATTAAAAATAATATGGAAACCTTTGTTTGCATCAACCGTAAATTATGAATTAGCAGAGGCTGAAGGAATGAATCCTGAAAAATATAATGCAATCTTTACAATATTGTTGGCAGCTATTATTGCTATTTCAATTAAGATGGTAGGTTTATTATTAATTACTGGAATGCTCATTATACCAGCAGCGATGGCAAGAAATTTATCAGATAATCCAAACCAAATGGTAATATTTTCAATTATTGGTGGTTTGTTATCAGTTATTATAGGATTATTTGCATCATTGGAGATAAATACTCCGTCAGGTCCATCGATAATAACCTCAGGTTTAATATTGTTTATATTGTCATTAACTAAAATAAAAAAAAAATCACAATTGAATAACTAACTATAAATTGATAAAAAAGAATATGGCACAAAAACAACAAAATTTATCAAAAAATCAAAAAATAGTTTTAGATATTATTGAAAAATCTGTTCAACCTATGAAAGCATATTCAATATTGTTTAATGTCCAAAAAAAAGGTTTAAAAGCACCTCCTCAGGTTTATAGAGCGTTAGATAAATTGGTAGAAATAGGAAAAATTCATAAAATTGAGAGTAGAAATGCATTTATTGCTTGTAGAAATTCGGCTTGTACAATTGCAAATGCTACAGCATTTTCTATTTGTGAGTCATGTGAAGATGTAAAAGAAATAAGTAGCTCAAAGTTATCGAAATACCTATCAAATTTTCAAGACAAAGAAGGTATGAAATATAACAAATACAATCTTGAGTTTTTTGGTATTTGTAAAAAGTGTAAATAATCCTTTATTTTAATAAATTCTTAACATAACTGAAATAATAATAATGAAAGGAAATTTTATGTTTATAAAAAAATACCTAAAATGGATTAGTACGTTTTTAGTTTTAGTAGGAATACTGCTAACAAATTTAAATATATATCCATTAAATATATATTTTCATGGTTTGGGAGTTGTTGGATGGACTATAGCTGGATTTATAAGTAAGGATAAGGCAATTTTAACTAACTTTGGACTGCAAATACCGCTATTCGTAATTGGTATTTATAAAGTTATTTTTTAAATGAAGAATATATTGTTCGTATGCACAGGTAATTCTGCAAGAAGTATTATTGCTGAAAGTATTATAAATAATGAGTATGACGATTTGTATAAAGGTTTTAGTGCTGGGAGTAATCCAACAGGAAAAATTAACGAAGATGTGAAGAATTATTTATTATCAAAACATTATGATCTTTCAAATTATAAATCTAAAAATTTTAATGAATTTATAAATAGTCAATTTAAAATGGATTACGTAATTACAGTTTGTAATAATGCCAACAACGAAGTCTGCCCTATTTGGCCAAATAAAGATAAGATAATTCATTGGGATATAGAGGATCCTGTTAAAATACTTAATGAAACAAATGACTTAAATAAAAAAGATGAAATAATAGAAAAAGTTTACAATAATATTCATAAAAGAATAAAGGAACTTATAAATGAAAAATAAAAATCGTTATTTTCTTGCTGAACTGTTAGGCAGTTGTTTTTTAGTAATGATTATTGTTGGCTCAGGTTTAATGGCTGAAAACTTAACTAATGACGTTGCTGTGATGTTAATAGCGAATACTATAGCAACAGGTGCAGGTTTATTTGTGCTTATTACAGTATTTGCTGATGTATCAGGAGCTCATTTTAATCCATTTGTAAGTATAGCTATGACAATAACAGGTAAATTAAAAAAGAAACTGTTACCCTACTATATCATTGCTCAATTGATTGGTTGCTTGATTGGTGTTGGTTTAGCTAATTTCTTTTTTGAAAATGAAATTTATGAATTATCTACTAAGTCAAGAGATGGAATTTATATTTTAACCTCAGAGACAATAGCTACATTAGGACTTATAGTGATAATTTTTGGTTCAATGAGTTCAGGTAAAATTGCTGTTGCTGCTAGTGTTGGTCTTTATATTACCGCCGGTTATTGGTTTACTTCTTCAACTTCCTTTGCAAATCCAGCTGTTGCAATTGCTAGAACATTTACAGAGTCTTTTACAGGTATTAGTTATCTAAACACTCCTTATTATATCTTGGCTGAACTTTTAGGAATGTTAATTGCTGTATTTATTGTTAAAAAGTTATTTTTAGAGAAAAATTGAAAGACATAAAGCTTACCAATCAAATAAGTTTAATTAACAAAAAATTTAAGAAAAAAGAATTTTATCATTATTTTAAAACTTCTAATCTTTCATTAGTAATAGCAAAGATAAAAAACAAATATATATTAGTTTCTCAAAAAAGAGTTCCGATTAATAAAATTAATTATGAGTTTCCTTCCGGTATAGTAGAAAAAAATGAAACAACCCTGCGATCAGCTCAAAAAGAATTAACAGAAGAAACAGGATACAAATCAAGATCAAAATTGATTAAAATGATAACATTTTATACTGAGCCTGGACGATTAACTACTAAAATTACTGGTTATTATACAAAAAACTTGATTAAAATTTCAAAGCCAGAAAAAGGTATTAAAGTTCATCTGTTAAGTCAAAACGATATATTTAAATTAATATTAAAACAAAAGTTTAATAATGGTTCTCATATAGCAATGTTTTTATATTTAATCAGAAATCATAAAAATTTTTAAACTTAAAGTTGTATTAAAATAACTTTTAGATCTATGAATTTTATGGTTAAATAATTTAAATTAAATTTTTGGGGGTTGTAATGAAAAAAAAATTGAAAAAAAAAGAAAAGAAAAGACTGAAGATTTTAAAAACAATAGATGGATTGAAAAATAAAATAACTGCTAAAGAAAAAAAACTATCTAATATTAATGTTAAAATTGCTGATTTAGAAAAAAAGGTTGCAGAAAAAAAAGCAAGAAAAATGGCAAAAAAACAAGCTAGTGAAAGCACTGCATCTTTAAACAATTAACAACTTGTATGGGGTCTTTCTTCCCCATCGACAAAGACAAGGAAGAAAGAAGGAAGTTAACAAAATTAAATCTTTAGAGGAAGAATAAATATAAATTAAAGAATAATTTTGTAGATAAACTTTAAGATATTTTTGTTACAAAAATATTTACCTATTATTACAATTTGATTAATATAAATTCATTTTGAATTATTTGAATAAATAACTCTTGGTTCTAAAAATAATTCTCTAGCAAGAGCCTTAAATCTTTTTGTTACCTGTTTGGAAATAATTTCTTGATGTTGAGATGGAATTTTTAGAAAAATTGAATTACCTCTTTTATACAATTTAAATTCCTCAAGAAAAATTGTTGATATAGATGTTAAAGATTGTGAGAATCTCAAAGCAGCACCAACTTGTTTACTTGAAAATATTTCGTTATTATTTAAAAAAGTAAGATATTCAAATTTTGGATTGTATTTAATACTACAGTATCTCCAATAACAAGAGAGAGCTAGTTGTATCCTTTCTTTATGTGTAAGTCTTAGCAAAGGCGTATTAAGGGTTTCTTGAAACACTAGTTCTGCTTTTTGAAAAGCACCAAGACCCCAATCCATATGACTTAAAACACAAGCTAGATATAATAATTTTTTGTTATAGTGCTCATTACCATCAAATACAGGTAGTATAAATTTAAAATATTTTTGGTAGGTAGATCCTAAATCCCCCCTTTTTGATGCAATATATTCAATTGATTTATTAAAAATTTCTGTCTCTTTTGTATTTTTTAAATGATCAATTGATAAAGAACCTTCCCTCAAACCACTTATTGAACATAATATTTTTTTTGGATTTGTTATAGTCATTATCTCATTTAAAATAATAGAACTATACGGTAAATATTGTGTTCTAGATTTTGAAATATATTCCACAGTTTTAAGTTTTGATTTGTTAAAGTTTGAAATTTTTTCAACAAATTTTGTCAATGTAGATCTATTTACAGAATATTGATGAATAATATGAACAGGATGGTTATTTTGGAAAAGATGTAGTTTAAATAAAGATCTCCATGTTCCTCCCACTAGATATAAATTATTAAATTTTTTTTTAGATAACCATTTTTCCTCTCTTAATAATTTCTTTACATACTTAGGTAAATTTCTTTTTTTAACAATTGGATTATTTATTAATCTAAGAACACCAATTGGCAAAGAAGTTTTGTTCGTAACAACATTATTTTCAACTCTAGCTAATTCTAAACTTCCACCACCAAGATCTGCTACTAATCCATCAACATTATCAAAACCAATTTTTACACCTTCTGCAGAACAATTTGCTTCTTCTTCACCACTCAGAATAATAATTTTTGTTTTAAAAAGAGTTTCTACTTCGCTGATAAATTGTTTTGCATCTGTAGCCTCTCGCAAAACAGCAGTCGCAATTATTTTCAAATTTGTAATTTTTGATACATTCAAAATTTCTGAAAATCTTTTTAAAACTTTTAATGCATATTCTGATCCAGATTTATGAAGCTTTCTTGATTTGTCTAAATTTTTTCCAAGTTCACATACTGCTTTTTCATTAAATGACGGGACTCTTGTTGAGCTAAAATCATCATAAATCAACATTCTTATAGAATTTGAACCAATATCAATAATGGCTAATTTTAAATATTTTGAAGCAGATTGTTGTTTTGTATTAATTACTTCCACTTTTAATTAGTTTTAGATGCAATTTTTTAGGTTGCATAGTTAGTTTAGCTTTACCTCTTCCAGATAAGCTCGGATTATTCATAAAATATTCATGAGCTGAAAAGGAATCGTACTTACTATATTTAATTTTTTTATAATTACCATCAGCTTTAAGTTCCCAACTCTGATTAGTATCAAGATAATTTGCTAACATTATTTGATCTAAAATCTGTTCATGAACAGTTTCATTTTCAATTGGAACTAGAAGTTCTACTCTTCTATTTAAATTTCTCGGCATTAAATCAGCTGAAGAAATATATACTTTTGCATTTCTATTAGGCATTTTTTTTGTACCGTTACTAAAACAATAAATTCTAGAATGCTCTAAAAATCTTCCTATTATACTTTTTACAACTATGTTTTCAGATCTATCTTTAACTCCTGGTCTTAAACAACAAACACCCCTTACAAATAAATGAATTTTTACACCAGCATTCGAAGCTTCATAAAATTTATCAATAATTTCTGGATCTACTAATGAATTCATTTTTGCCCAAATAGCTGCAAATTTACCATTTTTAGAATTCTTAATTTCAGCATCAATATTTTCATTTAAGGTTTGCCTCATATTTATTGGCGAAATAGAAATTTTGTTTAAATTTTTTGGTTTTGCGTATCCTGTTACATAATTGAAAAACTTTTCAACATCTGATGCCATTTTCTTATCACAACTAAATAAAGATAGATCAGTATAAATTTTAGCATTTACAGGATGATAATTACCAGTTCCTAAATGAAAATAAGTTTGTATTTTTCCTTGTTCTCTTCTTAAAACTAATGATGATTTTGCATGAGTTTTATATTTAGCAAAACCATAAACAATTTGAACACCTACTTTTTCTAAACTTCTTGATAGTTGAATATTAGCCTCCTCATCAAATCTAGCTTTAATTTCAATTAAAGCGGTAACTGTTTTTCCGTTTTCTGCTGCTGTTATTAAAGCTTTAACAATAGGTGAGTCTAGAGTTGTTCTATATAAAGTTTGTTTAATGGCTATAACTTTTTTATCATTTGCTGCTTGGTTTAAAAATTCAATTACAGCATCAAATGTTTCAAAAGGGTGATGCACAACTAAATCTTTCTTTTTGATAGTTTCAAAAAAATTATCATTATATTCTTTTAATCTTTCAACTTCTCTAGGTATAAAATGTTTGAATCTTAATTTTGGATTTTTTACTTTACATATTTGATCTATATCTTGAATTCCAACAAGGCCAGCTACATTATAAATATAGTCAGGATTTATATCTAATTTATTTGTAATAAATCTTATCAATTCATTATCACTATTTTCAAGGACCTCTAAACGAACAATATCACCCGTTCTACGTCTTTTTAAAGCCAATTCAAAAGATCTAACTAAATCTTCTGCTTCCTCTTGAATCTCTACATCGCTATCTCTTATTACTCTAAAAATCATTTTCTTTTCTAAATCATGATCTGGAAAAATTTCATTAGCAAAAAAACTTATTACGTCATCTAAAATAACAAACTTCTTATGATTTTTGGAAGACTCTATTTCAATAAATCTAGATAATGCTTTTGGTATTACAATTATTGAGTTTAAAATCCTCTTTCTATTTTTCTTCCTTAGCTTCATTACAAGTGCTCTTCCCTGGTTGATTATAAACGGAAATGGGTGGGCAGGATCAATAGCTGATGGTGTTAATAAAGGATAAATCTCTTCTATAAATATTTCTAGAAGTTTTTTTTTATCCTTAGTATTTAAATTAACTGGTTTTACTAAACTGATATTATTTTTTTTTAATTCCATAATCAGTTGAATAAAAATTTTGTTCTGTTTTTTTAATAGATTCTTAGTTTCAAGAACTACTTCATCCATTTGTTCATCAGGTGTCAAGCCATCAGAACTTAATGAGTCAACTTCTTGTTTTATTTGACTATATAGACCAGCTACACGAACCATAAAAAATTCATCAAGATTAGAACCCGCAATTGATAAAAATTTTACCCTTTCATATAAGGGATTTTCAATATTTTGTGATTCAAAAAGTACTCTATCATTAAATTTTAACCACGAAAGTTCTCTATTGATATATTTATTCTTAAGTTCTTCTTTTTGTTGTTTTTTTAAAGCAGTCATGTATTTAGAATTTATGTTTGAATTATACGTCATGAGACACGCAAAATCCAGTTGGGAAGATTTGAATATTAATGATTTTGAGAGACCGCTGAATAAAAGAGGTAAAAAAAGTGCAAAAAAAATTTGTGAATTTTTTGTTAAAAGAAAATACAGATTTGAATTTGCTTTGATATCATCAGCTAAAAGAACCCGAAGTACTTTTGAAATTTTGTCAAAAGGAATTCCTGAGCCAAAAACAACAGAATATTCAAAGAGTTTATACTTAGCAGATGAATTTACAATTATAAATAAAATTAAAAAAATATCGAGTAACTACAAATCAATTTTATTAATAAATCATGAACCCACAGTTAAAAATTTAGTAAGGTATCTAACCAAAAATCATGAAACCAATAATTTCAAATTAATGAATTATAAATTTCCTACAGCGGCATTCGCTAAAATTAAGTTTGATATTAAAGGTTGGGACGAAATAGAAAAAAAAGGAATATTAAAAAAATTTATAAGACCCAAAGATCTTCAAGACTCTAAAGAATAACCTGCAGATCTAACCGTTCTAATTAAAGGTTTTACGTTTTCAATATTTATAGCTTGTCTTAATCTTCTAATATGGACATCTACTGTTCTAGACTCAACGTATATATTCTCTCCCCATACATTGTTTAAAAGCTGTTCTCGTGAATAAACTCTTTTAGGATTTTTGATAAAAAAATCTAAAAGTTTAAATTCAGTTGGGCCTAAAGTAATTTCTTTATCTTTTCTATAAACTCTTTTTGTAATCCGGTCTATTTTTAAATCAGTAAATTCTACAATATCTGATGATGATTGAGGTTTAGATCTTCTCAATAAAGATTTAATTCGAGCATTCAATTCTTTTTGACTAAAAGGTTTAGTCACATAATCATCTGCACCAGTATCAAATGCTTTTAATTTGTCCTCTTCCTCCCCTTTTGCAGTTAACATAATGATAGGAATATCATTAAACTTATTATTTTTTTTTAAATTTTTACAAATTTCAACACCAGATAATTCAGGTAACATCCAATCCATTAATATTAAATCTGGGTGTTTTAATTTTATTTGTTTAAGAGCATCTTCTCCATTTTCTGAATGACTAACTTTATAACCTTCTTTTTCAAGATTATACTTTAACAAACTAACAATTGATGCTTCATCTTCAGCTATAAAAACATGAGCTGACATAAATCATTTTTCTCCAGTTACAATTGGCTCTGTGCCCTTAGGTCTTTCACCTTCTAAATATTCACCTTTAACTAGATAATAAATTTGTTCTGCAACATTTGTAGTATGATCACCAATACGCTCAACGTTTTTGGTCACAAACAACAAGTGAGTTCCATCCTCTAAATTTTTTTCATTTTCTTTAAGATATTTTATAACTTCTTGCATACAAAGATTTGTTAGATCATCTATTTGCTCGTCACTTTCCCAAACATTTACTGCCATTGACGCAGATCTTTCTAAATAAGCGTCTAATGTTGATTTTAATTGTTTTTGAACACTAGTAGATACTCTATTTAATGCATCTACCAAATTCTTTGGAAGATATTCATTAAGCAAAAGTGTTCTCTTGGATATATTTTTTGCTAAATCACCTATTCTCTCTAAATCCGAAGACATTTTCAGAGCCGTTACAGTCTCTCTTAAATCAATTGCCATAGGTTGTCTCAATGCAATTAAATTTACAACTTGCTGTTCAACTAAAGTCTCAAATTTATCTATTTTTTCATCATCTTGAATTACAGTTTCTGCAATATCGCTATTTCTTGTTGTAATGGCTTGAATAGCTTTACCTAAAGCATCTTCACACGCACTTCCCATTTTAATTATATTCGCATTAAGATTTTTGAGTTCTTCTTCGTAAGATTTAACTGTATGTGGCGCTTCACCCATTATCCAAACCTCCCGGTTATATAATCCTGTGTTTTTGTGTTATCAGGATTCTTAAATATCTTATCAGTTGATCCATGTTCAATCAAATGTCCTAGGTGAAAAAAACCTGTATTTTGAGAGACACGTGCAGCTTGAGCCATAGAATGTGTTACAATTATTATTGTATGCTCCTTTTTTAACTCATCAATCAATTCTTCAATTTGTGCTGTTGCTATTGGATCTAATGCTGAACAAGGCTCATCCATTAATATAACTTCTGGTCTTACGGAAATTGCTCTAGCAATACAAAGTCTTTGTTGTTGTCCTCCAGATAAACCAGTTCCAGGTTCATGTAACCTATCTTTTACCTCTTCCCATAGTGCAGCCTTTTTTAAGCTAGTTTCAACAATTTCATCCATTTCTTGCTTTGATTGAGCCATACCGTGAATTGTTGGGCCGTATGATATATTTTCATATACAGTTTTTGGGAAAGGATTAGGTTTTTGAAAAACCATACCAATTTTTTCTCTAAGTCTTACTACATCGCAACTTTTATCATTTATATTAAAGTCATTAATTAAAATTTCTCCTTTAACACTACAGATATCAATTACATCATTCATTCTATTAAGACATCTAAGAAAAGTTGATTTACCACAACCAGATGGACCAATTAATGCAGTTACTTGGTTTTCTTCAATATCTAAACCTATATTATAGAGAGCCTGTTTTTTTCCATAAAAAACATCTACATTTTTTGCTTTAATCTTTATCATTTTAACTCCATTTTTTTTCAAACTTATGTCTAATTATTTGGGCAAATAAATTCATTATTATTAAAAAACCAAGTAAAACCATTATACATGCCGAGACTTTTTCAACAAATCCTCTCTCAGCACTTTCAGCCCAAATATAGATTTGAACTGGCAAACTTGCTGCAGGATCCATTGGTGACCCAGGTATCGTGTTAACAAAAGCAACCATTCCAATTAAAATTAGGGGTGCAGTTTCTCCTAAAGCTTGAGCTAAACCAATTATTGTACCTGATAAAGTCCCAGGCATTGAAAGAGGAACGGTATGATGCATTGTGGTTTGCATTCGACTTGCGCCCATAGCAAGTGCTGCCTCTCTTATACTTGGAGGAACCGCTTTTAAAGATGCCCTCGCAGCTATAATTATTGTTGGTAAAGTCATCAATGATAAAGTGATACCTCCAACTAAAGGGGTAGACCTAGGAAGGTGAAATATAGCCAATAAAACACCTAATCCGAGTAACCCAAAGACAATAGATGGTACTGCAGCCAAGTTATTTATATTTACTTCAATAAAATCAGTAAATCTATTTTTAGGTGCAAACTCTTCAAGATAAATTGCTGCAAGCACCGCCACAGGAAAAGCTATCATTAAGCATACAAGTATAGAAAAAATTGAGCCCATAAATGAACTAGCTATACCAGCAAGTTCTGGTTCTCTAGAGTCAGCATATGTAAAAAAACTGATATTAAATTTACTTTCAACTTTGCCTTTTGCAACAAGTTGATCGAAAATTTTTAATTGATAATCGCTTACCCTTCTTTGATCTTCCGGTAAATCTCTTGGATAATTTCCTTTAAAGACTTGATCTAAATCATCTGAAGCGGTTAGATAAACTTCTTTTGTTTTTCCTATTAAACCAGGGTTATTTAGAAGTTCATTTTTAATTTCTTTTTCAAAAAAATAAGACACCATTCTCTTCAATTCATTTTCTTGATCTTCATTGGCATTTGGATCTAGGTCAGCCATTGATTTTAATGCTATATCGTAATAATCAGCATCCTGTAAATCCTCATTAGAAGGATTTTGTTCTAACATCATTAATTCAGCATCAAAAGTTACTGGAACAATGAGCCACGTTTTTTGAAAAGCAGAATAGCCAGTTGAAAAAATTTTAAAAATAAAGATTGTTAAAAATAAAAGTGCCATAAAAATTGCACTCAGACCGTATAAGCGAAATCTCTGTTCAGCTTTGTATCTTTTATTTAATAATTGTTCTTTACTTTTATTCATATTTCTCTCTATATTTTTTAACTACTCTTAAGGCCACGATATTTAAACAAAGCGTTACTAGAAATAATGACATACCTAAAGCAAAAGCGGCTTGCGTTTTTGGGTCGCCAAAAGCTTGGTCTCCAATTAAAATTACCACAATTTGCGCTGTAATTGTTGAAGTAGATTCTAATGGATTTAAAGTTAAGTTAGCAGCTAAACCCGAGGCCATAACAACTATCATTGTTTCTCCAATAGCTCTTGAAACGCCAAGTAAAATAGATCCAACTATCCCGGGCAAAGCTGCGGGAAAAATAACTCTCTTAATTGTTTCTGATTTAGTCGCTCCCATAGCGTAACTTCCATCTCTTAAACTTTGAGGCACACTTGTAATTACATCGTCACTTAAACTTGAAATAAATGGTATGATCATAATACCCATTACCCCTCCTGCTGCTAAAGCACTTTCAGCTGAAACTTCAAGACCCATTGAGGTTCCTAATTCTTTCAAAAATGGTCCAACTGTTAGGGCAGCAAAAAAACCATAAACAACTGTTGGTATACCAGCTAAAATTTCAATTAAAGGTTTTGCATATTGTCTAACTTTGCTAGATGCATATTCAGCTAAATAAATTCCACTCATTAATCCAATTGGGATAGCAACGCACATAGCAATAAATGCAATAAAAAAAGTACCTGCAAAAATAGGGACCGCTCCAAAAGTATCTGAATACATTGATGGATCTAAAGCCTCAGAAGAATCTCTTACAAAAGCTTTTGCAGGATACCAATGAGTTCCAAAGACAAAATCAAATAATGGAATTACTTTAAAAAAATCTATAGTTTGAAATATAAGTGAGAAAACTATTCCAACAGTAGTTAATATTGCAGCTAAAGAGGCTGTAAATAAAACTGCATTCAAAAATTTTTCAACTGGTTCTCTTGTTCTAGAATTAGATGAAATTCTTTTATACGCATAAGCAACTGAAGCAATGATTATAGATAATACTATAACAGCTTTTGAACTTTGAGCTATTGATCGAAGACTTAAATATTTTTCTGCTGAAGCCTCAATAAAAGGTGTAATTTCTCCGGTAAATTGTCCTCGCGACAATGATTTTGTTTTTTCGTATATTAAATTTAATTCATCATCAAGATAACTTTGATTTGAATAATCGCTTAAGACTAATAACTTTACAATTGTAGGCTCAAAAATTGCCCATAAAGAAAAAATTATAAAGGCTGGTATTGCGCACCAAATTGCAAGATAATAACCATAAAATTGTGGTAATGCAGTTAATCTTTTATTTGAAGATTGAATTGTATATGCTTTTTTGCGTCCAAAATAATAGCTTGTGAAACCTAGAAGAACAATAAATGTAAACAATATTAAGTTCAAAAGAATCTCCTTTATTGGGACTTTACTATTATTTGAAAAAAAAGGGGTCTAAAAAGACCCCTTTTTAATCATTTGTTAACTGAGAAATAATTAATTGCCCATAGCAACTAGCTTCGTAGCATTAGTTCTAGTTGTTTTATACAACTTAGAGTCTAATGGCACCAAACCAATGTCTGCTAGATAACCACCTTTTCCTATAGCTTTCTTAGTTGTAAATTCTTTCACAAACTCATGTAAGCCTGGAATTACTCCAACGTGAGCTTTTTTCACGTAAAAGAATAAAGGTCTGGCAACAGCATAACTGTAGTCTTGAATAGACTTCAATGATGGTTGTCCACCATCAATACTTGCTGCTTGTAATTTATCTTTTGCAGCTAGGAAATAACTGAAGCCAAAGAAACCAAACATTTCTTTATCTTGAGTTAACTTTTGGATGATTAAACTATCGTTTTCTCCAACTTCAATAGCAGCACCATCTTCTCTGTAAAGTTTTTGAGGTTTTTTGTATTTTTTATTTCCAGCTTCAAAACCTGCTTTATAAAGAGCTTTGGCTTCTTTAGTCATACCTTTTTTCATTACTAAAGAATTCCAAGCATCTCTAGTTCCTGATGTTCCTGGTGGGATCATCACTGAAATTTTTTGTTTTGGTAAGCTAGGGTCAATTTGATCCCAAGTTTTATAGATATTTGGAACTAATTTACCATCAACAACTGTATGAGCGGCTAGCGCTAAGTATAATTGTTCTTTTGTAAAGTTTACTGGTTTTGCATCTTTACTGTAAGCTAATGTAATACCGTCGTTTCCAATTACGATTTCAACGATATCATTAACACCATTTTTCTTACATAGTGCTTTTTCTTTATCTTTCATAGCTCTTGATGCATTTGTAATATCTGGATGTTGTTCACCTACACCAGCGCAAAATAGTTTAGCTCCACCACCAGTACCAGTAGACTCAATAACAGGAGTTTTAAATCCTGAGCCACCAAATCTTTCAGCAACAACAGTCGCATAAGGGAATACCGTAGAAGAACCAACTATCTTAATTTGATCTCTTGCTTGAGCAACAGTTGCTATTGATAAAGCAACTAATGAAGCAATTATTATAGTTAGTTTTTTCATTATCTTTAATCCTTTCATTATTTATTAATTAAAAGATGACAGACTCGTATAAATTTATTGAATCTTTAATATTACAGAATTGTTACACTTTTGTTAAAAATGTAACTTTATAGTTGAAACTTAATAAAACTTTTAGTTGTATTTTTTTGATATAATTATCTTTTCAACATCAGTTTCTAGGCCACCACTACATGACACGGGGTTTACCTTTTCACTAAGAGCTAGTTCATTGCTTGGACGTAAAGTTATTTCAAGTTTTACCAAGTTTACTAATTCTTCTCTAATATCTTCATCATATCTCCAGCTAGGCCATGAACTTGGTGTTGAAAATATAGAGGTTAAATAACTTGTAGCCATAGTATATCTGTAATTACTCAAGTTTTCATTCCTTAATAAAAAATCTCTTACAGAACTAAAAATATTTCTACATCTAAAAGAATCCGAAAAGTAATTTTCCTCCTTAAGATTTTTACTCATAGGAACAGAAACAATTAAATCAATTGAGTTTTTAGAATATGAGGTAACTACGTCAGTATAAAATTCAGATTCAGAAATCTCTAAATGATCTTTTATAGAAGGATATGAAGTTTTTAAATCTGCTTCTAGTCTAAAAATCCCAATATCAAAAACTGTAAGTTGCTGATTTCTTAATAATGTTGTTATATCTTTGGAAAAAACACTTGTTGTTAAAGAGCTTAACAAAAAAGCAAAAATTAAAATATTTTTAAGTATTCTAATCATGCTTAAAAATAATAAAAAGACTAACATTAATCAAGTAAAGAAATGTTATAAAAACGTTCTAAAATTATTATAAAACAATACTTTTTAAATCTAAGTTTTTGTTGGTAAAAAAATCTGAACTTCAGTTCCTTTATTTTCCTCACTTAGAATCTCATAATGTCCACGATGTTGAGTAACAATATGTTTAACAATAGCTAATCCTAAACCAGTTCCACCAACCTTGTTACTTTGTTCAAGATCTACTCTAAAAAATCTTTCTGTAATTCTAGAAATATATCTTTGAGGAATACCAACACCTTCATCTTTAATACTGATCATAAAATTTTTTTCTAACAATTTACCAACACTAATTTTGCTTGATATAAAAATAGACTTGTTTTCATTTGAATACTTAATTGCATTATCTAAAAGATTAGAAAAAACGGTTTGTAATTTTTTTTCATCTCCAATAACAATTGTTGGATTTGCGAGAGATAAATTAATATTTAATTTCTTTTTTTTTAAAACAATTTCAAAATTACTGATGATTGTTTTGAAAAGATCATTTATATTAACTAAAGAGTTTGGCCTTATGTGTTCTTCTAATTCAATTCTTGTGAGTATTAAAAGATCATTAATTAAATTTTCCATTCTATTTGATTGATCAGTCATTATTTTCATAAATTTTTTTTTAGCCTTTTCATCATCAGACGCTGGGCCCTCAATTGTTTCTAATGATCCTTTGATTGCCATTAAAGGTGTTCTTAATTCATGGCTTACATTAGCGACAAAATCAGTTTTAAATTTTTGTGCTTTTGTAATTTCAGTAAAATCTTTTAAAAATAACACAACAGAATCTGGTTCAGTAAATAAATGAGTTGGACCAGGAATAATATAAATTTTATAAAATTGATATGATGGGAGGTCTATTTCAATGTCAATATTTTTTGTTTTATTTTCAACTATAGCTTTTTCAATATTTTCTATTAATTCTGGCTTTCGAATTACAGCAGATATGTTTTTATCAACTAAACTACTTCCAAATCTTTTTAATGCACTTGGATTAGCATATTTAATTATATTAAATTTATTTAATGCGAAAAACTGATCTTCAAGCTCGTCTATAATTACTCTTTTTGTTTTTTCCTCTCTTTTATTAACTATTATGGCAGTATTTATTGGTTTGTTTTTTTTTTGATTAAGTAAATATAGGAGATAAATTATAACAATTACAAGTAGGATGACTAAATATTCCATAAATTAGATAGTTTAATTTTGCAATATTACACTTTTTAATGCAAACAAATTAAGAAAAATAACTAATGGTTAGGTGAAATATTGTTAAAAAATATTTTTGCTGTTTCTTCCCAAGTGAATTTTTTTGCAAATTCAAGACAATCATTTCTATCAACTTTTAAAGCTTTTTGGGCTGAAACTTTAAGATTATTGTCTAAACAATTTATTTTGGATCCTTCAAATATATCTTTAGGACCTGGAACAGGATACGCTGCAACAGGTGTTCCACAATTTAAAGCCTCGGTAACCACAATTCCAAATGTATCTGTTTTGCTAGGGAATACAAAAACATCGGAGGATGCAAAATGTGATGCTAATTCACCGTTGGTTTTTTCTCCTAAAAAAATATCTTTAGGGAATTCTTTTTTTAATTTTTTTAAATCAGGTCCTTTTCCTATTATTATTTTTGTACCTTCTAAATCACATTCTAAAAAAGCTCTTATATTTTTCTCAACTGCAACTCTTCCAACATAAATCCAAATTGGTCTTTTGTGGGGTAAATCAATTTTTTTAGGGTTCTTAAATGCTCCGTGATTTCCACCTCTGGTCCAAGTAATCATTTTATTATCATCTATACCTATATTAATTAATTCTCTTCTCATAGACTCTGTTGTTACTAAAATTCTCTCAGCCTTATTATGAAAATTTGCTAAAAATTTTTCAGCCCATTTTGCAGGTATAATTGGAAAATATAATTTAAGATATTTATCAAACCTTGTATGAAAACTTGTAGTAAACTTTAGATTATTCTTTAAACAATATCTTCTTGCCATAGTTCCTATAGGACCTTCAGTAGCGATATGAATTGCATCAGGTTTTATTTTTTTTATCAAACTACCAACTCTTGGCCAAACATTAATAGATAATCTAATTTCATTATATTTGGGCATCGGAAAAGTTAAAAATAAGTCTGGAGTGATATATTCTACTAAATGACCCTGTTTTTTTAAAACTTGCCCTGTTTCATGAAGAGTTCTTACTACACCATTAACTTGAGGGAAATATGCATCTGTCGCAATTAAGATTTTCATTTTTTAAGATGCTTTTTTAAGATTTTTTGTTTTTAAAGTTTGTGAAATTTCCTCATTATTGAAATATTTATCTCTTATTTTATCCCAATAAATAATTTCGAATTTTCCATTGTAATTTTCTACTAATGCGGTGCATGACTCAACCCAATCACCACAATTAAGATAATTTATTCCATTGAACTCTTGATCTTCCGCATGATGAATATGACCACAAATTATTCCATCATATTTTTTGTTTTTTGCATAATCTGAAAGTGTTTTTTCATATTCACCAATATATTTTACTGCATTTTTAACTTTATATTTTAAGAATTTAGCAAGTGACCAGTAATCTTTGCCTCTTAATTTTCTAAAGAAATTTATAACCACATTAATTCTTAGTAATAAATTATAAGCAACAGATCCAATTTTAGATAACCATTTAGCGTGTTTCATTACCCCGTCCCACGCATCACCATGTACAATTAAATATTTTTTTCCTAAATTAGTTTCGTGAACAATTCTATTTAACATATGTATGTCACCAAAATTCATAGGAATAAATTTTCTAAATAATTCATCATGATTGCCTACTATGTAGAAAACTTTAGTACCATGTCTTGCTTTTCTTAATATTTTTTGAATTACGTCATTATGTTCTTGAGGCCAATAAAAATTTTTTTGCATCGCCCAAACATCAACAATATCTCCAACAAGATAAAGATTTTCTGATCTAGAGTTTTTAAAAAATTCTAAAATCTTACTTGCCTGACACCCCTTTGTTCCAAGATGTAAATCTGAAATAAATATACTTCTATACTTTAATAAAGGTGATTTATTTGTCATATAAACTTGTTTTATTTTTTGATTCACTTATAAGTAGAAACATAATTATCTTGTACATAATAATGTTACAGAATTATTAAATTATGAAATTTTGTTTGATATATAATAAAAAATCTGCCGGTGGAAGAAAGACTAATTTTATTAAAAAGATTGTTTATGAAATTCGAAAACAATACCAGGTTGATTTTTTTGAGACAAAAAGTGAGAACCAAGCATCAGAAATAAT
>CACGCL010000013.1 GCA_902571525.1 uncultured Pelagibacteraceae bacterium
CGTTTTTTAAATTTAAACTATTAAATCTCTCTACATTACAAAGTACGTATGTAAACAATATGTCAGATAATTTTATTCTAAGTATAAAATTTGCTATAAAAGTAAAAATTTTGTTTCCAATAAAAGTGATTGCATCATCATCATCACTTCCACCTATTCCTTTGTATCTACTGCCAAAAATAAAGTCATAATTTTTTGATAATTTTATTAAATCTTCAAAATATTTTGGATCAAACGAGTAGTCTGCATTATAAATACAACCAAAATTATTTTTAGCTTTGCTAAAACCTTCAATTATTGCTGACCCGTAACCTTTTTTACTTTGTATTATTAATTTGTAGTTAAATTTTTCAATAACAGGTATTGAATTATCTTCTTCATTATCAACAACTACAATTATTTCATCAATAAACTTGTTGTCTTTAACTTCATTGAGAACAGCGCCTAGAGACTCAACTTCATTTTTGCAAGGTATTATTAAGGATATTTTTTCTGACATTAAATTTAAATGATAACATTAATTAATTTTCTTCTTTATTTTTTTCAACAAAAATTAAGGCGATCAAGAATAATGCTGTCCAGATCATTGCAATCAAGCCTTTTTTTATATTAGTTTCAGCTCCCCATAAATCTAAAAAAAAAGCTCCAAATAATATTCCTATAATATACAAAATTACGACATGCTTTATTTTAATCATTTAAATCAATTTTTCTTTTTTTTTCTATAGAAATTCCATTTTCACATTTAAAATTGTATGATTTCTCAAAACTTTCTAGTTGCCAACCCTTCATTCTTGATTTTATAACTAATAAATTTTGTGATTTCCATTCATCCGTTGTATTTTTATCTTTCCAATTAAGTTTTTCCTTTATATTCCTAGCACAACCATAACAAAATCCAGTTACTGGATCAGATTTACAAATACTTATACAAGGAGAAACTATCATAAATTTATTGAATTATTTATTGCACAAATATTCTAATTGGACAATTTTAATCTATAATATATAAGTCTTTTTAAAATAATTGGGCGAGTGGCGGAATTGGTAGACGCGTTGGTCTTAGGAACCAATATGGCAACATGTGAAGGTTCGAGTCCTTTCTCGCCTACCATATATTATGAAAGTAACAGTAGAAAATAAAAAAAATTTAGAAAAAAACTTAAAAGTTCTAATTGATAAAACAACTATTAATAAAGAACTTGAGCAAAAATATGAACAAATCAAAAAAGATGTTGTTCTTAAGGGCTTTAGACCTGGAAAAGTACCCACAGATATTATTAAAAAACAATTTGGGAAAGCGGTATATGGCGAGGTTATAGATAAGATATTAAAAGAAAGCTCGGCAAAAGCACTTGATGAAAAAAAAATTAGACCAGCATTACAGCCAAAAATTGATCTTAAAAGCTTTGGTGAAGGAAAAGATTTAGAATATACAATAAGTATTACTGAATTTCCCGAGGTCAAATTAGATACTTTAGATAAAATTAAGTTTGATGAATATGAAATAAAAATTGAAGACTCAGAAATAAATAAAAGAATTAAGGAAATAGCAAAAAACCAAAAAAATTTTATTGAGGTTGACGCCGCTAAAGTAGCAAACGAAGGAGATCTTATATCATTTGACTATAAGGCTACAGTTGACGGGAATGAATTCGAAGGAAACGAAGGAAAAAATACACAAATTGAAATTGGCAAAGATTTATTTATTAGCGGTTTTGATAAACAATTGCTGAAAGCAAAAAAAGGTGATGAGATTAATGTTGAAGTAATTTTGCCAGAAAACTTTCCTAAGAAAGAACTTGTAGGAAAAAAAAGTATTTTTAAATGTAAAATTAATTATGTAAAAAAACCTAAGGAAGTAGAAATTAACGATGACTTTGCCAAAACCTTAGGAGCTAAAGATTTAAATGATTTGAAGAAAATTATGTCAAAACAAATTAATGAGGAGTTCAAAAATTCTCTTAATATGATTTCAAAAAATCAAATATTAAAAGGATTAGAGCAAATTAAAGTTGAAGATGTACCTCAAGCACTCATAGACGAAGAGATAAAAGTATTAGGTCAAGGTCAAACAGAGGAAGATTTAAAAAAAAATAAAATAAATTTAGAGAAAAAAGCATCCAAAAGAATAAAACTTGGATTAATTTTAAATGAAATAGGTGAAAAAAATAAAATCAAAGTTGACCCCAATGAAATACAAGCTGAGATCCAAAAACAATTAAGCATGATGCCTGGTCAAGAAAAAATAATTATGGATTATTATAAAAAAAATCCCTCAGCTTCAGCTAGTTTAAGAGGGACTCTATATGAAGAAAAAATAATTGACTTTATAAAATCAAAAGCCAAATCAAATAAAAAAGTTTTAAATAAGATTGAGGCTGAAAAAATCATAAAAGTAGAGAATGAAAAAAATATAGAAGAACAAAACAAAACCATAAAGGCTTCCTCATCAGTTAAAGATAAAAATAAAATTAAAAAAAAAGAAAATAAAGCCTCTATTTCAAAAAAAACAAAAAAAGTTAGCAAAAAGTAATTTCAAGTTGTATAAGTAGTTGATTCGCTAATATGAGTATTAAAATATCAGAACATATGAATACATTAATTCCAATGGTTGTTGAGCAATCATCAAGAGGGGAAAGAGCATATGACATATATTCAAGACTTTTAAAAGAGAGAATTATTTTTCTTGTAGGCCCAATAAATGATAACGTAGCATCATTAGTTACAGCTCAATTACTTTTTTTAGAATCTGAGAATCCAAAAAAAGAAATTTTTTTGTATATTAATAGTCCAGGTGGGTTAGTTACAGCTGGATTAGGAATTTATGATACAATGCAATACATAAAACCAGATGTATCAACACTTTGTATCGGTCAAGCTGCTTCAATGGGTTCTTTTTTATTAGCCGCTGGAAAAAAAGGAAAAAGATTTTCTCTACCTAACTCAAGAATAATGGTCCATCAACCATCAGCAGGATTTCAAGGGCAAGTTACTGATATAGAAATTCATGCTAATGAAGTTTTATCATTAAAGAAAAGGTTAAATGAAATATATTCTAAGCACACAGGTAAAAATGTTGACCAAATTAAAGATGCCTTAGAAAGAGATAATTTTATGACACCTGACAACGCTAAAGATTTTGGTTTAATTGATCAAGTGGTTGAGAAAAGAATTTAGTTTTCCACTACATCTAGTTTTAACATTATACTAAACTTGAAATAAGTATACTAATTATAATAGAGTATTACTATTGATTCGTTTTAAAATTCTATGAGTAATAACAAAAACATTTTGTACTGTTCTTTCTGTGGCAAAAGCCAACACGAGGTAAGAAAATTAATTGCCGGTCCTACAGTTTTTATTTGTGATGAGTGTGTAGAATTGTGCATGGATATAATTAAAGAAGAGAATAAAGATACTTTTGTAAAACATCAGGATGGATTACCTTCTCCAAAACAAATTTGCTCAGTATTAGATGATTACGTTATAGGTCAAGATTTAGCAAAAAAAGTTTTATCTGTTGCTGTTCATAATCATTACAAAAGATTAAATTATGAAAACAAAACATCTAAAAATGTTGAACTCGCTAAATCAAACATTCTTTTAATTGGTCCCACTGGATGTGGAAAAACTTTATTAGCTCAAACCTTGGCAAGAATTTTGGATGTTCCTTTTACTATGGCTGATGCAACCACTCTTACTGAAGCTGGATATGTTGGAGAAGATGTAGAAAATATTATATTAAAGTTATTACAAGCTGCAGATTATAATGTTGAGAAAGCTCAAAGAGGAATAGTTTACATAGATGAAGTAGATAAAATTAGCAGGAAATCTGAAAATCCTTCTATAACTAGAGATGTTTCTGGAGAAGGGGTGCAACAAGCATTACTTAAAATAATGGAAGGTACTGTTGCCAGTGTACCTCCACAAGGGGGAAGAAAACATCCTCAACAAGAATTTTTACAAGTAGACACAACAAATATTTTATTTATTTGCGGAGGAGCTTTTGCGGGATTAGATAAAATAATTTCACAAAGAGACAAAGGATCTTCTATCGGCTTTGGAGCTAAAGTAAAATCCATGGAAGATAAAAAAACTGGAGAGTGGATTAAAAGTTTAGAACCTGAGGACTTGTTAAAATACGGTCTTATTCCTGAATTTATTGGAAGACTTCCGATAACAGCTACATTAGACGATTTAGATGAAAAATCTTTAATTAAAATTTTACAAGAACCTAAAAATTCTCTAATAAAACAATATCAGGAATTGTTCAAACTTGAAGGTGTAAAACTTAATTTTAAGGATAATGCAATTAAAGAAGTGGCTATAAAAGCTATCAAAAAAAAAACTGGGGCAAGAGGTTTGAGATCAATACTTGAGAATGTGTTGTTAAAAAGCATGTTTGAAATACCAAGTTTAGAAAATGTGAGCGAAGTTATTGTAGATGTTAACTCTGTAAGAGGAGAATCCCAACCAATTATTGTTCATTCAAAGAACAAGCAAGATAAAGACAAATCAAAAACCTCAGCTGCGTAATATTGCACCTAATAAAAGACAAAAAACTATTGCATTATTTACTTTAATATCCATATAATTGGATTATGGAAGTTAAATTTAATTCTGCATTATTGCCCCTACGAGATATAGTCGTATTTCCGCACATGGTTATTCCCTTGTTTGTTGGAAGAGATAAGTCAATTA
The DNA here is from genome assembly GCA_902571525.1 of uncultured Pelagibacteraceae bacterium. GTDB lineage: Bacteria > Pseudomonadota > Alphaproteobacteria > Pelagibacterales > Pelagibacteraceae > Pelagibacter. The sequence continues at coordinate 4,705 of CACGCL010000013.1, forward strand.
CGGCTCTTAACGAGGTTATGAAAAAAGACAAAAAAATTGTTTTAATAACTCAAAAAAATTCAGAAGTCGATGATCCAAAGAAAAATGATATTTTTAATTATGGTTGTGAAAGTACTATTTTACAATTACTTAAATTACCTGATGGAACTGTTAAAGTTTTAGTAGAGGGTCTCAGTAGAGTAAAAATTAACGAATTCCAAGATAATAAGGATTTTTTATCGTGTTCTTATGAAAAACTTGTTGAAATTATAGACAAAGATGAAGATTTGTTGACACTTGCGTTAAATTCTATCAAAAAATTAGAAAAACTTACATCAGTTAACAAAAAAATTTCTAATGAGACAATTAACAACATTAAACTTTTAAAAGATCCATCAAAAATTTCAGATAATATTGCATCACATTTAAATGCAACGATTTCTGAAAAACAACAAGTATTTGAAACACTAGATCTAAAAAAAAGACTTGGTTTAATTAATAAAATTATGGACAACGAAACCAGTATAATTGGTGTTGAAAAAAGAATTCGTGGAAGAGTTAAAACTCAAATGGAAAAAACTCAAAGAGAATATTATTTAAATGAACAGCTCAAAGCTATCCAAAAAGAACTAGGTGAAATCGAAGACGGAAAGGATGAAACATCAAGTTTGAATAAAGCCATATTAAGATCAAAAATGCCAAAAGAAGTTGAAAAAAAATGTATGTCTGAATTAAAAAAACTTAAAAATATGAGCCCGATGTCTGCTGAAGCAACAGTTGTGCGAAATTATTTAGATTGGATGGTTGACTTACCATGGTTTAAAAAAGACAAAGTAGATATTGATCTTAATAAAGCCCTTAAAATTTTAGATGAAGATCATTTTGGCTTAGAAAAAGTTAAAGAAAGGATCGTTGAATTTTTAGCAGTTCAAAAAAGAATGAATAAAATTAGAGGACCAATTTTATGTTTGGTAGGTCCTCCTGGTGTAGGAAAAACATCACTCGGAAAATCTATTGCAAAGGCAACTAATAGACAATTTGTAAGAATGTCATTAGGCGGTGTTAGAGACGAAGCAGAAATAAGAGGTCATAGGAGAACTTACATAGGATCGCTTCCAGGAAAAATAATTCAAATGATGAAAAAAGCTGGAACAAAAAATCCTTTATTTTTACTTGATGAGATCGATAAAGTTGGCAATGACTACAGAGGAGACCCTTCTTCAGCATTGCTAGAGGCCTTAGACCCGGAACAAAACACAACATTCAATGACCATTATCTTGAGGTTGATTACGATCTTTCAGATGTATTATTTGTTACAACTGCAAACACATTAAATATACTTCCTCCTCTTCTTGATAGAATGGAAGTTATTAGAATACCTGGGTATACTGAAGATGAAAAAATTAATATTGCTAATAAATATTTATTACCAAAGCAAATTAAGGACAATGGTGTTAAAGAAGGAGAAATGAATTTTGGCGATGGCACAATTAAAGATGTAATTAGATATTATACAAAAGAGTCAGGTGTAAGAAACTTAGAGAGAGAAATATCTAAAATATCAAGAAAAGTTGTTAAAAAGGTTGTTAATAAAGAGACAGAAAAAGTTAAAGTTGATAATGATAATCTATCAGAATTTTTAGGTGTTAGAAAATATAAATTTGGTGAAATTGAGGATAAAAACAAAATAGGTATTGTTACAGGTTTAGCTTGGACTGAGTTTGGAGGTGAGATTTTAAAAATTGAAACAGTCAATATGCCTGGTAAAGGGAGAATGCAAATTACTGGAAAACTTGGAGATGTAATGCAGGAGTCTGTAAAAGCAGCCAAATCTTATGTAAGATCAAAATGTTTAGATTTTGGTATAATTCCACCAACTTTTGAAAAAAAAGATTTTCATATTCATGTTCCAGAGGGAGCAACACCAAAAGATGGGCCATCTGCTGGAATAGCCATGGTAACATCAATAGTTTCTTCAATAAGTAAAATCCCAGTTAATAAAGACGTGGCGATGACTGGAGAAGTAACCATTACAGGTCAGGTTTTGCCAATTGGTGGTTTAAAGGAAAAACTTCTTGCAGCTCATAGAGCTGGTATTAAAGAAGTTTTAATTCCAAAAGACAACAAAAAAGATCTTGTTGATGTCCCAAAAAAAGTTAAAGATGATATAAAGATTACAACTGTAGAGACAGCTGATGAAGTTCTTAAAATAGCCTTAACAAAAGTTCTCAAACCTGTTGAATGGGTTGAGGTTGATAGTATATCTGATAATAAAAAAAGTGAAAAAACTCCAGCGAGTATTCAATAAATTATAATTTACATTTAACCAACACTGATGTAAAAGTACGGCTCTTTGGGGGCGGTTAGCTCAGTTGGTAGAGCATCTCGTTTACACCGAGGGGGTCAAAGGTTCGAGTCCTTTACTGCCCACCAAAGATATTTTATTTAAAGGGGGTGTAGCTCAGTTGGTTAGAGCGATCGCCTGTCACGCGATAGGTCGCGGGTTCGAGTCCCGTCACTCCCGCCATAATGATAACTATTATCAACTAACGAAATCTTATAGCAAATAAGCCAATAAAAACGTGACGTAACTGCACTTTAATTTACTATTAAACATTATATATACACACTATGTCTTTAGAATTTTTAAATAATTATTTAACCATAATAATTTTTTTGGCTATCGCCTCAATACTGAGCTTAGGTTTTGTGATATTAAATTTTGCTTTTTCACCAAAAAATCCTGATCCAGAAAAATTATCTGCTTATGAGTGTGGTTTTGAGCCATTTAATGATTCTAGAATGGAATTTGACATAAGATTTTATTTAGTTGCAATATTATTTATAATTTTTGATTTAGAAATTGCATTTCTATTCCCATGGGCAATTACATTAGGCAATATAGGTCTTTTTGGTTTTTTTTCCATGATGTTGTTTTTATTTATTTTGACTATTGGTTTTATTTATGAATGGAAGAAAGGTGCATTGGATTGGGAATAAAATGAATTTAACAGACAGAGAAAAAAAAATCCCTGAGGAATTTAAAGATTTGGCAAAAGAATTTGCTGACAAAGGTTTTATAACAACATCAATGGACAATTTAGTTAATTGGGCCCGTTCTGGATCTTTACATTGGATGACATTTGGTCTTGCTTGTTGTGCTGTAGAAATGATGCAAACATCTATGCCAAGATACGATCTTGAAAGATTTGGTGCAGCCCCAAGAGCTTCGCCCAGACAATCAGACGTTATGATTGTTGCTGGAACGTTAACAAACAAAATGGCACCAGCATTAAGAAAGGTTTATGACCAAATGCCAGAACCTAGATATGTGATTTCCATGGGAAGCTGTGCTAACGGTGGAGGATATTATCATTATTCTTATTCTGTTGTTAGGGGCTGTGACAGAATAGTTCCAGTTGATATATATGTTCCTGGATGCCCGCCTTCGGCTGAGGCACTGCTATATGGAATCATGCAACTCCAAAAAAAAATAAGAAATCATGGTTCTTTAGAAAGATAAAATGTCTTTAATTAGCTTAGAAAAAAAAATTAATTCTGAATTAACCACTAAAATTAATTTTTCTAGAATTAAACACGATCAACTTGAAATTCAGATAAATAAAGAATCTTTGTTAGACGTTGTAATTTTTTTAAAAAAAAATAATTTTACTAAATTTAGACAATTAATAGATATTACTGCAGTAGATTATATTATCAGTGAAAATAGATTTAAAATGATTTATTTATTTTTAAGCCATGAATTTAATTTAAGATTAAATATAAATTTTAATATTGATGAAAATGAGGTCGTTAATTCTCTCACAAAAATTTTTCCTTCTGCTAATTGGATGGAAAGAGAAGTTTTTGACATGTACGGCATTAAGTTTAATGATCATCCAGACTTAAGACGAATACTTACAGACTATGGTTTTTCAGGACATCCTTTAAGAAAAGACTTTCCCATCACAGGTCATACAGAAGTTAGATATAGTGAGGAAAAGAAAAAAGTAATATATGAACCGGTAAAACTTGAGCAAAATTATAGGAATTTCGATTATGCAAGTCCTTGGGAAGGGACAGAATATATAAAAGAAGTGCAAAAAAAAAATGACTAAAGAAAAAAAAACACTAAATTTAAATTTTGGTCCTCAGCACCCTGCTGCGCACGGAGTTTTGAGATTAATATTAGAATTAGACGGTGAAGTCGTTGAAAAAGCTGATCCGCATATAGGTTTGTTGCATAGGGGCACTGAAAAGTTAATTGAAAACAAAACTTACTCACAAGCAATCCCATATTTTGATCGACTTGATTATGTAGCGCCGATGAATCAAGAACATGCGTTTGCTTTGGCTATTGAAAAAATAATGGATGTTGAAGTTCCAATTCGAGGTCAATACATCAGAGTCATATTCTGTGAGATTGGGAGAATTTTAAGTCATATTTTAAATATTACTACACAAGCTTTAGATGTTGGTGCTTTAACCCCATCACTTTGGGGATTTGAAGAAAGAGAAAAACTAATGGGTTTTTACGAGAGAGTGTCTGGTTCAAGACTGCATGCCAACTATTTTAGACCAGGTGGAGTTCACAAAGATTTACCAAGAGGTTTAGAAAAAGATATACTTGATTTTTGCAAAACATTCCCAAAAATCATTGATGATCTAGAAACATTATTAACAGATAACAGAATATTTAAACAAAGAAATGTTGATATTGGAATTGTATCTAAGGAGGATGCATTAAATTACTCATTTTCAGGCGTAATGCTCAGGGGCTCAGGAATTCCATGGGACTTAAGAAAATCACAACCATATGATTGTTATGAACAAATTAATTTTAAAATACCAGTTGGAAAAAATGGAGATTGTTACGATAGATATTTATGTAGAATTGAAGAAATGAGGGAAAGCATAAAAATCATTGAGCAATGTTTACAAAATTTACCTAACGGGCCAGTAAAATCACTTGATAACAAGATAACTCCTCCTTCTAAAAAAGATATTAAGCAATCTATGGAGGCTCTTATACATCATTTTAAATTGTTTACTGAAGGTTATCGAGTAAAAAAAGATGAAATTTATAAAGCTGTTGAGGCACCCAAGGGTGAGTTTGGTGTTTATTTAATTTCAGACGGCACTAATAGACCATATAAATGTAAAATAAGAGCACCTGGTTTTTCTCATCTCCAAGCTATGGATTATTTAATTAAAGGTCATATGTTAGCAGATGTACCTGCTGTTTTAGGCTCTTTAGATATCGTTTTTGGAGAGATAGATCGATGAGTATAAAAAAAGTTTCAAAGGACCAACCAGATAAATTTAAATTCAATAATCAAAATTTAAACTTAGCTAATAAAATAATTTTAAATTATCCATCAGGTAAAAAAAAAAGCGCTGTTATGGCTTTACTGTATATTGCTCAAAAACAAAATGATAATTGGATACCTCTAGCAGCAATGAAATATATAGCAAAATTTTTAGATATTTCTTATATAAATGTATATGAAGTGGCAACCTTCTACTCGATGTATAATTTAAAACCTGTTGGAAAATATTATGTTCAAATTTGTACTACAACGCCTTGCATGATAAGAGGCGCATATAAACTTGTTGATATTTGTAAAAAAAATATTTCTGAAAAAGAAAATGAACTTTCAAGTAATAAAAATTGTTCTTGGACTGAGGTTGAATGCTTAGGTGCTTGTATCAGCGCTCCAATGGCCCAAATTAACGATGATTACTATGAGGATCTTAATATGAAACAATTTGAAAATATAATTAAAGATATCTTAAAGGATAAAAAACCAAAACCAGGTTCATATCGAGGTAGATTAAATTCTGAACCTGAAAAAAATAGAAAGACTTTATTAGAGAATAAAAATGCTTGAAGATAAAGATAGAATTTTTAAAAATTTATATAATGACCTTGGTTCAAGCTTGGACTCTGCAAAAAGTAGGGGTGATTGGTTAAATACTAAGGAAATATGTGCTAAAGGAAGAGATTGGATTATAGAAGAGGTAAAAAAATCAGAGTTAAGAGGTAGGGGTGGAGCAGGCTTTCCAACTGGTTTAAAATGGTCATTTGCACCAAAAGAAGTTGGAGCAAAACCCCATTACTTAGTAATAAATGCCGATGAGTCTGAACCTGGCACATGCAAAGATAGAGATATTCTAAGATTTGAACCACATAAATTAATTGAAGGTTGTTTAATAGCATCTTACGCAGTTAATGCTCATAAATGCTATATTTATCTAAGAGGTGAATATTACAACGAGGGCATTAAATTGCAGAATGCAATTGACGAAGCTTATAAAAAAAATTTAATTGGTAAAGATTCATCAGGGACTGGATGGGAGCTTGATATTTATTTGCATTATGGAGCGGGCGCATATATTTGTGGCGAAGAAACTGCTCTTCTCGAGAGTATTGAAGGCAATAAGGGGCAGCCAAGATTAAAACCACCTTTTCCTGCCCTGGTTGGATTATATGGATGTCCTACAATTATAAATAACGTTGAGACCATAGCAGTTATACCAACAATTTTAAGAAAAGGATCAAAATGGTTTGCATCTTTGGGTAAACCTAAAAATACTGGAACTAAAATATTTTGTATTTCAGGCAATGTTAATAGTCCATGTAATGTCGAAGAGGAAATGGGTACTAAATTAAAAGACTTAATAGAAAAACATGCAGGTGGAGTTGTAGGAGGATGGGAAAATTTACAAGCGGTTATTCCAGGTGGTTCATCAATGCCAATGCTAAGTAAAGAAATAAGTGAAAATATAACCATGGACTTTGACTCTTTAGTTGAGAATAATAGTGGTTTAGGTACTGCTGGAATTATTGTCATTAATAAAGACCAAGATATTATTAAGTGTATGGCGAGAATAGCAAGGTTTTATAAACATGAAAGTTGCGGACAATGTACACCATGTAGAGAAGGTTCGGGTTGGATGTGGAGAATTTTGGAGAGGATGGCAAAAGGAGAAGCTTCTAAAGACGAGGTGAATATGCTCGCTGATGTTACTAAACAAATTGAGGGCCACACTATTTGCGCTTTTGGGGAAGGTTCAGCCTGGCCTGTGCAAGGTTTATTGAGACATTTTAAAAAAGAAATTATTGAAAGAAATAATTTTGATCCACTAGTTAAAAATAGCAAAAATATTCCATATTTAATAGATCAACATATTTTAGAAGAAGATGTAAAAAAATGTTAAAAGTTAAAGTTAATGATATTGATATAGAAGTCGAAGAAGGTCTTACTATTTTACAAGCATGCGAAATAGCTGGCTTTGAAATACCAAGGTTTTGTTATCATGAAAAACTTTCAATTGCTGGAAACTGTAGAATGTGTCTTGTAGAAATAGAAAAATCAAAAAAACCGGTAGCATCGTGTGCAATGCAAGTAACAGAGGGGATGAATATTAAAACTAATACAAGCTTTGTTGAAAAAGCCAGAAAAGGTGTCATGGAATTTCTTTTAGCAAATCATCCCCTTGATTGCCCAGTATGTGATCAGGGTGGTGAATGTGATTTACAAGATCAATCCATGTTTTATGGAATTGATAAATCTCGATACAAGGAAAATAAAAGATTTGTTCCCGAAAAATATATGGGTCCATTAATAAAAACCCAAATGACCAGATGCATACATTGTACTCGTTGTGTGAGATTCGTAAGAGAAGTTGCTGGTGTTCCAGAAATAGGAGCTATTGGTAGAGGTGAAGACATGCAAATTACAACTTATTTAGAAAAAGCTATGGAGTCAGAATTATCAGCAAATGTAATTGACTTATGTCCAGTTGGGGCCCTTACTTCTAAACCATATGTATTTGAAGCTAGACCATGGGAGTTAAAAAAAACCGAGTCAATTGATGTTATGGATGCAGTTGGTTCTAATATACGAGTTGATACCTATGGATGGGAAGTAAAAAGAATATTGCCGAAAATCAACGAGGAAATTAATGAAGAATGGATCTCAGATAAAACTAGATATTCTTGTGATGGTTTAAAATATCAAAGACTAGATACACCTTACGTTAAAAAAGAAAATAAATTTAAAAAAGTTAGCTGGCTCGAAGCTTTTGAGATACTAAAGAATAAGATGAATTTAACAAATCCAGAAAAAATAGCTGGTTTAACAGGCGACCTAACAAATATGGAAACATTATTTGCATCTAAAGAATTATTTAGTAAAATTTTAAAATCTAAAGATTTAGAGTCTAGAGAAAAAAATATATATATTAATTTAAGCAACAGAAAAAACTATCTTTTTAATTCTGAAATAAAAGGCATAGAAAAAAGTGATCTGATTTTATTAATTGGTACCAATCCAAGACATGAAGCGACAATGTTGAATGCTAGAATAAGAAAGTCATTTTTAAAAAATAATACAGAAATTTTTTCTTTAGAAGACTTAGGCGATCTTACTTATCCTTATAAAATACTTACAAATACAACAGAAGAGGTAAAAAAGATTATTGAAAATAATAGTGAAATCTCTAACAAGGTTAAAAATGCAAAATATCCTATGGTAATATTTGGTGAAACAGCTCTCAATCTGAGTTCATCAAAATATATGTTTGAGGGTCTTAAAAAATTTTTAACAAAAAATAATAAAATTAATGAAGAGTGGAATGCAATAAATGTTCTTCCTTTAAATGCCTCAGCTATTGGTTCATACGATTTAGATATTGTTTGTAAAACAAATGACACTTTAGAAAAAATAAAAAATAATTTTTTTGAATTAATTTTTTTATTTGGACAGGATAACTTTTCATTTAATAAAAAAAATGAGTTCATAGTGTACATAGGAAGCCATGGTGACAAAGGTGCTGAAATGGCAGATCTTGTACTTCCAGGCGCTGCATTTACTGAACAAGATGGATCTTTTACAAATTTAGAAGGTAAATTACAGAGGGCTTTTAAGGCTTCTTATCCCCCCGGAGAGGCAAAAGAAGATTGGGTTATAATAAATGAAATATCTAAACTAACAGGTAAAGAAAGTTTGTTTAAAGACAAAAATGAACTTTCAAACGCTATGAATAGTTATATTAGTTCAAACAAAAAAAATGATAACTCTAATTTATTTAAAGAAGATTTTATTAAAGAAAAAATTTCAACTTTACCTATTGACTACTATCATTCAAATGTAATTGCCAGATCATCAAAAACAATGAATGAATGCAGAAGTATTAGAACAAGATTAAAAAAGACTGGAACAGAAGGATGAAGTGGAATATTTAAATATTTTGTTTTCTGAAACTTATAAAATTTTGTTTCTTTTATTACCAGTTTTGGTTTCAGTTGCCATGATTGTATGGTTGGACAGACGTATATGGGCATTTGTTCAAAAAAGAAAAGGACCAAACGTGGTTGGACCTTTTGGATTGCTTCAATCTTTAGCAGATGCTTTAAAATATATTTTTAAAGAAATTATAATTCCTGCAAGCTCGAATAAAGTTATATTTATTCTAGCACCTATAGTTACCATGACCCTAGCATTAGTCGCATGGGCAGTGATTCCATTTAGTGAAGATTTTGTATTAGCTAATATTAACGTTGGAATATTATATATTTTTGCAATCTCATCGTTAGGGGTGTACGGAATTATAATGGGAGGTTGGGCATCTAATTCAAAATATCCTTTTTTAGGCTCAATCAGATCTGCTGCACAAATGGTTTCATATGAAGTTTCAATAGGGGTTATAATTATAAATGTTTTACTATGTGTGGGTTCTTTAAATTTAGGTGACATTGTTTTGGCCCAAGAAAGAATATGGTTTGTTGTTCCTTTATTTCCAATGTTTGTAATTTTTTTTATTTCTGCGCTTGCAGAAACTAATCGTCCACCTTTTGATTTACCCGAGGCAGAAGCAGAACTAGTATCTGGCTATCAAACAGAGTACTCAGGAATGATGTATGCTATGTTTTGGTTAGGCGAATATGCGAACATTTTGTTAATGTGTGCACTAGGCTCAATATTGTTTTTAGGTGGATGGCTTTCTCCAATAGATATTTACCCTTTTTCAATAGTACCTGATCCATTGTGGTTTATTCTAAAAATACTTTTTTTATTTGTTTTATTTGCGCTAGTTAAAGCTATTGTACCAAGATATAGATATGATCAACTAATGAGACTTGGTTGGAAAGTTTTTTTACCAATTTCATTAATTTGGGTTGTTTTAACCTCAAGTTATTTAATGTACTTTGATTTATTGCCAAAAAGCTAATTATGAAAATATCAAGATTTATAAAAACTGTATTTATGATAGATTTTGTGAGTGGTTTAGTGATTGCAGTAAAAGAAATGTTTAAACCAAAAAAAACCATAAATTATCCATTTGAAAAAGGTAAAATCAGTCCAAGATTTAGAGGAGAACATGCATTAAGGAGGTATCCCAACGGAGAAGAAAGATGTATAGCATGTAAATTATGTGAAGCAGTTTGTCCAGCTCAAGCAATTACAATAGAATCTAGTGAAAGAGAGGATGGTAGTAGAAAAACCACAAGATATGATATTGACATGTTAAAATGTATATATTGTGGCTTATGTGAGGAGTCTTGTCCAGTTGATGCAATTGTGCAAGGTCCTAATTTTGAGTTTGCAACAGAGACAAGAGAAGAATTATATTATACAAAAGAAAAACTTCTTGAAAATGGAGATAGATGGGAAAGTGTTTTAGCTGCAAATATTAAGGCTGACAATCCACATAGATAAATATTTACATGCCAGCTCACGCATTTTTCTTTTATATATTTTCATTAATTGCAATTGTATCAGCAATAATGGTAACTGCTTCGAAAAATACAGTACATTCAGTTTTTTTTTTAATTTTAGATTTTATTAGTATTTCTTGCTTATTCATTTTGATAGGTGCAGAATTTCTTGGAATGATAATGTTGATTGTTTATGTAGGTGCGGTAGCTGTTTTATTTTTATTTGTAGTAATGATGTTAAACGTTGCCCAACAAAAAAATCAATGGTTCGGTGCTACTTCGGGAAGCAAGCATATTCCAATAGGCATGATTGTAAGTTTGATAATTTTTTTCGAACTAATAATTGTAGTAGGAGGATGGAAATTAAAACCTGATTTAAAAAGTGAATTTATTAATATATATACCAATAGTGTGACAAATACTCATTCTATAGGCAATGTTTTATACACCGATTATATACATTTATTTCAATTATCTGGAATGATTTTATTAGTTGCTATGATAGGAGCGATAGTTTTAACATTTAGACAGCGCTCTGGTCTTAAAAGACAAAGTTATATTCGACAAATTTCAAGAGAAAAATATGATGGAGTAAAGTTAGTAGATGTAAAGAATAAAGAAGGAGTAAAAATAGATGCTTGATATTGGAATAGGACATTACCTAACACTTGGTGCAATAATTTTTACAATCGGAGTTGTTGGAATTTTTCTCAATAGAAAAAATGTAATAGTAATATTAATGAGTATCGAACTAATATTATTAGCAGTAAATATAAATTTAGTATCCTTCTCAATTTTTTTAAATGATATAAGCGGTCAAATTTTTACTTTATTTATATTAACGGTTGCTGCTGCGGAAGCTGCAATAGGTTTAGCTATAATAGTGGTGTATTATAGAAATTCAGGCACAATTAGAGTTGAGGAAATAGATAATCTTAAAGGATAAAATGGAAATATTAATTATTTTTCTTCCATTGTTAGCGGCGATTCTTTCTGGTTTTTTTGGAAATAAAATAGGTAGTAAATTTTCAGGAATACTAACCAGTTTATTTGTCTCGATATCTGCAATTCTTTCAATATACGTATTTTATGATGTAATAACTAATAATTATAATTCCAACATAATTGTTTCATCATGGATAAGTTCTGGAACATTGGATGTAAATTGGTCAATTAAAATTGATCCATTGTCATCTGTAATGTTAGTTGTAGTTACCTTTATATCTTCACTTGTCCATATCTATTCAATCGGATACATGCAGCACGATCCTCATAAACCGAGATTTATGTCGTATTTGTCATTATTTACTTTTTCCATGCTGATTTTAGTTACCTCAGACAATTTTTTGCAACTTTTCTTTGGTTGGGAAGGAGTTGGAGTTTGTTCTTATTTTTTAATTGGATTTTGGTTTAAAAAAAAAAGTGCCAATAACGCGGCAATTAAAGCCTTTATCGTAAATAGAGTTGGAGACTTTGGATTAGCATTAGGTATATTTCTAATTTTTTATTATTTTGGCACAATCAATTACAACGAAGTTTTTAAATTAATTCCAAGCCTGGTCTCTGAAAAAATAAATTTTCTTGGATTTAATTTCAATGCTATAGATTTAATTTGTATTCTTCTATTTATTGGTGCAATGGGTAAATCAGCACAAATTTTTCTTCATACATGGTTGCCAGATGCAATGGAAGGTCCAACACCTGTTTCTGCGTTAATACACGCAGCAACTATGGTAACCGCTGGTGTATTTTTAATCGTAAGATGTTCTCCAATTTATGAATTATCGCCACTTGGCTTAGAAATTGTAACTTTTATAGGAATGTCAACAGCATTTTTCGCAGCAACCGTAGCACTAGTCCAAAACGATATAAAAAAAATAATTGCTTACTCAACTTGTAGTCAGCTCGGTTATATGTTTTTTGCTGCAGGAGTAGGAGCATACAATGTTGCGATGTTTCATCTATTCACACATGCTTTTTTTAAAGCATTATTATTTCTAGGAGCAGGTTCAGTAATTCATTCATTTAAAGATGAGCAGGATATAAAAAATATGGGTGGTGTTTGGAAAAAGTTACCACTTACTTATATAATGATGATTATTGGAACACTGGCATTAACGGGTTTCCCTTTTTTATCTGGTTTTTATTCTAAGGATGCAATTATTGAGTTTGCATATCTTGAAAAAGGCAATTTAAGTAATTATGCAGCAGCTATAGGTATAATTACTGCAATTCTAACATCGGTTTATTCATGGAGATTAATATTTTTAACTTTTCACGGTAATTTTAATAGTAAAAAATTAAATATAAATGATCTTCACGAATCATCTTTAGTTATGTTAATCCCTTTAATTTTATTATCTATAGGGGCAATATTTTCTGGAATGTTTTTCAAAGAATTATTTATAGGCAGTGAAAGCAGCAAGTTATTTTGGAAAGACTCAATTATATTTCTTGAACCATTAAGCAATGATCATCCACCTATATGGTTTTTAATATTAACACCTTTTCTAATAACTATCTCTATTCCATTTTCCTACTTTTTATTTTTAAAAAAACACTTCATTATCGATCAAATTGTAAAAACAAATTATCCAATATATGTTTTTTTAAAAAAAAAATGGTATTTTGATGAACTATATGATTTCATATTTGTAAAATCTCTTAAGAACTTAGGTAATTTTCTTTGGAGAAAAATAGATAATTTAATTATAGATAGATTTGGTCCAGACGGCATATCAAATATTGTAAAAAAATGTTCTTTATATGCGGTTAAATTCCAAAGTGGATTTATTTATCAATATGCTTTTATAATGCTTTTAGGTTTTTCTCTTTTATTAACATTTTTAATTATTAAATAAAATGTTTCCAATCCTCTCATCTTTGATAATTTTACCATTTATAGGTGCTTTATTTTTAGTATTTATTAAATCTACAGAGAGAAATACTAGTATCAAATATGTTTCATTGTTTATAACTTTTGCAAATTTTTTTATATCTTTATATCTTTGGAAAATATTTGATCCTTCAATATCAGCATTCCAGTTTGTTGAAAATAGAGTATGGATTGAGGGATTTATTAATTATAAAGTTGGGATAGATGGTATTTCTATTTTATTTATAATTCTCACAACTTTTGTAACTCCGCTCTGTGTAATTTCAGTAAATTCAACAACTACATATAGATTAAAGGAGTTTTTAATTGCAATTTTAATTATGGAAACTTTGATGATCGGAGTATTTTGTTCATTAGACTTAATAATTTTCTATCTTTTTTTTGAGGGTGGATTAATTCCTATGTTTTTAATAATTGGTATTTGGGGTGGTAATAGAAGAGTTTATTCTGCTTTTAAATTTTTTCTTTTTACTTTAGTTGGATCTGTTTTAATGTTAGTTGCAATAATCACAATTTATTGGATATCAGGAACAACAGATGTTGAAAAACTTTACGAGTTGGGGATCCAAGAAAATTATCAAAAGTTATTATGGCTAGCATTTTTTTCATCATTTGCAGTCAAAACTCCGATGTGGCCTGTTCATACATGGCTACCCGATGCACATGTGGAGGCACCTACAGCAGGATCAGTTTTGCTTGCTGCTGTCCTTTTGAAAATGGCAGGCTACGGATTTATAAGATTTTCAGTTGGTTTATTTCCAATCGCTTCAATATATTTTGTTCCTCTAGTTTATATATTAAGTTTAATTGCAATAATTTACACTTCATTAGTTGCTTTAATGCAAGAGGATATGAAAAAACTTATCGCTTACTCATCTATTGCTCATATGGGCTTTGTCACGCTTGGTATTTTTACATTCACCCATCAGGGAATTGAAGGAAGCATTTTTCAAATGATTAGCCATGGTTTAATTTCAGCAGCATTATTTTTGTCTGTAGGTGTAATTTATGACAGGTTAAAAACTAGACAAATTAAAGATTTTTCTGGTCTTGTAAATATAATGCCCAAATATGCGATAATGTTGATGATATTTACATTGGGAGCTTTAGGATTACCTGGAACAAGTGGATTTATTGGAGAGTTTCTTGTTCTAATAGGCACTTTTAAAAAAAGTATTTTGACGGCCACTATAGCCAGTATTGGGGTAATACTTGGTGCAGCTTATATGTTGTGGCTTTACAAAAGAGTTGTTTTTGGAGATGTATTAAAAACAATTGATGTTAATAAAATGGTAGATTTAAACAAGCATGAAACAATAATATTATCTTCACTAGCAATTCTAGTAATATTTTTTGGATTTTTTCCAGACCCTTTAATTAAAACATATGCAATATCGATAGATAATTTTATAAATATTTTTAATTCAACAA
>CACGCL010000014.1 GCA_902571525.1 uncultured Pelagibacteraceae bacterium
CAAAATCGGAAAAAGAAGATTTGGTTTAATAAATTGGATAGGTTTTTATACTTTATATAAAAAAGAAACTTTAAGGTTTTTAATTGTATTCGGCCAAACAATTTTAGGGCCCATGTTAACAGGAATTCTATTTCTAATTGTAATTTCGATTGCATGGGGAGAAGAAAGGGGTGATGTATTAGGTTTGCCGTTTATTGAGTTTCTAGCTCCAGGACTTATATCAATGCAAGTAATCCAACAAGCATTTTCACATTCCTCTTCTTCAATATTAATGGGCAAAGTAATGGGAAATATAGTAGATTTAATAGGTAGTCCGCTATCTGCTTCCGAGGTTACCCTAGCTATAATTTTTGCATCAGTTACTAGATCATTTATAATTTGCTTATCTTCAATAATTTGCTTTAACTTATTTGTAGATGTAAATGTATTAAGTTATCATTACTTTTTAAGCTACTTATTACTTTCCTCTTTTTTAATGGGTTCTCTTGGTTTCATAGCTGGTATGTGGGCAGAAAAATTTGACAATATGGCAACTGTAACTAATTTTATTATAGTACCATTATCATTTCTATCTGGGACATTTTATTCTATAAATAGATTGCCAGATATATTAAAAGAAATAAGTATTTATAATCCCTTTTTTCACATGATAGACGGCCTAAGATTCTCAATGATTGGTATAAGTGATGGGTCAACAATATTTGGGCTAGTGTATTTGTTATCTTTAAGTTTAGTATTATGGTGTACTGCATATTATTTATATAAAAAAGGCTATAAAATAAAGTCATGAGCTATTTAGCAAAGAATTATAATAGAAAAAAAATTTCATTTAAATTTGGAAGGGGAAGTTATTTATTTTCAAATGATAAAAAAAAATATCTTGATTTCGTCCAAGGAATAGCTGTTAACTCTTTAGGTCATTCACATCCTAAGCTTGTTCAAACTATTAATATTCAGTCAAAAAAGCTTTGGCATGTTTCTAATGCTTTTCAAATTCCAGAGGGAGAAAAACTTGCTCAAAAGTTATGTAAAAATAGCTTTGCTGATTATGTAATATTCCAAAATAGTGGTGCTGAAGCAACCGAGGCAGCCGTCAAAGTCGCAAGAAGATATTTCTACTCTATTGGAAAACCAAATAAAAATAGAATTCTATGTATTAAGAATTCATTTCATGGAAGAACACTAGCTGCAATTTTTGCGAGTGGTTCAAAAAAAATGACAGAGGGATTTGGTCCTAAAATAGCAGGGTTTGATCATTTTAAATTTGGAAATCATAATTCTTTAAAAAAAAAGATTAATAAAAATACTGCTGCTATTATGGTTGAAACCATTATGGGAGAGGGGGGAATAAAAGTAATACCAGATTGGTGTTTAAAAGAATTAAGAAAGCTGTGCAATAAAAAGAAAATATTATTAATTCTTGACGAAGTTCAATGTGGAGTAGCAAGATCTGGCGATTTCTTTGCTTTTGAAAAATCTAAAGTAAAACCAGATATTGTACCTATTGCAAAAGGTATTGGTGGGGGTTTTCCAATAGGGGCAGTTTTGATGAATAAAAAAGTTGGATCGGGAATGACGCCAGGTTCCCATGGCTCTACTTTTGGAGGAAATCCTTTGGCCATGTCTGTTGGTAATGCAGTAATGGACATCGTTACTAATAAAATTTTTCTAAAAAATATTAAAAGTTCCTCTAAATATTTTTTTGAAAACTTAAACAAAATTAAAATTAAATATCCAAAAACTATTAAAGAAATAAGAGGAAAAGGTTTATTAATTGGTATCCAATTATATACAGATCCAACAAAATTTATAAAAAAACTGATGGATAACAAATTGTTAACAATACGTGCTGCTGAAAATGTTATTAGAATATTACCTCCATTAAATGTAAAAAAAAAAGAAATAGATTTTGCATTAAAAATTATTTGCAAAGTTTGCAAAGATCTAAGATAAGATGAATCATTTTATTAATCTAAAAGACATTCAAGCTAAACACTTAAGAAAAATTATTAAGGATGCAAAAAAAAGAAAAAAGTTAAGAGAAAAATTAAATATATTAGAATTTGATAGAGGAGTTCCTTTAAAAGGTAAATTGTTAGTACAGATGTTTGAAAAATCTAGTTTAAGAACTCGTTTAAGCTTTTATCTTGCCATTAAACAATTAGGAGGTGGAACTATAACACTTAGATCAAATGAGCTTCACCTGGGACATGGCGGGGAAAGTATAGCTGATACAGCTAAAATTTTATCTACTTATGGTGATGGATTTATGTTGAGAACAGACAACGATAAAAAAATAGAAAATTTTAAAAAATACCTGTCAATTCCAGTTATCAATGGATTGAGCCCATCATCACATCCAACACAAGTACTTTCAGACATTTTTACTGTTGAGGAAATTAAGAAAAAACCGATATCAAAATTAAACATATGTTGGATAGGGGACTCAAATAATGTTCTAAATAGTTTAATCGCGGCATCAGTAAAACTTTCTTTTAAATTAACAATAGGGTGTCCAAAAAAATTTCAACCAAATAAGGATATTTTGAATTGGGTTAAAAAAAATAAGAAAAATATTTATATTTATAATGATCGAAAAAAGGCAGCTTACAATGCAGATGTGATATTTTCTGATAAAGTTATATCTCTCAATGACAAATCAAATATTAAAAATAAAATAAAAGCATTTAAACACTTTAAAATTGATAAAAAATTATTTAGTTATGCAAAAAAAAATTGTATTTTTTTGCACTGTTTGCCACGTGGTAAAGAGGTTACAAATGATGTTTTTTTAGGAAAAAAATCGCATGTTTGGCAACAAGCATCTAACAGAGTACATGTTCAAAAAAGTATATTACTTTATTGCTTTGGAAAATTAAGGTAACGGAAGAGGACTATCTGAATATTTGTTTAGATATAAAATAACAGATGCCCTATCTTTTTCTTTTCTTAATCCAGCGTATGCCATTTTAGTACCTTTTATCCATTTTTGAGGTTTTATTAAAAAACCATTCAATTCTTCAAAAGACCAATTTTTTTTATAATCTACTAACGCTTTTGAATATTTATAATCGGTTACTGCTGCGATTTTTCTTCCCACAACATTGTATAAAGCAGGCCCTATTTTATTACCCCCTCCAGCTTCAATAGAGTGGCAAGCAGAACATTTTTTAAAAACTTTTTCTCCATGGTTTATATCACCTAGAGCCATAAGGGCTGAAATATCAACAGCCTTTTCAACTTCCATACTTTTACTCTCGGTTATCTGATTAGTCGTATTATCTGGTATTTCTACTTTATAGGCAGAATTTTCTAATTTATTAACTTTAAAAATGATGTTTGATATTTTGCTAATACCTATTATTAATAGCGCTACAAGAAGTATAGAGGCTATTATCTTATTTATCTCAAAAGAATCCATTGTAATATATAAGCAGGTATAACATGTTAATCAAAAAAAAAACTACCAAAAAAAAGTTTGCGTCTCATAGACGCACAAAATTTTAAAATTATGTCTAAAACTATCATAATAATACCATCAAGATTGAGCGCTACTCGTCTGCCTAAAAAGCCACTTCTTAAAATAAACAATTTGTCAGTAATTCAACATGTTTATAAAAGAGCAAAAGAGTCTGGCGTAGGTAAGGTTTATGTGGCTACTGGAGACAAAGAAATTGCTGAGGATATTAAAAAAATAAATGGTGAATACATACTAACTAAAAAAAAACACAAAACAGGCACAGATAGAATCTATGAGGCATATACAAAAATAAAAAAAAAAGTTGATTGTAATTATATAATTAATCTTCAAGGAGATGAACCATTTATCAATCCAAAAGATATAATTAATCTCAATAAAAGTACTTTAAAAAAAAAATCAGATATTTGCACAATTGCCACTAAAATTAATAAAAATCAATTTTTAGATGAAAGTATTGTCAAAGTGATTACAGAGGATAACATTATGAAAAAAAAAATATCTAAAACAAAAACTTTTTTAAGAAATTATGAAACTTCTAAAAAAAAAAATATTTATGGTCATATAGGAATATATCAATATAAAACATCGATACTAAAACAATTTGTTAATTTAAGACAATCGAACAAAGAGCTAATGTATCGGCTAGAACAGTTAAGAGCTATTGATAATGGGATTAGTATTGATGTGGTATATACTAAAAATAAGTCTTTAGGCATTGATACAGTTAAGGATTATGTGGAAATAAAAAAAATAATGGAATATAAAATTTAAAAGCTATGAAAATTGTTTATCAAGGATCACCTGGTGCCTATTCACACCTAGCTGCTGAAAAAATTTACCCTAAAAGTGAATTTATATCCTGCAACACTTTTGAAGATTGCTTTAAAAAAACCTACGAAAACGAGAACTATAAAACAATTATTCCAGTTGAAAATTCGATTGCAGGAAGAGTTGCTGATATTCAATATTTGATTAACAAATACAAATTACAAATTTATGCAGAACATTTTCAAGAAATAAAACATAATTTAATGATACTAAAAGATAATGAAATGAAAAATGTTAAAGCAGTGAGATCTCATTCCCAGGCAATCTCACAATGTCAAAAATTAATAAAGTCAAATAAATTTGAATCTATAATTGCTGCAGATACCGCTGGTAGTGCAAAATATATAAGTGAAAATAAAATAATCAATGAGGCGGCCATTGCCTCTGAGCTAGCCGCTAAGATTTACAATTTAAAAATTATAAAAAAAAATATCGAGGACAATAGTAGTAACGTTACAAGATTTTTAATTATGGGAAAAAAAAAATTACACCCAGAATTTAAAAAAAAAAATTATATTACAAGTTGTATTTTTAAAGTAAAAAATAAACCAGCAGCTCTTTATAAATGTTTAGGTGGTTTTGCCACAAATAATGTTAATTTGAGTAAGTTAGAGAGTTTTTCAGATCAAAATAGTTTTGAGCAGTATTTATTTATTTGTGACATGTATGGCCATATAGAAGATCCAAAAATTCAAAAATCTTTAGAAGAGCTAGGTTTCCATACGGTCAATCTGGATATACTTGGTGTTTATGAGGCGAGTGATTACAGAAATATTTAATATTTCAAAACTTTTATTGTAGACTAGAAAATTTAACTGCTATAATAAATGGGGGCCAATCAGGTGGTATTACCATAAACTCCCCCAGGCTTGAAAAAGAGCAAGGGTAATGAGTATTCTCCAGGTTGGTTGGTCCCTTTGACATGAGCACTAATAAAACAGTATTAGCAATAAAGTACAGACCTCAAGTTTTTAATGAGCTAGTTGGTCAGAGTATTATTGTTGAAACAATAAGAAAATCTATTTCATTAAACAAAATTCCTAACGCATTTTTATTCACTGGTATTAGAGGTGTTGGAAAAACTACAATTGCTAGAATTTTGGCCAAAGCACTTAACTGTTCAGATCCAAAAAAAAATGATTGCTTAATTAACAATTGCAGCAATTGTTTACAAATCAGTGAGTCGAGGCATATAGATGTTCTTGAAATTGATGCAGCAAGCAAAACAGGTGTAGATGATGTTAGAGACCTTATTGAATTTTCAAGATATGGACCAACCTCCTCTAAGTATAAAATATTCATAATTGACGAAGTTCATATGCTCAGCAAGCAAGCTTTCAATGCCTTATTGAAAACTCTAGAGGAGCCACCAGAGTATTTAAAATTTATTTTTGCAACTACCGAGGCAAACAAAATACCTGTAACAGTTCTTTCCAGATGTCAAAGATTTGATTTAATGAGAATAAGTTTTGATGAGTTGCTAAGCTTTTTAAAAAAAATAACTTTGTTAGAAAAAAAGGAATTAGATGAAGATATATTAAAACTCATAGTAAAAATATCAGAAGGTTCTGTGAGAGACTCTTTGTCTTTACTCGACAGGGTATTTTTAAGTGATAACGATGATGGCAAAAAACTTGACTTAAAGTCAGCACAAGAAATTTTTGGTTATTTTGGCAAAGGTTACCTTTTAGATCTGATTTTTGAAATATTTAAGGGTAATGAGAAAAAAGTTTTAGAATTATATAAAAATATCTACAATCAAGGAGTAGAACCAAAATTGTTTATCAATAATTTTCTTGAAATAATTTATTATTTGAAAAACCACCAAAATATAAATAGTTTAAGTTCATCTTTAGATTTTACAGATTCAGATCTTGAAAGAATAAAGAATTTGTCAAATAGTGTTGATAACAGATCATTACTTTTATTTTGGGAATATTCTGTCAATATATTAAGTGAAATCAATTTAGTTTCTAACCAACATTTGGCCGTGGAAATGTTTTTAATTAGATTAATGTATCTAAAAAAAGAAGTTTTGGGCACATCAGATCACTTAACATTATCAAATGATGAGAATAAAAATAAAGATCAAATAGACGAAAATTATGTAAAGAATTTACATAAAGATAAAAACAATAACAAAACAATTAATCAAATTAAATTTTCTTCTCAAGAACAGGAAAAAATTTCAATAGATGACAAAAAAAACTCAAATAAAACAGAAATAAATTCTTTTTTTGATTTATTATCAGTTTGTGTTTCCAAAAAGGAGATAGAGCTAAAGTATGAATTAGAAAATAATGTTAATTTAATTAGCTTTAAAAATAATAATATAGAAATTTCATTTAATGAAAATCTAGATAAAAACTTTATAAAAAATTTAACTACTAAACTACTAGACTGGACAGGGGAAAGATGGATTATAATGTTATCAAAAAAAACTGGATCAAAAACCATGAAAGAAATAGAAGCTCAAAATAAAAACCATAAATTAGACGATTTTAAAAATTCGGACTCATTTAAAAAAGCAATTAACTTGTTTCCAGACTTAGAAATTATTAATGTTAAAGATTTAGAGGAAGATAGTAATGGCTGATTTTAATAAAATTTTAGAAAAAGCAAAAGAGATAGAGTCGAAAGTTAAAGAAAGCCAAGAGAAAATTAAAAATATTAAAGCTGAAGGTTCTTCTGGTGGGGGCGAGGTAAGAGTAGTTTTAAATGGAAATGGTGAAATTGAAAGATTATTTATTTCAGATAGTTTATTTAAAGATGATAAGTCTCTATTAGAAGACTTAATAATTGCGGCACATAATAATGCAAAAAATAACCTTAAAGCCAAGACCTCTGATGAACTTTCAAAAGTAACAGGAGGCTTTGGAATACCAGGTTTCAAATGGCCATTATAAAAGATTATGGAAATTAAGGAAATTGAGGATCTTATAAAAGCTGTATCTAAATTCCCTGGATTAGGCCCGAAGTCTGCAAAAAGAATTATATTAAAATTAATAAATAACAAAAATGAGATAATGAAACCTACAATAAATGCTTTATTAGATGTGTATAAAAATATATCAAGATGCAATTATTGTGGAGTACTAAAATCCTCAAAAGATGAATGCAATGGATTTGATAATTGCCAGAACTTACAAAAAAAATTTTCAAAGATCTGTGTTGTTGAAAATATTTCAGATCAATGGAGCATCGAGGGTAGCAACATATTTAGTGGTTATTTCCACATACTTGGTGGAACAATTTCTGGAACTGTGGATAAAAATCAAAGATTAATTATAGAGTCTCTTGTCGAGAGAGTAAAAAAGCAGAACATTGATGAGGTGATTGTAGCCACAAGTGCAACAGTTGAGGGACAAACCACAGCATATTACATTGAAGAAACTCTTAAAAATTTAAATGTTAAAATTTCTAAATTAGCTCAAGGTCTACCAGTAGGTGGTGAGATTGAAAGTTTGGATGATGGCACATTATTTTCTGCCTTTAAAAATAGAACAGAACTTTAATTTTTTTTTAAATATCTGTTATAATGTAATAATGGTTCTGTATAACCAGATGGTTGATCTTTACCTTTAAATATTAAATCACAAGCAGTTTTAAAAGCGATAGATTTTTCAAAATTTCTTGACATCTTTTCATAGTTTGCATCATTCTTATTTTGATCATCTACTATTTTTGCCATTTTTTTTAATGTCTCTAAAACTTGAAAAGTAGTGCATATGTTATGATGAAGCCAATTAGCAATATGTTGAGAGGATATTCTTAAAGTTGCCCTATCTTCCATTAATCCAATATTATTGATATCAGGAACTTTCGAACAGCCAACACCACTATCAATCCACCTTACAACATAACCTAAAATTCCTTGACAGTTATTCTCCAACTCGTTTCTAATATCATCTATATTCCAAACAGGTTTTTGTATGATAGGTATAGATAGTAATCCATTTAAATCAAATTTTATTTTTTTTCCAATTTTTTTTTGGACATCAAAAACATTTATTTTATGATAATGCATGGCATGTAAAGTTGCTGCAGTTGGCGAGGGTGTCCAAGCACAATTTGCACCAGATTTTGGATGATTAATTTTTTGCTCCAACATATCCTGCATTTTATCTGGAGCCGCCCACATTCCCTTTCCAATTTGGGCTTTTCCTGAAAAACCACATTCTAATCCAATTTTTACGTTATTATTTTCATATGCTTTAATCCAATTCGAATTTTTCATTTCACCTTTTTTCATCATGGGACCTGCTTCCATTGAAGTATGCATTTCATCTCCAGTTCTGTCTAGAAACCCTGTGTTAATGAAAACTACTCTTTTTTTAACTCTTTTAATGCATTCCTTAAGATTTGAACTTGTTCTTCTTTCCTCATCCATTATCCCAATTTTTATTGTATTTCTCTTAAGTTTTAAAACTTCCTCAACTTTTGAAAAAATTTCATCAGCAAAAGCGACTTCATCTGGACCATGCATTTTAGGTTTCACAATATAAATAGATCCTGCTCTAGAATTTTTTTTTCTATTTAAATCATGAAGACATGCGGCTGAAGTCATGAATGCATCTAGAATTCCTTCAGGTATTGGTGATTTATCTGCAAAAAGAATAGCAGGCGTTTTCATTAAATGTCCAACATTTCTGTTTAGCAACAAAGCTCTTCCATGCAATTTAATACTTTTTCCATTTGAAGAAATATAGTTTCTGTCTGAATTTAAAAATCTTTCATATTTTTTACCTAATTTTTCAAATTTTACTTTAAGGTCACCCTTCATTAGCCCAAGCCAATTTCTGTATCCTAAGACTTTGTCCTCAGCATCAACAGCAGCCACACTGTCTTCATGGTCGATAATTGTAGAAACTGCAGACTCTATTACTAAATCACTAAGACCTATAGGATCATTATTAGCGCTAAAAGCATAAGGGTTTATAATCAACTCAACATGCAGATTATTATTTACAAATAACACCCCTTTCAATTTTTTTTTGTCTGATCTGTATCCCTTATATTGTTTAATGTTTTTAAGTCTAATATTTTTATTATCAATTTTTAGCACAAGTTTATGCGCAATTATTTTCAAAGTGTTAATTTTCTTCCAAGATCCATTAATCAACGGAAATACTTCATCTAGAAAATCTCTACAAAATCTAATTACCTTTCCACCTCTTACGGGATTGTATCTGTTATCTAATTTTTCCGAACCAATTGCATCAGTTCCATAAAGTGCATCATATAGACTTCCCCATCTAGCATTTGCTGCGTTTAAAGCATATCTGGCATTAGATACGGGCACTACTAATTGAGGCCCAGGTATTTTCGCAATCTCTTCATCAACATTTTTAGTCTGAATTTTAAAGTTTGCAGTTTTTTTTTTTAAGTATCCAATTTCTAAAAGAAATTTTTTATATTGGCTAAAATTAAATTTTTTTCCTTTATTTCTTAAATGCCACCAATCTATCGAATTTTGAAGATCATTTCTTAACTTGATTAAATTTTCATTTTTTTCCCTTAGATTATACAAAGTTTTTTCTAATCCAGACCAAAATTGTTTTGGTTTAATTTTAGTTTTTTTGAAAAGTTCATTATTGACAAAATTATACAAGATCTTACTTACAAACAATTTTCCTACTGATTGGTATTTATTTTTAATTTTATTCATTCTTTTATAATATTTTATTTAATTCCATATTTACAAGGATAATTTCTGATAATATTATCGTGATCATTTTATTGCCTTTTTTGTAATATAATGAATATTATTATTCATGAAAAACTATTTAAATTTTGAAAAAGATATAAAAGATATTGAGGTAGAGATAGAAAAATTACAAGACCCTTATAACAATGAGGGCATTTCAACTGTTGATACTGGTAAAATTGATAAATTACAATTAGATCTTGATAAGAAACTTAAGGATATTTACTCAAATCTTGATCCTTGGCAAACAACTTTAGTAGCTCGACACGAAGATAGACCTAAATCAAAATTTTTTATTGATAATCTATTCGAAAATTTTTTTCCTTTGCATGGAGATAGATTATTTGGTGAGGATAAGTCTTCAATAACTGGACTTGCAAATTTTGATAGACACCCAGTTATGGTTATTGGTCAAGAAAAAGGTGATGATTTGAACACAAGGATTGAGAGAAATTTTGGGATGATGAAACCAGAAGGATACCGTAAATCTATAAGACTGATGAAAATTGCAGATAAATTTGGATTACCAGTTATAATTTTTATAGATACACCGGGTGCCTATCCAGGCGTTGGCGCTGAAGAAAGAGGTCAAGCAGAAGCGATAGCTAAATCAATTGAATGTTCTTTATCCTTAGGAGTGCCAACAATTTCAATAATCATTGGCGAGGGAGGGTCAGGGGGAGCAATCGCTTTAGCTTCCTCAAATAAAATATTAATGTTTGAAAATGCAATATATTCAGTAATTTCTCCAGAAGGGTGCGCTTCTATTCTGTGGAGAGATCCAAAAAAAACCTTAGAGGCGGCTACAGCAATGAAGCTTACATCTAAAGATTTATTAAAATTAAAAATAATTGATGAAATAATTTTAGAGCCAAGTGGTGGTGCTCATAGAGATAGAGATCAAATTCTTAAGGACCTAAAAAAATCAATTAGTAGAAGTTTGGGCGAATTATTGGCAATGTCTAGGGAAGATGTAATAGAACAAAAAAAAAATAAGTTTTTAAATATTGGAAGAGAAAACGTTCTTTCCAAGAGTACTTTATCTTCAGATGATTTGTTTTCTGGCAATATAAATAAAATAATTCATGTAAAAAATAAAATTTTAAATAAAAAGTTTTTAATTATTTCTTTAGTTTTTTCAATTGGATTTTTATTTTTATCTTTTTTATACTTGAGATAAAGAACCACAACAGTTTTTGTATTTTTTACCAGTAGCCTCACATCTATCATTTCTGGAAATTTTTTTATCTTTTTTTGTTTTTAAAAGACATTTAGGGTCATTTGAATATTTAGAAGTTTCTTTGCTATTTTTTTTTATTTCACTCGGATCAACAATTTTAATATTAAGTAATAGAAATATTGTATCTTGTCTTATTTTATCTAATAAATTTTCAAATAAGCCAAAAGACTCTTTTTTATATTCAATTAGTGGATCTCTTTGTCCATAAGATCTCAGACCAATTACTTGTCTTAATTGTTCTAAATACTGAATATGGTTTTTCCAATTTAAATCAATAATCTGTAAAAAAATTTTTCTTTCTAAATCATTGTTACCAATATCCGATAAGATAGAAACTCTTAATTTTCTTTTTTCAAAAAATTTATCTTTAATAACTTTACTTATTTCTTTTTGATCAGATAAAAAAACTTTACTTAGGTATTCTGTGTTATTACTTTGAAGCAAAACTTCAAATTTATTTTTCAAAACTTTATCTTTTTCAATATCAAAAGATTTATCTTTATTTTTAAGCACCTCGTCAACTTCATCATCAAGTAATTTATTTATAAATTGTTCTATTTCTTTAGTGCTTAAAATTTCTTTTCTTTGATTAAAAATTACTTGTCTTTGATCATTAAGAACATTGTCAAATTTTAGAAGAGATTTTCTGATATCAAAATTTCGTGCCTCTACTTTTTGTTGTGCTCTTTCCAGTGCTTTGTTAATCCACGGATGATCAATACTTTCACCGTCTTTAAGTCCGAGTTTTTCCAACATATTATTTATAGACTCAGATCCAAAAATTCTCATTAAATCGTCTTCAAGACTTACAAAAAAGATAGAATTTCCTTCATCTCCTTGCCTTCCTGACCTTCCTCTAGCTTGATTATCAACCCTTCTCGACTCCATCCTTTCTGTGCCTATTACATACAAACCACCTAGGGATTTAACTTTTGCTTTTTCATCGGTTATTTCAGCACTATCAATTTTATTTGCACTAGTTTTTTTGCCTCCAAGCTGAATATCAACACCTCTGCCAGATATACTAGTTGTTATTATTACTGAATTTAGTTTTCCTGCATTTGCAATTATTTCAGCTTCTTTTTCATGATTTTTTGCATTTAAAACTGTGTGTTCAATGTTTTTTTTTTTTAAAAGATTAGAGTAAATTTCTGATTTATCAACGCTCGATGTGAAAACCAAAACTGGTTGCCCTTTTTGACTACAATCTAAAATTAAATCTATAATAGCAGTCTTTTTTTCATTTTCAGTTCTAAATATTTTATCATTATGATCATTCCTAATCATTTTTTTATTTGTTGGTATTGAAACCACCTTTAAATCGTAGATTTCAAAAAACTCTTGGCTCTCAGTTAATGCTGTTCCAGTGCAACCAGATAGTTTACTATATAATTTAAAATAATTTTGATAAGTAATAGATGCAAGGGTTTGATTTTCTATTTCAATTTTTACGTTTTCTTTTGCTTCTATAGCCTGATGTAGGCCATCGGCATATCTCCTTCCTTCTAGTATTCTACCAGAAATTTCATCTATGATTTTAATTTTTTGATCTACAACAACATAATCTTTATCTTTTTTAAAAATAAAGTTCGCTTTTAACCCTTGATTTACATGATGGACTATATGTAGATTTGAAGGATCATAAAAATTATTATTTTTAAGTATTCCAGTTTTACTTAAAATATTTTCTATATTATCTATACCTGTGTTGGTTAGCATTATAGTCCTATCTTTTTCATCTATTTCATAATCAGAAGACGATAATTGTTTAATAAAATTGTTTATTGATTTATATTGTTTGCTTATATCTTCAGCTTGACCAGAAATGACCAAAGGTGTTCTAGCCTCATCAATTAAGCAAGAGTCAATTTCATCTACAATTGCATAATAATGGTTTCGTTGAATAATTTGATTTAATGCTAGCTTCATATTATCTTTTAAATAATCAAAACCAAGCTCACTGTTAGTGGCATAAGTTATATCACATGAATAATTTTTTAATCTTTCTTGGTCGTCCTGAATATTATTAATATATCCACAACTCACTCCTAAAAAATTATAAATTTTTGACATATTTTCACAGTCTCTTTTAGCCAAATAATCATTAACAGTTACAATATGCACACCTTTGCTAAATAATGAATTTAAATATGCTGCTAATGCAATAGTAATAGTTTTTCCTTCACCGGTTTTCATTTCTGCAATTTTGCCTTGATGTAAAATTATTCCACCAAGTATCTGAACATCGAAATGTCTCTCACCCCTCTGTCTTTTTGAGGCCTCCCTGACCAATGCAAAAGCTTCACACATTATTTCATCATTTATAGAATCTTTAGCAAGTTTAGTTTTTAAAAGCTCAGTTCTTTCAGGAAAGTCTTTGTCCTCCAATTTTGAAATCTCGTCCTCTAAATTATTAATTTTTTTCAAAAGATATTGAATTTTATCAATTTCATTTTGATTGCCACTTTTGAAAATTTTACTAATAAAACTGATAGGATTTAGCATTTGTTAATTTTTCATATACATTAATAATTAAATAATTATATAGTTATTAAACTATAAATTTAAATATTATGGCTATAAATTTAAGCAATTTCTTGATTTCTAAAAAAGACAGGTCAAAAATGGCAGACTTTCAGGATTTGGATCACATTGATGGTTTATCAATATCTGTTACATCAGCAAATCTATATAATAACGATAGAGATGATTTGGTCTTATTTTATTTTAGATATGGAGCTCAGTATGCCTCTGTATACACAAAATCAAAAGTAATTTCAGAAAATATAAAATGGAATTTATCTATTAAAGGAAAAAAAATAAGAGCTTTAATAGTTAATGCACGGAATGCCAACTGTTTAACAGGTTTAAAAGGTTACAATTCCCTAAAAGAAATTTCAGAGGAAACCGCAAGACTATTAACACTTAAACAAAAATCTGATGAGGACAATCCTACAAAAATCACATCTAAAGATATAATATTTGGTTGTACTGGAACTATAGGAGAGCCGTTTCCGCTAACAAAAATTAAATCATCAATAAAAAATCTAGTAGAAAAGGTTAAATATACTCAAAATAAATATTTATGGATAAAATCTGCTATGAGTATATTGACAACAGACTTAAAACCCAAGTTGGCGATGGAAGAATGTAAAATAGGAAATACGAAAATAAAGATCTATGGTATTGCCAAGGGTTCTGGAATGATTTTTCCAAATATGGCAACTACACTTGCATATATTTTTACAGATGCAAATTTATCTTCAAGTATTTTACAAAAAATTTTAAAGAAGAATATTAATAATACATTTAATGCAATCTCATGTGATGGAGATACAAGTACAAATGACATGATAACAATTTTTTCAACAGGAACATCTAAAAATAAATATATTAAAAATATAAACGATCCTAAATTAAAGGAATTTGATAGAGGAGTTAATAGTGTATTGTTAAACTTAGCCAAAAGAGTCGTTAGCGATGGTGAAGGAGCGTCAAAATTTATTCAGATAGATGTGCTTAAATGTAAAAATGAGGAAGACGCAAAAAAAATAGCCTTTTCGATTGCTAATTCTCCTTTAGTAAAAACCGCTATTGCTGGAGAGGATCCTAACTGGGGGCGGATAATGATGGCGGCTGGAAAAAATGAAATTGAATTTAATACCAATTCTGTAAGTTTAATGTTTGGCGATTTTAAGGTTTTTGAAAAGGGTCAGGTTTCTAAGAATTATTCAGAACAAGATCTCAAAGAATATATGAAAAATGACACAATCAAAATTACACTAGAGATAAACTCAGGAAAAAAACATTTTACTTGTTATACTATGGATTTTACGAAGAAGTATATTGAAATAAACTCTGATTATAGAAGCTGAATGATAAAATATAGATTAAAATGTAATAATTGTGATAAATCATTTGATAGTTGGTTTTCATCATCATCAGAATTTGAAAAATTGAAAAGTAAAAATTTTTTAGATTGTCATTTTTGTAATTCAAAAAACATAAAAAAAACTTTAATGGCTCCAAACATATTGAACTTAAAACAAAAAAAAGAGAACAAATTTAAAATTAAAAAAAACCAGGAAATTCAAAAAAAAGTTTTAGAATTTCAAAATTTCATTAAGGATAACTTTGAAAATGTTGGTGATGATTTTGCGTATAAAGCTAGATCTCTTCATTACAACAGTAAAAAAAATACTAAGGGAATATATGGCAATGCAACAAAAAAGCAGGTAAGTGAGCTACAAGAGGAAGGTATAGAAACTCAAATATTTCCTTGGATAGAAAATAAAAAAAATTAAGTTTTTATAAACCTTGCGATGTAATTTACGTTATTGTCTGAAGATAGGTCCCAATTATCAGAAAAAAGATTATATTTAACCCCATGTAACTCATCTAAAGTTAAAGAATTTTTTTCGCAAATTTTCACAAGTTTATTAGGCTCTATAAACATGTTCCAGTCATGGGTGCCAATTGGTAACCATCCCAAAATATATTCAGCACCTAATATTGCAAAGACGTAAGATTTTAGAGTTTTATTTAAAGTTGCAACAAACATAATTCCATCTTTTTTTAAAAACTTTGAGCTTTCTTTTAAAAATAAATTTACATCTTCCACGTGTTCTACAATCTCCATATTTAAAACAACATCAAACTTTTCTTTGTAAATAAAGTTTTCAGGAGATGCGCAGTAATAATTTATTTTTAAATTATTTTTTTTTGCATGGGTTTTAGCAATCTTAATATTTTTTTCTGAGGCATCTATACCAATAACTTGAGCACCCAATTTTGATAATGGTTCACAAAGAAGACCACCACCACATCCAATATCTAAAATCTTTATATTCTTTAAAAATGTGGGTGGTTTTTTTTTCCCAAATTTTTTTATTATACTTTCTTTTATATAATCCAACCTAATTGGATTAAACTTATGCAAAGGTTTGAATTTTCCATTAGGGTCCCACCATTCCGTGGCTAGCTTCGAAAATTTATCAATTTCCTTTTTATTAACAGTGATATTTTTCATTGATAGTTGACTTTTTATTTATGATAATATTTATCTAAATATAAAATTTAAATTAAATATATCAATGAAAATAATTGTTTTAAAATTTGGTGGAACCTCAGTAGGAACCTTGGAAAAAATCGTTAATGTTACCAAAATAATTATTTCATATGTCAAAAAAAAATACAAAGTAATTGTTGTCTCGTCTGCAATGAGTGGAGTTACAAATGAATTGTTAGCTAAAACAAAAAAAATATCTGAAAATTTTCCTAATGATGAAAAAGATGTTATTTTGTCTACTGGTGAGCAAATTTCTTGCGCCTTAATAGCCGGTAAACTTAATGAACTTGGCTATAAATCCAGATCTTGGTTGGGATGGCAATTGCCGATTATAACAAGAGGAAATTATAATTCCTCTAGAATAATTAAAATACAAAAAACAAAAATAATTAATTATCTTAAAAAAGGCGGTGTACCAATAGTTGCAGGATTTCAGGGGGTAAACTCTGACTTTAGAATTACTACACTTGAAAGAGGCGGCTCAGACACAAGCGCGATACTATGTGCAAAATTTTTTAATGCTGAAAAATGTATAATTTATACTGACGTTAAGGGAGTGTTCACAACAGATCCAAATCTCACAAAAGTTGCAAAAAAAATAGGTAAAATATCTTACGAGGAGATGTTGGAAATGGCTTCGCTAGGTGCAAAAGTTATGCAGCCAGCCTCAATACAAGAGGCTAGACTTAACAGAATTGAAGTTGATGTAAGATCTACTTTTTCAAAAAAATTAGGAACTACAATAACAAAAAAAAAAAATATTATTAATAAAAATACAATAAGAGGGATTTCTTTCACTAAAAACGATGCAAAAATAACGTTGATAGGAGTTAAAGATAAACCAGGTGTGGCGGCGTCTATTTTTAAACCACTTTACGAAAATTCAATAAATGTTGATATGGTTGTTCAAAATATATCAGCCAATAGTAGAGAAACAGATTTAACATTTACTATTAGATTAGAAGATTTAATTAAAACTAAAAAACTTTTACAAAATAATAAATTAATAAAATTCAAAAAATTGATAGTAAATAAAAATGTATCCAAAGTATCTATAGTTGGTGTTGGAATGGTAACTACACCAGGGGTTACTTATAGAATGTTCAAGGCTTTGGCTAAAAAAAAGATAAATATAGAGGTAATATCTACATCAGAAATTAAGATATCTGTTTTAATTAACAAAAAAAATCTTAAAAAATCTGTTGAAATACTTCACCAAGAATTTAAATTGAACCACAATCTATGAGCTTACGACCCTACAGAGATATTATTAAAAGAAGATCCAAAGAAATTAATGTTGGAAAAGTAAAAGTTGGGGGGTCAAATCCTATATCGGTTCAATCAATGACAAACACACTTACAACTGACACAAGCTCTACAATTAAACAGATTGAGTCACTTGTTAATGAAGGTGCAGACCTGGTAAGAGTGTCTTGCCCTGATAAAGACTCTACTAAATCTCTTAAAGAGATATGTAAACATTCTAAAGTTCCGATAATTGCAGATATTCATTTTCATTATAAAAGAGCTTTAGAAGCTGCTGATAATGGTGCTAAATGTTTAAGAATAAATCCTGGTAATATTGGAGACGAAAGCAAATTAAAAGAAATTATAAAATCAGCCAAATATAACAATTGTTCAATAAGGGTAGGTGTTAATGCTGGATCTTTAGAGCGTGATATATTAGAAAAATATAAAGAACCTTGTCCAGAGGCTCTAGTTGATAGCGCTTTAAGAAATATAAAATTAATAGAGGACTATAATTTTGATCAAATTAAAGTAAGCGTAAAATCTTCTGATGTTTTTTTATCACTTGCAGCGTACAGACAATTATCAAAAAAAACAGATTATCCTTTACATCTTGGTATTACTGAGTCTGGTAGTTTTGTTCCAGGAAGTGTAAAATCATCAATTGGTCTAGGTGCCTTATTATTAGAGGGAATAGGTGATACTCTTAGAGTATCTCTATCAGATGATCCTGTTAAAGAAATTAAAATAGGAAATGAAATTTTAAAGTCTTTAAATTTACGATCTAGAGGAGTTAAAATAATCTCTTGTCCTTCTTGCGCCAGACAAGGTTTTGATGTGATAAAAACTGTAAAAACACTTGAGGAAAAATTGGCCCATATAAAAACACCCATAACACTCTCAATTATTGGATGTGTTGTAAATGGCCCTGGAGAAGCATCCCAGACAGAAATAGGTATAACTGGCGGCGGTAAAGATAGCAATATGTTATACATTAATGGCATCCAAAATAAAAAAATTAAAAATGATGAAATCATATCCCAAATAGTTTCCTTAGTGGAAAAAAAAGAGGCCGAAATACTAAACAAAAAGTAAATAATGATAC
>CACGCL010000015.1 GCA_902571525.1 uncultured Pelagibacteraceae bacterium
TTGAATTTTTATCTTTTATGACCTTTAGTTGCTCCCTTAATTTTTGATGTTCGTTAATTAAATTTTGATGTTTATTTTCAAGTTCTTTTTTTTCAATTTCTAATTGATTTTTTTGATCGGATAAAAATTCTATATTTTTAAGACCCTCCTCATCTACCAATTTAAGTTTTTTTAATTTGTCGAGCTCTATTTCCAACTTTTTTTCTTTCTCGGTGAAGTAATTCATATATATACTATGTTATTAAATTAAGTCATCTTAGTCTAGATAGGTTAACAATTGAAAGTAGAACATAAACAATTAGCTAACGCAATTAGATTTTTATCAATTGACGCGGTAGAGGCTGCAAATTCCGGACATCCAGGAATGCCGATGGGTATGGCTGATGTTGTAACAGTATTATTTAAAAATTTTTTAAAATTTAACCCAAAAAATCCAAGTTGGATAAATAGAGATAGATTTATTTTATCTGCAGGACATGGATCTATGCTTTTATATTCTTTGCTTTATCTAACTGGATATAAAAGTGTCTCTTTAGAGGATATTAAAAATTTTAGAAAGCTAGATTCTATATGTGCTGGTCATCCTGAATATCATTCAAACTCAGGTATTGAGACAACAACAGGACCACTTGGTCAGGGAATTTCAAATGCAGTTGGTTTTGCTTTGGCTGAAGAAATATTAAAAAGTAAAATTGGGAAGAAATTTATTGATCATAAAACTTACGTTTTAGCAGGTGATGGTTGCTTGATGGAAGGTATTAGTCACGAAGCATTAAGTTTAGCAGGTCATCTAAAATTAAAGAATCTTATTTTATTGTTTGATAATAATGCTGTGTCGATAGATGGACCAACGAACTTAGCCGTATCAGATAACACAAAAAAAAGATTTGAAAGTTACGGTTGGAATTATTTAGATATAAATGGACATAACGAAAAACAAATTTTTAATGCACTAAAAAAAGCCCAAAATACAAAAAAACCTATTGCTATATCTTGCAAAACAACAATAGGTTATGGTTCTCCAAACAAAGGCGGTAAAGCATCTTCTCATGGGAGTCCCTTGGGAAAGGATGAAATTAAACTTGTTAGAAAAAAGTTAAATTGGAAACATAAACCTTTTGAAATTCCAGAAAAAATATTAAATGCATGGAGAGAAATAGGTAATAAAGCTTCTTTAATTGCTGATAGATATAATTCTAAAGATTTAACGGAAAAGAAAAATTTAATTCCAGACTCTATAAGTCAGGAAATTGAAGAATTCAAGAAACGCTATATTAAGACTTTAGAACCAATGGCGACCAGAAAATCCTCAGAAAAATTTCTTGAAATCGTATCAAAATTGACAAATCTTATTGGTGGATCTGCTGATCTAGCTGGCTCAAATAACACTAAAACAAAGATACACAAAATTATAAAGCCAGGAAAATTTGATGGTAATTACATTCATTATGGAGTTAGAGAACATGCGATGTGTGGAATAATGAATGGAATATCTTTACATAGTAATTTAATTCCTTACGGGGGAACGTTTTTAATTTTCAGCGACTATTGTAAACCTTCAATTAGACTATCAGCTATGATGGGTCAAAAAGTTATTTTTGTTTTCACACATGACTCTATAGGTCTTGGTGAGGATGGACCAACCCATCAACCAATTGAACAACTGTCAGCGTTGAGGTCCATACCAAATTTAAATGTTTTTAGACCAGCAGATATGATAGAAACGTTTGAATGTTGGCAGTTAGCTCTTGAAAATAAAAATACTCCTAGCGTAATTGCCTTAACTAGACAAAAGACAAATCCAATTAGAAGAGATTATTTAGATATTAATCAATGTTCTAAGGGAGCTTATGAGATAATGAGAACGGGGGATGATTTAAGTTTAGTTTTAATTTCAAGTGGCTCAGAAGTAGAACTTGCATGCAAAATTAGTCATAAATTAGCCACAGATAATATTTATTCAAAGGTTATAACAATGCCATGTCATGAAATTTTTGACTTACAGAGTGACAATTATAAATCAGAAATATTAACAGAAAATGTATTAAAAGTTTCAATTGAGGCTTCAGAGACTAATTATTGGAAAAAATATACTGGACATAATGGTTTAACTTTTGGAATTAACGTTTTTGGCAAAAGCGCTCCTTATAAGGATATCTATAATTATTTCAAATTGAATGAACAAAATATCATTAATAAAATTAAGGAAAAACTGTGAAAGCAAAAATCGGAATTAATGGATTAGGAAGAATTGGAAGAATGGTGCTTCGATCTATTTTTGAGGAAAACCATAATCGACTCAAAGTAAATCACATTAATAATAGGACAGATATTAATACAGCCTGTAGTCTTATAAAAAGGGATAGTATTCATGGAAAATTTAAAGGCATAGTGTCTGTAGAAAAAAATAACTTAATTATTAATGGAAATAAAATCAGCTATTCACAGGAAACTAATTTAAATAATATTTCATGGAATAAATATAATGTTGATATAGTTTTTGAGTGTACAGGAAAATTTAATTCAAGAGATAAATTAATCTCCCATATTAAGAATGGAGCTAGAAAGGTAATTGTTTCAGCGCCATGTAAAAATGCGGACAAGACCATAGTCTATGGAGTTAACCATAAGAATATTTCAAATAAAGATAAAATTATTTCTGCTGCTTCATGCACTACTAATTGTTTGGCACCAGTCGTCTATGTTTTGAACAACAATTTTTTAATTGAAAAAGGTTTTATGACTACTATTCACTCATATACAACTGATCAAAGAATGCTTGATAATTCCCATAAAGATCCGAGAAGAGCGAGATCTGCAGTCCAATCTATAGTGCCTACTTCAACGGGAGCTTCGAAAGCAATTAGTGAAATTATACCGGATCTAAAGGGAAAACTAGAGGGTGTTGCAATGAGAGTTCCCACACCGAATGTTTCGTTGGTTGAGCTGGTCTTTCAGTCAAAAAAAGAGTTAAGCATTGAAAAAATAAATTTAGCTTTCAAGAAATTCAGTGAAAGTAATAAAAATAAAGTTTTACAGATAACTAAAGAAAAACTTGTATCTATAGATTTTAATCATAATCCTGCATCATCAATTATTGATGCCAGTCTGACAAATGTAGTAGGAAAAAATATGGGTAAAATTTCAGCTTGGTATGATAACGAGTGGGGTTTTTCGAACAGGATGTGTGATATAGCAGAGTACCTTCGCAAGATTATTTAATGAATAATATTAAAGATCAAGAGAATTTAGATCAAAAAAAAGTTTTGTTAAGACTAGATTTAAATGTTCCTATTAAAAATGGTATCATTACAGACCAAACAAGAATTGATAAAATATTACCAATAATTAATTTTTTGCTTAGTAAAAAAACTCAAATAATAGTGATTTCTCACGTAGGGCGTCCTAAAGGAAAAAAAAATAGCGATCTATCTATGAAGCCAATTTGTGAAAATTTAGAAAAAAAAATAGGTAGAAAAATTAAATTAATTAGTAGTGATATTTTTCAATTAAAAAAAGAAGATTTATTTAAAGATAAAGGTGACGAAATTATTTTTTTAGAAAATATTAGATTTTATGAGGAAGAAGAGAAAAATGATACTTTATTTGCTAAACATTTGTCAGGGCTGGCTGATCTGTTTGTAAATGATGCTTTTTCATGTTCTCATAGATCTCATGCATCAGTAAGTGAGATTACAAAGTTTTTACCCTCTTTTGCTGGACTTCAATTTGAGGCTGAACTAAATGCTTTAAAAAAAGTTACATCTGAAATTAAAAAACCGATTACTTGTATTATTGGGGGATCAAAAATCTCTACCAAAATTGGAATTATTAAAAATTTAATACCTAAATTTAATAATATTATTATTGTTGGTGGAATGGCAAATAATATTCTTAGTCATAAAGGAAATAAAATTGGAAAATCCATTAAAGAGAAAAATTGTGAAAAAATAATTGATGAAATATTCGAAACATCAAAACAATATTCTTGCTCTATTACCTTTCCAAATGATGTTTTGGTGGGTAGAAATCTAGATGACAAATCAAAAGTTAAGGAATTAAATGAAATAGATGAAAATGATTTAATTTTAGACATAGGACCAAAAACAATAAATATAATTAAAAATATAATTCAAAATAGTGAAACTGTACTGTGGAACGGACCTGCTGGATATTTTGAAAATCCAAACTTTGCGAATGGTAGTTATGAAATTGCAAACACAATTATAAAAAAAAATAAAAACAAACCAATTTATTCAGTTGTAGGTGGAGGAGATACGATTGCGTTAATAAACGAAATCAATGCAATCAGAGAATTCAACTTTGTTTCAACTGCTGGTGGTGCATTTTTGGAATATCTTGAAGGAAAAGAACTTCCTGGTATAAAAGCTCTAAATTAATATGTCAGAACTAAATAACATAGCTCTAAAAATTTTAGAAAAAGGCAAAGGTATTTTAGCTGCTGATGAGAGCACCGGAACTATGACAAAAAGATTGGACGGTGTAAATGTGAAATCTACTCCAGAAAATAGACTATCATTTAGAGAAACTCTATTCAGCGCATCAAGTATGACTAAATGTATAGGCGGTGTAATTCTATACGATGAAACTATAAGACAACAAACATCTAAAAAAAAAAAGATACCTGAATTAATATCAGACATGGGCTCTAACCCGGGTATTAAAGTCGATACAGGTGCAAAAGTTTTAGCCGGCTCACCGGAAGAAAAAATTACCGAAGGCTTAGATGGGCTAAGAGAAAGATTAAAAGAATATTATAAACTTGGGGCAAAATTTACAAAATGGAGAGGAGTGTATAATATATCTAAAAATCATCCTAGCAAACTCTCTATTCAATCAAACGCTCATGCGCTTGCTAGATATTCTGCTTTAGTTCAAGAGACTAATATGGTTCCAATAGTAGAACCAGAAGTATTGATGGATGGTGAACATTCATCAGAAGAATGTTTTACTAAAACTTCAGAAGTCATAAAAAAATGTTTTGATGAATTAATTTTACACAAGGTCGACTTAAAAGGAATTATACTTAAACCCAATATGATTTTATCTGGTAGCAAATCTAAGGATAAAATCTCGAGTGAGCAAGTCGCAAAATTAACTTTAGAATGTTTAAAAAAATCTGTTCCTTCAGAGGTTCCAGGGATCGCTTTTTTATCTGGGGGTCAATCAGAAATTGAGGCAACAGAAAATTTAGATTTGATAAATAAATACAATGACACCAACTTTATAATGAGTTTTTCATATGGAAGAGCCCTACAGCAAAGTGCTCTAAAATATTGGTCAAAAGATATACATAATTCAGATGGTGCTCAACAGATTTTTAACCACCGAGCAAAAATGAATGCATTAGCTGCTCAAGGAAAATGGTCTAAAGATCTTGAAAATTAATAAAAAAAAATTTATTTATCTCATTTCACCCTCTAAAATTAATAAATCTTTTTATTCAGATTTAATTAATGTTTTTAAACAAAAAAAGGTTAGTTTTTTTCAATTAAGGCTTAAGAAAGAAAATTTCCAAAAGAAATTGTTGGTAGGGAAAAAAATAAAAAAAATATGTAAAATATTTAATGTTAAATTTTTGGTTAACGATGACGTTTATTTAGCAAAAAAATTAAGTGCAGATGGTTGTCACCTTGGTCAAAAAGATATGAATATTTTAGATGCTAGAAAATTAATTGGAAATAAAATAATAGGAATTACCTGTCATAACTCAATTAAGTTAGCTAAAATTGCTATTAAAAATAATGCTGACTACTTAGCTTTTGGGGCTTTTAATTTATCAAAAACAAAAAAAGTGAAATATAAAGCTGGAATTAACATACTTAAAAAAGCCAAAAAAATCACAAAAATACCAATAGTTGCTATTGGAGGTATTAACTCAGTTAATTATCGAAAACTACTATTGAATAATGCTAACTTTTTAGCTATCTCAGGCTACATTTGGAAAAATAAAAATATGAAACCAACACAAGCTATAAAAAAATTTAAATGAAAATTAACGTTAGTGAAATAAGGGTTGGAATGCTTTTAGAGTACAAAAATGATTTATGGGAAGTTCTTAAAACTCAACACGTAAAACCAGGTAAGGGGGGTGCATTTGCACAGGTTGAAATGAAAAGTATAAGTAAAAATACCAAATTAAATGAAAGATTTAGATCGAGTGAAACTGTGGAAAAAGCGTCACTAGATGAAAACAAATATAACTACCTATACGAAGATGAGAATAATTATTTTTTTATT
Organism: uncultured Pelagibacteraceae bacterium; assembly: GCA_902571525.1. GTDB lineage: Bacteria > Pseudomonadota > Alphaproteobacteria > Pelagibacterales > Pelagibacteraceae > Pelagibacter. Next base: position 6,262 of record CACGCL010000015.1, read on the forward strand.
GAACCTAAGTCGTTTGAACAAATTGAAATTAAGAAAAATATAGTTGGAGAAAAAGGAAAATTGCTAACTGAAAATTTAGAGGTATTAATAAGTTTTTATAATGACTCAGCAATTTCAGTTGAGCTGCCAAATCAAATAAATTGCAAAATTAAAATTACAGATGCTGCTTTAAAAGGCCAAACTGTTTCTTCCTCTTATAAACCTGCGACTCTTGAAAATGGTATAAATATTCAGGTACCTCCGTTTATTGAGTCTGGTGATGATGTAATTGTGGATACTAGAAATTTAGAATATATAAAAAAGATATAACCATGAATTCTATTTCCCCTAACTTAAATCTTATGATCAAAGCTTCTGAAAAAGCTTCAAAAATATTAATCAGGGACTTTGGTGAAGTAGAAAAATTACAAGTTTCTTTAAAAGGACCAAATAATTTTGTTACAAACGCTGACAAAAAAGCAGAAGAGATAATCATTAATGAACTTGGAAAATCTAAGAAAAATTTTTCTATTCTCACTGAGGAAAGTGGATTTATTGAAAATAATGACAAAGAAAACTTTTGGATAGTTGATCCTATCGATGGTACTACAAATTTTTTAAATGGTATTCCGCATTTTTGCATATCAATAGCTCTACTGTTTGATAATGAAATTATTGCTGGTGTTATATATGACCCAATAAAAGATGAAATATTTTATTCCGAAAAGAATGGAGGTTCATATTTAAATAATAAAAGCATAAGAGTTTCAAAAAAAAATAAGATTACTGAATGTATTTATGGGGTAAACTTCAGAAAAGATGTTCCTGAAGATTTCTTGATTAGGAATACTGGCAGTGCTGCTCTAGATTTAGCATACGTATCCTCGGGAAGATTTGATGGTTGTTTTCAGAAAAATGTAAATTTATGGGATATAGCAGCAGGTACAGTCTTAATAAAAGAGGCTGGAGGAATAGTTGATAATTTTGATTTAAAAAAATTTAATAAAATTAGTATTAAAGCGTCAAATGAGAGAATAAGTAGTGATTTAAACAAAAAAATTTGTATCTTTTAATTGTTTTATAATATTCTTTTGCTATAAGTTCGCTATGAAAAAAAATATTCACCCTAACTATCATAAAATAAATGTTGAAATGACAGATGGTACAAAATTTGAGACTAAGTCCACCTGGGGTAAGGAGGGTGATGTACTTAAACTTGAGATTGATCCTAAATCTCATTCTGCATGGACAGGTGGAAAGCAAAAAATCCTAGATAAAGGTAGAGTAAGTAAATTTAATAAAAAATTTCAAAACTTTAAATCAGAAAACAAGAAATAATTCTAATTATGAATATGACCCCATTAATGCCGATGGCTACAGCAGTATGGCTTGTTGAAAACACGACTTTAACATTTAAACAAATTGCAAGTTTTTGTAATTTGCATGAAATAGAAGTTCAAGGTATTGCTGATGGAGAGGTAGCAAAAGGAATTAAGCCTTATAATCCTATAACATCGGGGCAATTAACTAGAGAGGAAATTGATTTATCAAGCAAAGACCAAGATAGACCGCTCAATATTACTAATTATGACATAGATGTAAAAGAAAATGAAAAAAAATTAAAAAAATATATTCCCTTGTCAAAAAGACAGGATAAACCAGATTCGGTTTTATGGTTAATAAAAAATCACTCTAAATTAAAAGACTCTCAAATTGCAAAGCTTGTTGGTATTACAAAAAACTCGGTTGTTGCGATTAGAAATAAAAGCTATTGGAATTTTAATAGTTTAAATGCTAAAGACCCTGTTGCTATAAATTTATTTTCACAGAGAGATTTAACAGAAGCTCTAGAGAAAGCAGAAAGACGCATAAATAGAGAGAGAAAACTCAAAGAAAAAGCCCAAAAACAAAACCTACAGTCACAATAAAAAAATAATAGACATAATTTTCTTTAAATGATAGTTACTACGTTTTTTTGGAGGATGTTATTAAAATAGATGTAAAAGATAATAATGTGGAACAAGCTTTGAGAGTTTTGAAAAGAAAACTTCAAAGAGATGGTTTTTTTAAAATCGTAAAACTTAAATCTAATTATGAAAAACCGTCTGAAAAAAAGAAAAGAATTCTTCAAGAAAATATTAAAAGAGTAAAAAAACTTAACAAGTTAAAAAACAGAATTTAATATCGCGGGGTGGAGCAGTCTGGTAGCTCGTCAGGCTCATAACCTGAAGGTCGGCGGTTCAAATCCGTCCCCCGCAACCAATCCTCAAATTTTAAATTTTGATTTTTTGCTATCAATCAAAAATGCCTTAACTGTATCGTAAGTTAACCTTTTAAATGTTTTCCCAAATTTTTCAATTTTTGAAATAATACTTGGTGGTACAGTTATTATATGACATCCAAGTTGTGAAGCGTGTATATAATTATACGGTTCTCTAACGCTTGCCCATAGTATTTTAACGTTTGGATATTTTTTCGCTCTCAATAAACTTTTCTTTATCTCTGGAATTGGATCTTTACCTGCGTCGCTAGCCCTTCCAGCAAAAATTGAGATGATTACATTAGTTTTTTTTTTAATTTTACTTAATATTTTTGCTGTTTGTTTATATGTGTAAACAGCTGTAATATTCATTTTAATATTTTTTTTACTTAATTCACTGATAACTTTGCCCATAAAAATTCCTTTTGAATTTTCTACTGGTATTTTTACATAAATATTTTTACCCCAAGATTTTATTTTAAATGCTTGCTCTATAATGTTTTTGTAATCATCTGCAAATACTTCGAATGATATAGGTTTTTTCTTGCAAACTTTTAAAATTTCTTTTGAATACAACTCATAGTTTTTAGCCCCAGCTTTTCTCATTAGAGTTGGATTAGTCGTAAATCCTTTTACAATTTTTTTTTTTGAGTACTTTTTAATGGTTTTTATATCCGCAATATCGCAGTAAATTTGAGTCACGCTTAAAAACTTTTTATAATATCTTCAGTCATTTTTTTTGCATCAGCAAACAACATTAGAGTATTTTCTCTGTAAAAGAGATCATTGTCTACTCCTGCGTAGCCTGGAGACAAACTTCTTTTTACAAATAATACTGACTTTGCTTTTTCAACATCTAAAATTGGCATCCCATAAATAGGGCTTTGTGGATCAGTTTTTGCAACTGGATTTGTAACATCATTTGCCCCAATAACATAAGCTACATCACAATTGGCAAAATCATTATTAATTTCCTCTAATTCAAAAACTTCGTCATAAGGAACATTGGCCTCTGCAAGTAGAACATTCATATGTCCTGGCATTCTTCCTGCAACAGGATGTATTGCGTATGAGACTTTAATATCATTTTTCTTTAGCGTATCTACCATTTCTCGTAAAGCATGTTGTGCCTGCGCGACAGCCATTCCATAACCTGGGACTATAATTACTGACGATGCATTCTTCATTAAAAAAGCAGCATCATCTGAATTACCACTTTTTACAGGTTTTTGCTCTTTATTTTCAGATTTAGACACTTGATCTGTACCTCCAAAACCTCCTAGGATTACGCTAAAAAAAGATCTATTCATACCCTTGCACATTATATATGATAAAATAGCACCAGATGAACCTACCAGAGCTCCCGTAATAATTAATGCAGTATTCTCCAAAGTGAAACCTATTCCAGCTGCTGCCCAACCAGAATAAGAGTTCAGCATTGAAATTACTACTGGCATATCAGCTCCACCAATAGGTATTATTAATAATACACCAACTAAAAATGAGATCACTATTAAAGCCCAAAATAATTTTGATGACTGTGTAACACAAAGAAAATAGGTTAGGCCTATTATAGATATTAAAATTAGTAAATTTAAAATATGTTGACCTGGAAATGTTATAGGTGACCCCGACATTATTCCTCTTAATTTTAAAAATGCAATTATAGAGCCAGTAAAAGTTACAGCGCCTACTGCTGCACCAATTGACATTTCAATTAAACTTGCGAGCTTAATATTTCCTACATTTCCAAGATTAAAGGCTTCTGGATTTAAAAAAGCTGAAATAGCCACAAAAACTGCAGCTAAGCCAACTAAACTATGGAAACCTGCAACCAACTCAGGCATTGCAGTCATAGGTATTTTGAAGGCAATAAATGCTCCAACACTTCCACCAATTAAAAGAAAACCAATTACGTAAACAAAACTTGAAGAAAAATTACCGATTGATAAAAATGTTACTATAACTGCGATTAACATTCCTAAAATACCAAAAAAGTTTCCCTGTCTAGAAGTTTCAGGTGATGAAAGCCCCCTAAGTGCAAGAATAAACAACACACCAGAAATAAGGTAAAATAGAGCTTGTAAATTTGTTGATATCATTATTTTTTCTTCTTTTTATACATAGCTAACATTCTTTGAGTAACTAAGAATCCTCCAAAAATATTTACTGCAGCTAAAATTATTGCTAAAAATCCAAACATACTTGCTTCATTAAAAATTGTTTCATTATTTCCAGCTAACGCAGCTATTATTGCTCCAACTATAATTACTGATGAAATTGCATTAGTCACAGACATTAGAGGCGTATGAAGAGAAGGGGTAACGCTCCACACAACATAATAGCCAACAAATATTGACAGAATAAAAATACTTAATCTAAATACAAAAGGATCAATTTCCATATTATTTTACTAAAGTTTTTTTTATAATTTCGTCTTCTAAATTGATATTAATCTTCTTATTTTTCTTATCATACAGATTTATCACAAAATTAAGCAAGTTTTTGGAGTATAAATTCGACGCAGATATAGGAAGTTTATTTAATAAATTGCTATCTCCTAAAATTTTTACACCTTTTACATCAACTATTTGATCTGCTTTTGTAAATTCTGTATTTCCACCTTGTGATGCAGCTAAATCATAAATAATTGATCCTTTTTGCATAACTTCTATCATGTCGCCTTTGATTATGATTGGAGCCTTTTTGCCCGGTATTAATGCCGTACAAATAATTATATCAATCTTTTTTAAAGTCTCTTTTAACAAGTTTTCTTGTTTTTTTTTAAATTCTACAGAAGCTTCCTTTGCATATCCTCCGGATGTCTCTAAATTTTCTGAACCTTCAACTACTAAGAACTTACCTCCTAAACTTTCAACTTGTTCCTTTGATGCCATTCTGACGTCAGTTGCAAAAACAATTGCTCCCATCCTTTTTGCTGTAGCTATGGCCTGCAACCCAGCAACTCCTGCACCTACTATAAGCACCTTAGCAGCTGGAACTGTTCCAGCGGCAGTCATCATCATTGGTATTGCTTTATTAAAGAAGGAAAACGCATCAATAACTGCTTTATAACCAGCAAGATTCGCTTGAGATGATAATATATCCATTGATTGTGCTCTTGTTATTCTTGGAAGCAATTCTAATGAAAAAACATTAATATTATTTTTAGCAAGCTTAGAGATGCTGTCTTTATTATTTATTGGATCAAAAACTCCTACTAAATTTTTATTTGGAGCTAAATTTTTTAAATCTTTTTCATCTGGTAGGTTTAGTTGTAATAATATATCAGATTCTTTTAAAATTTTTTCTTTATCGCTAAAAAATTCAGCACCATTTTCTAAAAATTTTTCATCATCGATATCAAGATGATCACCATAGTTTTTCTCAAGGTATACTTTGAAACCATTTGAAACAAATTTTTTAACATTATCTGGAGTAACTGAAATTCTTTTTTCAGTAGCTTTATTTTCGCAGACGGAACCAATTATCATTTATTTTAGAATTTATAACAAAACAATAGCTAAGACTATCAATATAGCAATAACTGATATTGTCCCCCAAAGAACAAATTTTGTAAAGTTTTCCCATGTTTTTTTATGATTGTCATTATCCATTTAACTATTTTTGTCTTGCTTTAAATTTAGGATTTTTTTTATTAATTATGTAAACTCTTCCTCTTCTCTTGACCATTTTTGAATTAAGGTCTCTTTTTTTTAGTGACTTAAGGGAACTTTTTATTTTCATAATATTTTAGCCTGGCAACGTCCTACTCTCCCATGTCTTAAGACAAAGTACCATCGGCGCAGAAGGGCTTGACTTCCGAGTTCGGAATGGGATCGGGTATTACACCTTCGCAATAATCACCAGGCAATGGACTTATACTGTATTATAAAAACTTGTAAATGTTTAATTTTTGTTGATTTTAATAATTTTTCTGGAAATCTTTGTATGTTATTTCAAAGCCTTCCTCTAGATTGTTATAGGGTTTCCAGCCATATTTTTTTGCTAATGATATATCTAGGCATTTTTTTGGCATTCCGTCAGGTTTACTTCTATCAAATTTTAATTTTAATTTTACACCAATTTTTCTCATTATGAATTTAGCAAACCAGTGAATTGGATAACTTTTACCAGTTCCTATATTTAGAAATGGTTCTTTTATTTTTTTATTCATAAAAAAAATCAATGCATCAGCAAAATCCTCTACAAACATTAATTCTCTCTTAGCGCTTCCTGTACCCCACAAAATAATAAATTTTTTATTTTTTTTTTTTGCAATAGTAATTTTATTAATTAAAGCAGGAAAAAAATGAGATTTTTGTAAGTCATAATTATCACCGGGACCATACATATTTGGAGGCATTAAACATTTGTAGTTTAGATTATAACTCTTAGAATAATTTTTACACATATAAATTCCTGCAATTTTTGCGATAGCATAAGCATCGTTTGTCTTTTCCAATTTTCCAGACATAAGGTACTCTTCTTTCATAGGTTGTTTGCAATTTTTTGGGTATATACAACTTGATCCTAAAAGAATTAGGTTTTTGACTTTTGCTAAATATGAGCCATGAATTAAATTGTTTTGAATTTGTAAATTTTCATACAAAAACTTTTCCTTTGATTTAGAGTTTGCAAGTATCCCTCCAACTTTTGCTGCCGCTATTATGACTAAATTTGGCTTATTTTTTCTTAGGTATTTATAGACTTTATTTTGATCTAACAAGTTAAGTTTTTTTTTATCTTCAAATAACAAGTTTCTATAACCATTTTTTTTTAATTTTTCGCATATACTTGAGCCTACCATGCCCTTATGTCCCGCTATAAAAATTTTTGCTTTTTTATTTAGCATTTAGAATTTTTACTTCTTCTGAAATCATTTCTTCAATAAGCTGGTTGATGTTTGTTTTAGGTTTCCAAGAAAGTTTTTTTCTGGCTTTACTAGCATTACCTAAAAGCGTGTTAACATCTAGAGGTCTAATGTAATTTTTATCGATTTGTATTATATTCTTTTTTGTTAAAGAGTCGTAGCCTTTTTCTTTAAGTCCTTTTCCTTTCCAAGCAATATTTATATTTAATTTTTTTGTTACTAGATTGATGAATTGTCTAATGCTTAGTTGTTTTCCAGTAGCAATAACATAATCATCGGGTTTTTTTTGTTGCAATATTTTCCACATTGCTTCAACATAATCTCTAGCATGTCCCCAGTCTCTTTTAGAGTCTAAATTCCCTAAAAAAAGATTTTTTTGTTTACCCATTTTTATTCTTACCAGGGCTCTAATTATTTTTTTAGTTACAAATGTCTCTCCTCTTCTTGGACTTTCATGATTAAATAATATGCCATTAGAGCCAAATATATTATAAGCCTCTCTGTAATTTTTTGTTATCCAATGAGCATATAATTTTGCAACACCATAAGGACTTAATGGATAAAAATTAGTTTTTTCATTTTGAGGCGTTTCTTGAACTTTCCCATACATTTCTGAAGTACCTGCTTGGTAAAACTTTGTTTTTTTTTCTAATTTATGAAATTTTATCGCCTCCAAAATTCTTAGGGCACCAAGAGCATCTGCATTTGCAGTATACTCAGGCACTTCAAAAGAAACTGCAACATGAGACTGAGCAGCTAAGTTGTATATTTCATCTGGCTTAATTTTTTCAATGATTTTTGATACTGATGTGGAGTCAGTTATGTCTCCATAATGTAAAAAAAAATTTCTAGACCTAATATGTGGATCTTGATAAATATGATCAATCCTAAATGTATTAATTGATGATGATCTTCTTTTTACACCATGAACAGAGTACTTTTTCTTTAATAAAAACTCTGCAAGATAAGATCCATCCTGACCTGTGATACCAAAAATAAGAGCTTTTTTTTTCACTTACATTTTTTAATATAATTAATTTTTTAGAAAGTAAAGATTAATAAGATTTATTCTTATATATGTATTCAAATGTTTTTCTGAAAGGCATTTTTGCTTTATATATTTGCCTAAAATTATTTTTATTTAAAAGATCATGTATATCACTAAATTTATAATTTTTTTTTATCATATCGTGATAGTGATGTTCAAATAAAATAAGGTTGATGTTTTTGATGTTTTTTTTTACACCAGATAATACTTCAAATTCATAACCTTCTGTGTCAATTTTTAAAAAATCAAGTTTTTGAATTTTTTTTTTTGAAATATATTCATCTAAATTTTTTTGCTGTGCAGAAATTTCATTAAATAAATTCTGATTTTTAAGATTAAAAAG
>CACGCL010000016.1 GCA_902571525.1 uncultured Pelagibacteraceae bacterium
TGCAAAATCAAATATAATTAATTCTGTAATAGAATTTGCTAACAAAGGTGGTCTGGTTATTGGTATTTGTAATGGTTTTCAAATTCTAATAGAGACAGGACTTGTAACAGGAGCCTTATTAAGAAACAAATATTTGAAATTTATTTGCAAGAATATATTTGTTAAAGCAAACAAATCACAAAATAAATATTTTAATAAAATAAAAAAAGATATTTTAGAACTACATATTGCCCATAATGATGGTAATTATTTTTGCTCAGAAGATGATTTAAAAACAATGGAGGATAACGAACAAATTGCTGTGAGATATTGTGATATCAATGGTGAAATATCGGATAATTCTAACCCTAATGGATCGATACAAAATATTGCTGGTGTTTTTAATAAAAAGAAAAATATTTTAGGTATGATGCCACATCCTGAGCGAGTGATTGATAATTGTTTATCAAGTAATGACGGATCATATTTTTTTGAAAATCTTTTAAGCAATATGAAATGATTGAAGTAACTGAAAAAATTGCAATAGAGCACGGTCTTAAAAAAGACGAGTACAAAAAAATTTGCGAGCTATTAAAAAGAAATCCAAATATGACAGAACTGGGCATATTTTCTGCAATGTGGAACGAACATTGTTCATATAAATCATCAAAAAAACATTTAAAAAAACTTAATACAAAAGGAAAAAGAGTTATCCAAGGTCCAGGTGAAAATGCAGGTGTAATAGACATTGGTGATGAAGATGCTATTGTTTTCAAAATCGAAAGTCACAACCACCCTTCTTTTATTGAACCATATCAAGGAGCCGCAACAGGTGTTGGAGGAATTCTTAGAGATGTTTTCACTATGGGGGCAAGACCAATAGCTAATCTGAACTCTATTCATTTTGGCTCACCAGCTAATAAAAAAACAAAAAATCTTTTAAGAGGAGTAGTGCAAGGTATAGGTGGATATGGAAATTGTATTGGCGTACCAACCATTGCAGGTCAAACAAGTTTTGATGAGTCTTACAACGGAAATATTCTTGTTAATGCAATGACACTCGGTCTAGTAAAAAAAAGATAAAATTTTTTATTCGAAAGCTGCAGGGCTAAATAAACCGGTTATCTACGTTGGTTCAAAGACTGGTAGGGACGGAATTCACGGTGCAAGTATGGCTTCTGCAAAATTTGATGACAAAATTGAGGAAAAAAAACCAACCGTTCAAGTAGGTGATCCATTCACAGAAAAATTACTATTAGAGGCATGTCTTGAGTTGATGAAAGACGACTCAATTATTGCAATTCAAGATATGGGAGCAGCCGGTTTAACTTCATCCAGCGTTGAAATGGCTTCTAAAGGGAAACTTGGTATTGAATTACATTTAGATAAAGTTCCATGCCGTGAAGAAAATATGTCTCCTTACGAAATTATGTTATCGGAAAGTCAAGAGAGAATGCTTATAGTTCTTGAAAATGGCAAAGAAGACAAAGCAAAAGAAATTTTTGATAAATGGAATTTAGATTTTTCTGTGATTGGTAAAACAACTAATTCAAAAAATATCGAGTTATATTTTGATAACAATAAAGTTGCGAATATCCCGATTGATTTATTGGCAGAACATGCACCAGAATATGATAGAAAATGGAAAAAAAGTAAATTACCTCAAAAAATAAAATTTAAGAAAAAAGAATTCAATAAATTAAAAATTTCAGATGTATTAAAAAAAATTTTATCTAGTCCAAATGTATGTTCGAAAGAATGGATCTGGGAGCAATACGATCATACTGTAATGGGTGATACTATTCAAAAACCAGGAGGCGACGCTGGTGTTGTAAGAGTTCATGGAAGTGAAAAAGCTGTTGCAGCATCAGTAGACTCATCTGCATCCTATTGTTATGCTCATCCATTAAGTGGAGGTAAACAAATAGTATGTGAGACATGGAGAAATTTAATATGTGTAGGTGCCGAACCGATAGCAATAACTAATTGTTTAAATTTTGGAAATCCTGAAAAACCTGAGAATATGGGTGAATTTGTAGAATGTGTGGAAGGTTTAAATGAAGCAAGCAAGTATTTAAATTTTCCTGTCGTTTCTGGAAATGTTTCTTTTTACAATGAGACAAAAGATAAAGGCATAAAACCTACACCAACTATTGGTGGAGTAGGGTTAATTAAAAATTATAAAAATATGATAACAATGGATTTAAAAGAAAATGGAAATATAATTATTGTACTAGGAAAGACAGAAGGTCATTTAGAACAAAGTATTTTTGCAAAGGAGATTTTAAATGAAAAAAAAGGACCTCCTCCTGAAATAAATCTTTTTAACGAAAAAAATAATGGTGAAACAGTTTTCAAATTAATTAATGACAAATTGATACAATCGGTTCATGACGTCTCTTTAGGAGGTATAATAACGGGAATTGCAAAAATGTGTATTAGAGGAAAAAAAGGTATAAAATTTAATAAATATAAAGGGCTATTAGATAAGTTTGAATATTACTTTTCTGAGGATCAAGGTAGATACATTATTGAAGTTAAAAAAGATAATCTTGAAAAGGTTAAAAAAATACTTGATAAAAATTCTAACCATTATGATCTAATAGGCGAGGTAATAGAGGATAATATTTCGATTAATGATGAGCCAACTTTATCAGTGGACAAATTGACAGAATTCAATAAAGATTGGCTTAATAAGTATATGATAAACTAATGGCAATGAATTTAAAAGAAATTGAGAGTATGATAAAAGAAGCATTACCTGATGCTGTGGTTGATATTCAAGATTTAGCTGGAGATGGAAATCATTATTCTGCAACCGTTATCTCTTCAGCATTTAATGGAAAAAGTAAAATTGAGCAGCACAAAATAATCTATAATTCTTTAAAAGGTAAGATGGGAAATGAATTGCATGCTCTAGCACTAAAAAACAAAGGAAAAAAATGGATCCACAAACTAAAGAGTTAATTGAAAGTAGTATAAATACTAACGAAGTCTGCTTGTTCATGAAAGGAACGCCAGAGGCACCTGAATGCGGTTTCTCAATGGCCGTTGCAAATATGTTAAAAATATTAGAAGTTAATTTTAAAAGTGTAAATGTTTTAAGCGACCAAAATATTAGAGAAGGGATTAAAAAATATAGTGAATGGCCAACAGTTCCTCAATTATATGTTAAAAAAGAATTTGTCGGTGGATGTGATATTATTAAAGAAATGTTTGAAAACGGAGAGCTAAAAAAACTCTTAGAAGATAAACAAATTCAATATAAAAAATAATTTTATCTAGAATAATATTCGATAACCAAATTTGGTTCCATTACCACAGGATAAGGAACTTCTTCAAATTTTGGTGTTCTTACAAATTTGATTTTTCGGTTTTTTTTCATCAACTTGAAGATACTCAGGAGTTTCTCTTTCTTTACTAGCCAAAGCAATATCAATTATAGCTAGTTGTTTAGATTTATCTCTAATTTCTATCGTATCTTCATCTCTTAACTGAAAGCTTGATATATTAACTTTCTTACCATTAACTCTTACATGGCCGTGGTTAATAAATTGCCTTGATGAGAAAATAGTTGTGGAAAATTTTGCTCTGTATACAACTGAGTCTAACCTTCTCTCTAATAAACCTATTAAGTTTTCAGCTGTATCACCCTTCTTCATGATAGCTTTTCTATACATATTTCTAAATTGTCTCTCATTTAGATTGCCGTAATATGATTTGAGTTTTTGTTTTGCTTGAAGTTGAATTCCATAATCTGATGGTTTTGAATTTTTTTGTTTGGCCGTGTTGTCCCGGAGGATATGCTCTTTTGTTAAAAGGACTTTTTGGTCTACCCCAAAGGTTAACTTTTAGTCTTCTATCAACTTTATGTTTAGATTTTAATCTTTTTGTCATTAATTATTGCGTCTTATAAAGGTACTTAAAATTTTGTCAATCAGCGTTTTTTTCCTAAACTTGCAAATACACTTGATAAAATACGTGTTTCTTTATCAGATAATTCCATCTTGTAAAAAATATTTCTTAAATTTTCAAGCATTATAGGTTTTTTTTCTTTTTGTTTAAAAAAATTTATTTGATCAAGGTGTTTAATACAAAGATTTGTCATTGATTGTATTTCTTTTTTTGATGCTGATCTAAACTTTTTTGATTTAGCAATTTTTAACTTCTCGTGAGATATTAAATTTGAAATATGTTGAGCAATTATAATTAGGCTATGAGATAAATTTAATGACTTAAAATTTTTGTCAGTTGAAATATTTAAAGTATAATTTGTATAACTTATTTCATCATTTGATAATCCAGATGATTCTGAACCAAACAAAAAACCTATTTTTTTATTAAAGTTTATTTTTTTTAAATCTTTTAGTTCTATATGTTTTATATTTTTATTTCTAATCCTTGCAGATGTCGCAATTAAAATATCAATTTTATCAATTATTTTTTCAAGATTATTATAAACTTTGCTTCTTTTAATAATGTCTTTAGCTCCAACAGAAGTAGCTATTATCTTGTCATTTGGAAAAAGAGGTTTAGGATTTATTATAGCAAGTTTATTAAAACCAAAATTTTTCATTCCTCTAGCACATGCGCCTATATTTTCTGAAAGCTGTGGTTTATGTAAAATAAATGTAACATTATTTTTGGCCATAAATTATTTAATGCCGTGGTCTCTATTATAATTAGATATTTTAGAAAAACTTATTCCTTCTAAATATTTTTGATCAACATCCCAAATAGAAACTTTTAAGGGATAGCATTTTGCAACATCAGATGAATGCTCTGACCCACAATCTCCACCGGGACATGCAGATAGTGCACCTAATAAATTTGTTTCTGCAAAAAACTCCAAATAATCACCAGGTCTCACTGGGCTTGATTTCATAAAATATTGCTTTGTATCATTAGTAAAACCAGTCAGCATGAATACATTTAGTACATCGTGAACTATTTTTTCTGCATCATCTAATTTAACGTTTTTTTCTTTTACTAATGCTCTTGTTAAATTTGAATGACAGCAGTAATGGTAATCTTTATCTGAAATTAACTTAGATGTGTAAGGATCACATCTTGTTCCTATAACATCATGAACAGATCCCCCGTCTTTATCATATCCATACCAATCTAAAGTATCCCAAGTAATTGTTGCTAAAGATCTTAGATAAGGAAAGCTACTATACATTTTATCACCCACTGAAATATGCGTTCCATACAACGCTCTTGTCTTTCCAGAATAAAATTTTTCATCCAAATTTTCAGCGTTAAAAAGATTAAGATCCCCAACTTGAGGGCCATCTACACTTTCTATCCTAAAAAAATTACCTGATTTTACATTAAAAGTTTTAGCATCTCTTGGGGGTATTATAACCTCATCAATTTGCTTAATATATTTCCTAGCCTCATGTAACAAAGGCAAATTATCATTAAGATTATTGTTTGGATAACAAATTACAGGTTTAGCACCTACCCTACTTTTTATATCATTAGGCTTTTCAGAAAATTTTTTGATTTTCATCTACTTGCTTGCGGGAGCCTTGTCCTTAAACAATTTAAAATCAAGACTATCTATTAGAGCTTTAAATGATGCATCAATAATGTTTGGTGACACACCAATTGTAAACCAATTTTTACCTTGAGAGTCTGTACTTTCAATTGATACTCTTGTGGTAGCCTCTGTTCCTGTATTTAAAATTCTTACTTTATAATCGACAAGTTTAAGATCTTTTAGGTATTTTGAGTACTTTTCAAGTTTAGTTACGTTTTTTCTGATTGCGTTATCAAGAGCGTGGACAGGACCATTACCCTCCCCTTCACAAATGATTTGTTCTCCATCAACTTCTAATTTTGCTTTTGCTTTTGAAATAATTTGTTCCTGTTTATTTTTTGTTACAGATACATCATATTCTTTAATTGAAATATACCTAGGTATTTCACCCATTACTCGCCTAGCTAGTAACTCAAAAGATGCATCCGCACCGTCATAGCTATATCCAATAAATTCTCTATCTTTTACTTCTTCAAGTAATCTTTTTATTTTGGGATCGTTTTCCTCAATTTCTATTCCGATAGTTTTTAATCTTGATAAAATATTTGATTTTCCAGATTGATCTGAAACTACAATGTTTCTATTATTTCCTACATCCTCAGGATTAATATGCTCATAAGTTTTTTGGATCCTTTTGAACCGCAGATACATGCAACCCGCCTTTGTGTGAAAATGCAGCAGCACCTACATAAGGTAAGTGTTTATTTGGTTTTCTGTTTAATATTTCATCAAGTAATCTTGAGCATTGAGTAATATGTTTAATATTTTTTTCCTTAATATTAATTTCAAATTTGTCGGATAATTCTTTTTTAAGATGAAAAGTTGGAATGATTGACATTAAGTTTGCATTGCCACATCTTTCACCTAAACCATTAATTGTTCCTTGAATTTGTCTTGCCCCTGACATGACAGCTGCTATTGAATTAGCAACCGCGTTACCTGTATCATTGTGAGCATGAATTCCTAAGTTTTCTCCAGGAATATGTTTAGAAACTTCTTTTACCGTGTCCGTTACTTCATGAGGAAGTGTTCCACCGTTTGTGTCACAAAGTACTATCCATTTAGCGCCATTTTCATAAGCAGCCTTAATACACTCTAATGCATATTTAGGATTTGCTTTATAGCCATCAAAAAAGTGCTCGGCATCAAACATAAATTCTTTATTATTTTTGACAAAATGTTTTGTGGTTTCTTTGATGTTTTCTAAGTTTTCTTCGTTAGAAATACCTAAAGCCACATCTACATGAAAATCCCAAGATTTTCCAACAACACAAACTGAATTTGTATTTGAGTTTATTAAGGCTGATAATCCAGGATCATTTTCAGCACTCCTACCTGTTTTTTTTGTCATTCCAAATGCAGTAAAAATTGAATTTTTTAGATTAAGACCTTTCTGAAAAAATTCTGTGTCCGAGGGATTGGCGCCTGGCCATCCACCTTCAATATAATCTACACCTAAACTATCCAACGCATGAGCTATTTTTGTTTTTTCATCAATTGAAAAATGAACACCTTGAGTTTGTGCGCCATCTCTTAATGTCGTATCGAATATGTAAAGTCTTTCTTTGCTCATTTTATCTTCCAGGTTGTTTTATCATCTTTATCTTCAATTAAAACACCTTTGTCTAAAAGCTCATTTCTTATTTTATCAGCTAATTCGTAATTTTTTATTATCTCTAGCTGTGTCCCTCTCTTTTATTTTTTGCAAGATCACTTCCTCTGAAATTTGGAGAATATTCTTTTTAAATTCTTGCCATTTCGATTTTGGTTCAGATAGAAGACCAATAAAATTACATGCAGTTGTAAAAATTTCTTTATCTTTGTCTGAGCCTTTTGAAGCTTTATCATATAATTTATGAATATTGCTTATGTAACCAGGTGTATTAATATCATCGTAAAGCGGACTTAAGTCTTCATCTGGTATTAAAACTTTTCCTACTGGTTTCTTTTGACATTCGTACCATTTATCTAATGTTTTTTTTGATTGTATTAATAGATCCTCACTCCAATCCATAGCTTGCTTATAATGAGTTGACATTAGTGCTAATCTTAAAACTTGCCCGTTATACTTTTTATAAAAATCTTTTATCCTAAAAATGTTTCCCAGAGACTTTGACATCTTTTCATTTGAAACAGTAATAAAACCGTTATGTATCCAAAAATTTGACAGATACTTATTTTCATTTGCACATCTTGATTGAGCTATCTCGTTTTCATGATGTGGAAACAACAAGTCTCTTCCCCCACCATGTATATCAAAAGTATCTCCCAGATATTTTTTTGACATTGCAGAACATTCTATATGCCAACCTGGTCTACCTCTTCCCCAAGGAGAATCCCATCCTGGTTCTTCATTAGTAGAAGGTTTCCATAAAACAAAATCTTCAGGTCTTTTTTTATTTTCTGATACTTCAACTCGTGCTCCTGCAAAAAGTTCATCAACGTTTTTATTTGATAATTTTCCATAATCTTTAAAACTTGATACGTCAAAATAAACATGAGATTTGTTTTCATATGCATTATTTTTTTTGATAAGAATATTGATCATATCAATCATTAAAGGAATGTTTTCAGTTGCCTTTGGTTCAAAAGAGGGTTTTTTTCACAGTTTAGATAATCACAATCATCATTAAAACGTTTTGTAGTATCTGTAGTAAGTTTATTAATTGATATATTTTTTTGCTTTGCGCCCTCTATAATTTTATCATCAACATCAGTAATATTTCTAACATATAGAACAGAAGATTTACCATATTTACATTTAAGAACTTTAAATAAAATATCAAATACAACTAAAGGTCTTGCATTACCTATATGAGGGTCATCATAAACAGTAGGACCACAAACGTACATTCTCACCTTCTGTGGATCGATAGGTTTAAATATTTCTTTTTTTCCGCCAAGACTATTACTTAAATATATATCTTTGTTCATTCTATAAGGAATATACTTTTAATTTAGATTTGTGAATCTATTTGATTAATTGGGAATCTTGCAAACTGGAATGGGATCCATTTTGTGCAAGTTTGATTTTCTAATTTGAATGTATTTATCTCGATTTTTAGAATTCTCGTTAGTCATGGCCTCTTCAATTTCTTTGTATGATAAACCCAACTGACCTTCATCCGTTCTGCCATCATCCCATAGACCATCTGTTGGTGCTGCTTTAATAATATCATCAAGTATTTTCAATTCTCTTCCTAGTTCCCAAACCTCAGTTTTATTACAATCTGCTATTGGAGATATATCAACTCCACCGTCACCATATTTTGTATAAAAACCAACACCAAAATCTTCAACTTTATTACCAGTGCCAACAACAATTCCGTTATTTGCTGCAGCAACTTGATATAGTGTTGTCATTCTTAATCTTGCACGAGAATTTGCCATTCCATGT
>CACGCL010000017.1 GCA_902571525.1 uncultured Pelagibacteraceae bacterium
AAAAATTTTCCAACAAATTATACCTAGCTATTCTTGCATTTTCTTGAGTTCCTCTGACATTCTTATTTTTTTTCCAATTCAAAATTTCACAATTAATTTCAAATTTTTTCATAAAATATTTCAACTCTCTAGCTTCATTAGATGAATGCTTTCTTAATTTATGATCAACGTGAACATAATAAATTTTTGAATTATTTAAAATTTGATGACATTTTGAAAAATATGCCATTGCCATACTATCGGGTCCACCAGATAAAGACACAGCGAAAGTCTTAATTTTTCTCTCTTTTAAAAATCTGTCAAAATTATTGTAAATTTTCTTAAATTCTTTATTTTTAAGATAACTTAAGATTTTCTTATGAACTTTGTTTTTGGCAATCAAACTTTTTCTCTTCGTACTTTGCTTTTTGAAGTACAGATTGTTTAGCTTTTGGATATTCCTCTTTAACTCCTTTTATCATTAAGCAACCTTGGTCTTTTTCCCCGATTTGAACTAATGATACCCCAAGTTTAAGTAAATTTATAGCTGCCTTTTCACTTTTTGGATATTTTTGGTATCCTTCTAAGTATGCGGATGCTGCGTCTGTATACAATTGTCTTATCCTAAACGTTTCTGCGTACCAATATTGTGCGTTACCTGCTAAAGTATGTTCAGGATTATCTATAACAAATTCTCTTAATGCTCTTTCTGCTGTTGTGTAATCACCTTGTTTTAAAAGTGCAGTAGCGAAATTATATTGTTGTTTTGGATCTGTTTTTGGCAATATCTTTTCCTCAGTTACAAAATTTTCTGTAACGACACTGCTTGTTGTTTCAATAGATTGTGTTTTTTGAACCAGATCTTGTGTCTCTGTATCCTTGTAACTAACAGATCCTAAATCTTGCGGTTGAGAAGAGCCAGGTAAACTTTTCTGGTTATTTGATTTAGTAATATTATTATTATTACCAATTTCTAGTTCTTGGAATCTTAATTGATTGTCAGCTTGAATTTTGGATAGTCTACTTGATAATTTATCAATTTTAAAATTTATTTCCTCAAATCTGTTAGTTAATTGCTGAAATTGTTGTTCTATTTCTGATAATTTCAATAGATGTCTTGTGAGTACATCTTCATCATTATTACTTAAAATTAAGCTTGAGTTAGATATGTTTTCCGAGTCAGAGTAAACGGCTTTTTCTAAAGTTTTAACATCTTGTTTAAGCTTCTTTAAAATAGCATTTGTATCTTCTTCAGCATTTAGCGGTGAAAAAAAAATACTAAGAGCTACAAAAAAAAACAAATTTTTTTTATTAAAAATTTCATGAAACAGCATGTTTAGATTAATATTTATAATGATGGCAAAAAAAAGACCCTAGTTTTTTTAAACTAGGGTCTAAATTTTAATAATTAGTTCGCTTTTACTGTTACAGATCTTCTGTTTTTCGACCAAGCTAGTGGGTTTGATCCTGAGTCTACTGGTCTTTCTTTACCATAACTTATTACTGATATTCTGTTACTTGATATTCCATAAGTCATTAAATAATCTTTTGCTGCATTAGCTCTTCTTTCACCTAAAGCAAGGTTATATTCTCTAGTGCCTCTTTCATCTGCGTGACCTTCTAATACAACATTAATTTTTGAATTTTTTCTTAACCATGCAGCTTGCTTTCTAAGAGTTTCTCTAGAAGCAGTTGTTAATACTGACTCGTTAGTGGCAAAGAAAACTCTGTCTGGAACTCCAGATGCCAAGTATTCAACTGTATCTTTACCAGTATAAACATCCCCTTGCATTTGATTTGTAACTTTTTTAGTTGCACATGCTGACAACAACATGGTTGCAAATGTAATTAATAGGATGTTTTTAAAAATTTTGTTTAGTTTCATGAATGCTCCTTAAATATAATATTGCACTTTTTCACACCTAAATAGATCTTTCAAGCTTAAAAATCAAGAATTTAGTAAGTTTTAGTAAATAATTCATAATTATTCGCTTAATAATGACGACCAGGATGGGTCTGAGGCATCTGTCTCTGTATCAACTAATCTTTCATTATATCCTGTCAAATCTATAGACCATAATTTTGCTGTGAACCCTTTGCCCTCGGGATCTGACTTAGTTTCCCTATAAAAAATTAATACTCGACCATTTGGAGACCATGATGGTGCTTCTTGATAATAATTTTCTGTTAATAGTCTCTCACCACTTCCATCAACTCTCATTACACCAATGTAAAATTTACCCTTATGAAGTTTGGTAAAAGCAATTAAATCGCCTCTTGGAGACCATACAGGTGTACCATAAAGGCCTCTACCAAATGAAATTCTTTTAACATTAGTGCCATCACTTTTCATAACGTATATTTGTTGGTATCCGCTTCTATCTGAGTTGAAGCAAATGTATTTTCCATCAGGTGAAAAAGATGGCGAGGTATCTATAGATGGATGATTAGTAATTTTTTCAACAATTCTGTTTTCAAGATCCATTGTATAAATATCTGAATTACCATCTTTTGCAAAACTCATTATTATTTTTTTTCCGTCTGGTGAAAACCTTGGAGCGAAAGTCATTCCTGGAAAATCACCTACAACCTCTTGAACACCTGTTTCAATATCTAACAAATAAACTCTTGGTAAATTTTTAAAGTATGACAAGTAAGTAACCATTTGATTTGTGGGATTAAATCTTGGAGTTAATACTAATTCATTACCCAATGTTAAATACTTTATATTATATCCATCTTGATCCATAATAGCTAACTTCTTAATTCTATTAGTCTTCGGGCCTTTCTCTGATACATAAATAATTCTTGTATCAAAATAGCCTTTTTCACCTGTCAATCTTTGATAAACTTTATCGGTTATAATATGACCAACTCTTCTCCAGTTATCAGGAACAGTTGTAAATGCTAAAGCCATCATCTCTTTTCCAGCTAGTACATCCCATAATCTAAACTCTACTCTTAGTTTTTGATTTTCATATTTAACTTCTCCAGTAATTAAAGCTTGAGCTTTTATTAAAGACCAATCCTCAAATCTTGGTTTTAAATGAGCAATATCGGGTTTTTGTAAGAAAGCTTCTTTTTTAAGGGGATTAAATAGTCCAGATGATTTTAAGTTACTCTCTACAACCTTTGCAATTTCTTCTCCGATATTCTTTTTTTTTAATAAGTTTTGGAATTCTTTTTTTGACTTCGATTCAACAAATAAAGGTGAAACAGCAATTGGTAGCGGATTTAAGTTACCTCTAGTAATATCGACTTCAATTAATCCAAATGAAGTCTTAGGTATTAAAATTAATAGTATTATGATTATATAAAATTTGGTTTTATTCATCCTTTTAACATTTCTCTAGCATCAAAATTTAATTGTAGATCTTTCCATCTTTCATATCCAGTTGAGGGTACGCTTAGCGGTTGGCATAGTCTGATTGCTCTTAAAGCACTTTCTGCCAGTACCTTATAAAAACCTTGTCCTGGTTTGTTCATTCTTGCATGATCTAAAATTTCAGAATTGATCACTGTACCATCTGGTTTTAAACTTAGTTTGATTCTAACTAATAAATTTTCATTATAAGGCAAACCTAAAGGTATACTCCAACAACCAAATATCTGTGCTTTTAATGCATCTTCTTCACTTAAAGTCAAGGCGCTTGAAGATATGTCTTTTTGATTTGATTGTGTTATTTTATTTTTTTTATTATTTGTTTCTGCGGACTCCTCTTTAGACTTATCAATTAGCGCAGCTATATTATTTGGATCAAATAATTCATCTTTTTCAAAT
This sequence comes from uncultured Pelagibacteraceae bacterium, assembly GCA_902571525.1. GTDB lineage: Bacteria > Pseudomonadota > Alphaproteobacteria > Pelagibacterales > Pelagibacteraceae > Pelagibacter. The sequence goes on from CACGCL010000017.1 coordinate 3,761, forward strand.
TCAGAAACTTGTTTAATTTCCTCATCTATTTTTTCGGGGTTCTGAACATCTTTCTCAGGTTTTTTCACTATTTCTTGATTTTGATCAGGTAAAGGTATCGCATCAGGTTTATCTTTTTTTATTTTTTTTGGAGGTGCTTGCTCAGATACAAGTTTTTCTTTCTCTTTAATTTTCTCAATAATTTTTTTTGCTTTAGGTGCAAAAGGAATATTTGTTTTATCTGATATTTGTATTAGTTCTATGGATATAAGTGGAGGTAGCTCTATTGGTTTTTTTGCTATAAAAGGAAACGTGAATGCTGTAATTAAAACTAAAAAAATATGTAATCCGGATGATATAGCAATGTTCCTAATCATTAGCTTATTATCTCTCTTTATAAGGTTCTGAAATTAAGGCTACTTTTGTAAAACCAGACCCCGATAGCATTCCCATGACCTCTAAGACTCTTCCATAATTTATTGTTTTATCACCCCTAACATATATTCTTGTATCTGTTCTGTTTTTAGAAACAGCGAGTATTTTTACAATAACATTATCATAATCTACTTTTGTTTCTTGAATAAATATCTCGCCTTTGGAGTTGATAGTTAATGTTAGTGGCTCTTGTTCTTCTGGTAATGAGTCCGCTGAACTTTCTGGTAAATCAACCTGAACACCTACGGTTAATAACGGCGCAGTAACCATAAAAACGATTAATAACACAAGCATAACATCAACAAATGGAGTTACGTTTATTTCACTCATAGGTTCTTTGGATTTTTTATTTAAACTAAAAGTCATAAGTCTAAATTATAGATATAAATCTTTTAGCAAAGTTTTCTAACCTTTGTGAGTATTTCTTAGAGTCACTATTAAATTTATTGTAAGCCATCACAGCTGGAATAGCCGCTAACAAACCTAGTGCTGTTGCAAACAATGCCTCGGCGATACCTGGTGCAACGATTGCTAAACTAGTATTTCTTGAAACCGCTATTGATTGAAATGAATTCATGATGCCCCAAACAGTTCCGAACAAACCAATAAAAGGTGCTGTGGAACCTACTGTAGCTAAAAATGAAAAATTTTTTTCAAGAAAATTTACCTCGGACTCGATATTAGATTCTAACAAACCTGTTAGTTTTTCATTCAAATTACTTCTAGATCTGGATTTTAGTACGACCTGCATTGTTTTTCTAAAAACATTAGACATAGGGTCATCTTTGCTAATTGGAAGATTATTATAAAAACTTTCCGCAGATTTAGATTTCCAAAACTTTTCCTCGAATTCAACTGTGCTCTCATTTATTTTCTTAAACATTCTAAATTTTTCTATAATGATAGCCCAAGAATAGATTGATGCTGCTATTAATATTATTATTACAGATTTTACAACAAAATCTGCTCTGAGAAATAAACTCATTAATGAAAAATCAACTGAGCTTCCTAATCCAACCGCTTGAGAAGTTATATCTGCTTCCATGAAAAATATTTCACACTAAAATGTGTCATCAATTTGTCTTAATTTTTTTGGTTTTGATAGTAAAAACTTGCAATTAATATTGCGTCAGCTTTGTTAGCATCTTTTTTTCTAGATAATTTTGAGGAAATGTAAGGAAAAAACTCGATTGCTTTAGTTCTGCTAGAATCTTTCTGAGTATTTATAAGATTATAATGTCTTTTCCATTTGACAGGTGAAACAAAATCAATAGGTAATTGCATAGCAGAAAATATGCCTTTGAGTACACCAAAAGATTGACCAAAATTAAACATACTTGTTACTCCCTGGCCAGGCATTGCTGAGACCTGTTCTATTACAACTCTTATATCTTTTTTATCTTCATTTATAATGGCTTTTTGAATTTCGTTATATATTTGGGAGCCATTCACTTGAGATTTATTTTTTTTTCCAACTGGCATTATTGGCATATCAAATACATCCAGTATTTTACCGCTTTTTAAAATACATATAGCTCCTTTTATTCCCGGATCTATGCCAATAATCAACATCCTCTATTCCAACATTTCTATGTTTGAGTAAACCTTTTGAACATCATCGTGGTCCTCTAAAGTTTCCAAAAACTTTGCAACCTCTAAAAACTTTTCTTTATTTAAGTTAACTTTATTTAAAGGATACCACTCAATATTTGTAGATAAAAAATTATTAATTTTTTTTTCCATAATTTTTTTTACATCGTAAATATTCCCTTTATTACAATGTATCTCATGATAACTCTTATTTGAAAAGCACTCATCTGCTCCAGAATTGATGGCGATTTCAAGCATTGTTTCTGCATCTATTTGATCGGCATTTACTCTTATTATACCAAGTTGTTTAAAGTTATGTGAAGCTGATCCTTGGGTCCCTAAGTTTCCACCATTTTTTTGAAAAATTTCTCTTATTTTTGATGCTGTTCTATTTTTATTATCAGTTAATGTCTCAACAATAACAGCAATCTTATAATTACCAAATCCCTCATATCTTATTTCATCAAAATTAGTTTGATTATTTAATTTTGATTTATCGACTGCTCTTTCTATATTATCTTTAGGCATATTAGCTGCTCTAGCAGCTTGAATAGCCGATCTTAGTCTATGGTTCATATCAGGATCTTTATCTCCTAATTTTGCAGCAACAGTAATTTCCCTAGACAGCTTTGAGAAAATTTTTGACCTCTCTTTATCTGCTCTTCCTTTTTTATGTTTTATTCCAGCCCAGTGTGAATGACCCGCCATATCAAATCGTGTTTTGGAGAACACCCCCCATTATAAAACTATTTATTTTCTTTGCTAAACCTGTTGCAGTACAACAATCAACAATAACACCTGATATGGTTCCTTCACCAATGGAAGGGTAATGTTTTTCCGCTTTTTTTTTAAAAAATTTGTTTAAAGAATTATCTTTATTCATACCTATCACAGAATCATAATCGCCACACATTCCAGAGTCTGTTATATACGCTGAACCTTTTTTTAAAATTCTTGCATCATTTGTTGGAACATGTGTATGAGTACCTGTTATTAAAGTAGCTTTACCATCAAACAAATGACCGATTGCCATTTTTTCACTTGTTGTTTCTCCATGGAAATCTACTACTAAGAAATCGTAACTATCTTTTAAGTTATAATTTTTTAAAAATTTCTCAGTTTCTATGAATACATCATCACATTTTTTCATAAAAACATTTCCCATTAAATTAAGTACGGCTACTTTAAAATTCTTCTCGCAAGGAAAAATTCCAAAACCTTTTCCAGGGGCCGGATTTGTCAAGTTATAAGGCCTTAAGAGTTTTTTTTCTTTCTCAATATGTTCGACTGTTTCTTTTTGATCCCATACATGATTTCCTGTAGTTAAAACATTTATTCCACATTGGAATAATTCATTGGAAATTTTTTCAGTTATACCTACTCCATTATCTGCAGCGTTTTCACCATTAGCTACAACAAAATTTATATTTTTATCTTTAATTATACCGGGTAAAAACTTTTTAACAATTTGGCAACCTGATGGTCCAACAATATCTCCAAGAAAAAGAATTTTCATTTGTAAACTTTATTTTCAGTCAATATATAATCCATTTTTTTGTCAAATTTATTAGTCGGAACTTTATTTATTTTTTGACAAGAAAGAGCAAGCCCGATTTTTAATATTTTTTTTGTTTTTTCAAATTTATTTATAAATCTGTCATAAAATCCTCCACCATATCCAAGTCTGTTTAAATTAGCATCAAAAGCTACAATTGGTATAATTAGAATAGAAGGTATAACTTTTTTTTTTATTTTAATAGGTTCTGGAATGCCAAACTTGTTAATTTTAAGCGGATTGTTTTTATTCCATTCATAAAACGACATCCTGGATTTTTTTTCTAAAACTGGCAATGAAATATTGTATTTTTTTTTTCTTAAATTTTTTATTAGCTCAAGTGTAGATACCTCAGATCTAATTGGATAATATATACCTATTTTTTTATTTTTAGTATATTGATTTAATAAAGTGATCAAATTGTAAAAATTAATTTTTTTGCCTTTAACATTAAAATTTAATCTTTTTTTTAGAACAATTTTTCTTATTTGAGATTTTTTCACAAAAAAAAACTAGTTATTTAAGTTTGCTTTTTGAACAAATTCCTCAATTTGTTTTGTTGTGTTTGAAATTATTCTATCGTATTCATTTTTTAGACTCTGA
>CACGCL010000018.1 GCA_902571525.1 uncultured Pelagibacteraceae bacterium
TAAAAAAAGCAAGTCCTTCTGCCGGTATAATTATTAAAGATTATAATCCAGTAGAAATTGCTAATACTTACAATCAAAATAAAGTAACCTGTTTGTCTGTTTTAACTGAAGAAGATTTTTTTTTAGGAAACCTAGTACATATTAGTAAAATTAAAGAAAAAATTAAATTACCAATTCTCTGTAAAGATTTCTTCGTTGATAAATTTCAAGTTCCTTTAGCTAAAAGTTATGGTGCTGATGCAATACTGATTATAATGGCTGGTGTTAGTGAAAGTTTAGCAAATAATTTGTATGAAGAGGCAATAAAATTAAATATGACTGTAATTGTTGAGGTTCATACTGTCAAGGAAGCGAAACAAGCACTTAAGTTTAAAAGCGCTCTTGTAGGAATTAACAATAGAAACCTAAAAACCTTGAAAACTGACATAAATACAACTTATGATATTCATGATGTATTGAAAAATCATACTGGGCCACTAATATCTGAAAGTGGTATTAAAACAAAAGAAGAGCTGTTAGAACTATCTAACAAAACATCGATTAAAACTTTTTTAATTGGTGAATCACTTTTAAAAAATTTAGATAATAATTCTATTTTTTCAGTTCTGTAGGTAAATAATCCCTAATTTACTTAACTTTTTTACTATTGTTAATTGTAGAGAACTTTTATAGAACATTATTTGTACGATATTTGTTCTCATGCTAACAAAAAAACAAAAAAATCTATTGATGTTTATCAACAAGAAGTTGAGAAGCTCAGGTGTATCTCCTTCTTATGAAGAGATGAAAGAATCTTTAAATTTGAAGTCAAAATCTGGAATTCATCGTTTAATAAGTGCCTTGGAAGAAAGAGGCTTTATAAAAAGATTGGCACATAAAGCTAGAGCATTAGAGGTTGTTAAGCTACCTGAAACTGCATCTGCAAATGATATATATAATTCTTTTTCACCTAGTGTAATAAAAGGTGGTTTACATGAAGAAGGTGTTGAAAAAAATGAAGTTCCAGTTCTTGGCAAAATAGCTGCGGGAACCCCAGTAGAAGCAATACAAAATGAAGTATCGAGAGTTCCTTTACCTAATAATATTGAAAAAAATGGAGAGTACTTTGGTTTGAAAGTTCAAGGAGACTCAATGATTGAAGCGGGTATTAGTGAGGGTGACACGGTAATTGTTAAAAAAACTGATACAGCAGAAAATGGAAAAATTGTTGTTGCTTTAATTGATGACCATGAAGCTATGCTTAAAAGAATAAGAAGAAAAGGAAAAACAATAGCACTTGAGAGTGCAAATAAAAATTACGAGACAAAAATCTTTGGTCCAGATAGAGTAAAAGTTCAGGGTGTGCTAGTATCTTTGTATAGAAACTTCTAAAAAAATAGTTTACTAATATTAAATGTCAAAAGTAGCAACTAGATTTGCTCCATCACCAACGGGGCCATTGCATATAGGTGGGGTTCGAACAGCTTTATTTAACTGGTTGTATTCAAGAAATCAAAATGGTAATTTTTTTTTAAGAATTGAAGATACCGATAAAGAAAGATCCAAAGAAGAATATAAAAATCAAATTGTTAATTCACTAAAATGGATAGGCATAAACTTTGATGGGGAGGAATATATACAATCTAAAAAAATAGATGATCATATTAAAGTTGCCCATGAATTATTAAAAAAAGGTAGTGCTTATAAATGTTATTGTTCATCTAAGGAAATTGAGGAACAAAAAAAGAGAGCTAAACAAAAAAAAATTCCATATATTTACGATAGAAAATGGAGAGATAAAAAAGAAACTGATGCTCCTAAAGATATAAAACCAGTAATAAGATTTAAAAGTAAAATAGATGGAACATCAATATTAAAAGATCTTGTCCAAGGTAATGTTAAAATTGAAAATAATACGATCGAAGATTTTGTAATCTTAAGAAATGATGGCACTCCAACATATAATTTATCAGCAGCGGTGGATGACCATCAAATGGATATGTCACACATAATTAGAGGGGATGATCATAAGATAAATACTTTTAAACAAATTCAAATTTACCAAGCCATGAAATGGGAAATACCTTTTTTTGCTCATATACCATTAATACATACAATTGATGGAAAAAAGCTATCTAAACGAGACAAGGCCTCAACTTTAGATGATTATTCTAAGATTGGTATTATGCCTGAGGCGCTTAGAAATTATCTCTTAAGATTAGGATGGTCTTATAAAGATAAAGAAATATTCACCTTAGATGAAAGTATTAAATATTTTAATCTTGAGGGTATTGGTAAATCTCCATCTAAGCTAGATATGAGCAGAATTTTATCTATGAATGAACACTACATTAAGAACATGAATGAAAATGACTTATTTGATCAATTAATTGAATACTTTAATCAATTTAAGAAAGAAATAAAATCTGATAAAAAAGATAAAATAAAAAAATCACTATCATTTTTAAAAAATAAAGCCAAAACTTTAGAAGATATATTTATCAATGGTCAGTATATAATTGCTGATGAAGTAATTTTTAATCAAGATGATATTAAATTAATTGATGAAAAGGCAAAAAAGGTAATTACTGACTTTAAAGCTCAATTTGAAAAGATAGATCAACTTAGCAGAGAAATTTTAGAACCAGTTATTAATGGTCTTATAAAATCTAATAATACAAATTTTAAGGGTGTTGGCCAACCTTTAAGAATAGTATTAACTGGTTCAAAATTTGGACCCGGAATATATGATATTATATTGTCTTTAGGAAAAAAAGAGGTTCAAAAAAGATTAGACGCCAAGATAGCTTGAAACTACAGCAGCAGCTTCAGCAGACGAAGAGGTTTTAGATTTGATTTCATCTAATGTATTACTAACATCATGAATTTGTTTTTTAATAAGTTCTGGATTTTTTAAAAAATAAACGACAGATCTAAAGATTTCTTTTGAATTACATTCACCTTGAATTAATTCAGGTATTATTTCCTTTTGGTTAATAATATTAATTATATTAGCAAATTTTACTTTTACTAAACATTTTACAATAAAAAAATTTATTAAATTCATTTTATAGATAATAATTGACGGTACTTTTAAATTAGAAATCTCTAAAGAAACAGTGCCAGATTTAGCGACTGCAAATACAGATTTTGATAATATTTGAGATTTAATATTTTCATCCGATATAACGTCAACATTAATTAATTTTTTTTTTTTTAATTCATCTTTTATTAAATTTTTATTTTGGTCAGTTGCATGAAAAATAAAATAATATTGATTAAATTTTTCATTCATTAATTTGATAAAATTTAATAGTATTGGTAATAATATATTTGTTTCAGATGTTCGGCTTCCAGCAAACAAGGATATTATTTTTTTATCTTTTTTTATTAAATTAAATAAATCAGTCTTAATATTTTCTTTATTTTCCAGTAAAGGATGGCCTACAAAAGTATTTATGATATTTTCTTTGTCAAAGTATTTTTTTTCAAAGTTGAATAGTAAAAGAATATGGTCTAAAAATTTTTTAAATTTTTTGACTCTTCCTTCTCTCCAGACCCATACCTGGGGAGCAACATAATGAATGGTTTTTATCTTTGGATTAATTTTTTTAACTTTTTCAGCAACTCTTAAAGTAAAATCAGGGCTATCCACACTTAGCAATATGTCAGGATTAAATTCAATTATTTTATTAACGGTTATATTAATCTTGTTTCTGATTTTTAATATATTTAAAATAACGCTAGTAAAACCAATATAAGTTATTTCTTTAAGATCATATATAGATTTGACACCTTTTGAATTTAAATGAGAACCACCAACACTTAAATATTCTATGTCGGAATGATTTTTTTTAAGTTTAGCAACTACTGTTGATGCTAATTTATCTCCCGAAGGTTCGCCAGTTAATATAAAAATTTTTTTCATTTTACGGAGATAAACATCCTATTTTTATTGGCAAAGCTAATACATTTATTTTTATCTAAAAAAATATGTCGCTTGTTTTTTACAACAATTCCTTTTAAACCAGCAGTTTTGCTTTGTTTCATTGTTTTTAAACCAACTGTAGGTAGATCAATTCTAAGGTCTTGTTTTTTCTTTGGAAATTTAACCATAACTCCATGATTTTTGAATTTTTTGTTTCTGCTTTTTTCTAACATTCTTTTAGTGCCATCTTTGCTTTCTATTGAAACAACTTTATTGTTTCTAACTACAATGCCTTGACTAAAATTATATTGTTTTAAACTATTTAATGTTTTAATTGCTTTTTTGATATCCAATTTATCTTGTCTATTTGGTTTAATTTTTGAATAATTGCCTCTTTTAAGAGATAACTCTGGATTAAATTTAAGTGAATTTTTAGTTTTAATTTTGTTTTGTGCTAATATTTTTATAATTTCTTTAAGAATTGCAGCATCCCCAAGTTTAGATGCTTTTATTATTCTTGGAATATAATAAACACCTTTAAGATCTAGCCTTAATTTAGAAAGGTTTGGTTTATTGACTTTTCCAGCAAATAACACATTTTTGCAATTATTTTTCTTCAGAATATTAATAATTTTACCAAATTGGCCTAAAGAAACTGAATAAGTTTTTTTATTCTGTCTAAATTTTTTAGTTTTTGATAAATCTATTATTAAATGTTTAATTTTTTTTTTCTTTATAGTTTTAAGAATTTGATTTGGAAAGTCAGTATCGCCAAAAATTAATCCTATCATTTTATGAAAAGGGTGTACAAATAGATCTTTTTTTGTCTTTAGTAATAAATTCAATCACATCTTTTACCAAAGAATTTTCTTTAAAGACGCCATTTAATTTATCGATATTTTCATTAATGTTTTTTGATGCAAATATTTTTTTATAAGCCTCCGACAGTTCCATTATTATTTTATTTTCAAATTTTGCTCTTCTTAAACCAATTAAGTTTAATCCTTGTAAAATATTCCTATTTCCAGTTGAAAGTCCATAAGGAATAACATCATTCAGAACCCCTGTCATACCTCCTATCATTGCCATTTTACCAATTCTTGTGAATTGTTGGACTGCGGAATTTCCTCCTATGACGACATTATCATCAATAATAACATGTCCTCCTAATGGTACATTGTTTGCTATGATAACATTATTACCTACCATACAGTCGTGAGCAACATGAGAAGAAATCATAAAAAGACAACTATCTCCAATTTTTGTTGATCCTCCACCACCAACTGTCCCTGGATTTACGGTTACATATTCTCTAAATTTATTATTATTTCCAATAATTAACTTGGTATCTTCACCATTGTATTTTAAATCTTGCGGATCATTGCCTATAGATGCAAAAGGATAGAATTTATTTCCACTTCCAATTTTAGTATTTCCAACAATGTTTACATGAGAGTAAATAACAACATTCTCACCTATCTCAACGTTTTGGCCAATGACACTGAAAGGACCAATTTTCACGCTTGAATGAACTTTAGCATTTTTATCTACTATTGCAGTTTTATGTATCATTTATTTTCTCTTAAAAAATTTTTTAAGTTTTTTGCTGGATACCCCATTACTTTAGTATTGTCAGGAATATCTTTTATCACTCCACTACCTCCACCGATTTGAACATTGTTGCCTATTTTAAGATGACCTGAAATTCCAGCTTGACCACCTATCATAACATTATTACCTATAACTGAACTTCCAGCAAATCCTACTTGACCAGCTATTATACAATTTTCACCTATTTTTACATTATGAGCTATATGGATTTGGTTGTCTAAAAAAGTATTTTTTCCTATTACTGTATTAGAGAGTGATCCACGGTCAATTGTTGAACTACAACCTATTTCAACATTATCCTCAATAATAACAATACCAATTTGTGGGAATCTAAAATTAGTTTTTTTGTCAGGAAAAAAACCAAAACCTTTTTTTCCTATTATGCACCCATCTAAGATATGTACATTTTTTTTAATTACAGAGTTTCTGATAATAACATTTGAACCAATTGTGCAATTATCATCTATTGATACGTTAGTTTCAATAATTGAATTATGTCCAATTAAGCAATTAGATCCAATTTTAACATTCTTACCAACTAAAACATTTCTTCCAAATTTTACTTTATCTTTAAACTGTGTACTTTCAATTTTTTCAGCATTATCATCGAAATCATCTGTAACAGAATTTGGGTAAAATTTTTTAGTTATTTTAGCAACATCTAATAAAATTTTATCTGAAATTATTGTTTTGCAGGTAGTTGGTAATAATGATTTTAAATTTTCACTAGTCACACAAAATGATGCATTTGTAGATTTAGCGAGTTCACCATACTTTTTTGAATGTAAAAAAGTTATGTCACCTTTTTTTGACGAACTTAAATCTTTAATATCATTTATTTCTTCGTCTGAAAATGATTGGTCTTTTATAGATATCAATTTTAGTAAATCATTAATCTCATAAGGTCCAGTGTTTTTAAAAAAAGGATTTGTCATCAGTAAGTTTAATATCAAAACTTACTTTAAATGCTTATCAAGATTTATTGCTAATTATTTCCTATCAACAATTGTTGCAGACCATACAGCGTCAGCCATTTTTTTATTGTTAACTGAAGCCTCACCTTTATATTTCCAAACACGTCCATGTGATCTCACTGCTTCAATATAAAGTTCAAGTCTACAATCAGGCAATACAGGATTTCTAAATCTTGCTTTTTCAACATTCATTAAATAAACAAGTTTATTCTCATATGTTTCTTTATCTAATCCATGAGCTGTCAAAGCAGCGGCAGCTTGACCAAAAGCTTCAACAATCAGAACACCAGGCATAACTGGTTGTCCTGGAAAATGTCCCTGAACAAAAAAACTATCCTTTTTAACATTAACAATTGCGGTTGCTGAAAAAAGTTTTTTTATATTAATTAGCTTATCGATTAAAAGCATTGGTTCTCTATGCGGTAATAAGTTTTCAATATCTTTTTTATTTAAAGTTTCCATTAATTAATTTATCTTAATATCTTTTATTTTATTATTTGTGATTGAAAGTATTTCTTCGGTAATTTCAATTTCTTTTTTTCCCATAATAATATTCT
>CACGCL010000019.1 GCA_902571525.1 uncultured Pelagibacteraceae bacterium
TCTCTTTGAGAAAAATAACTCTTTAAAAGGAATTATTTTAGATAAAAGACTTTCAAGATTTAATTTGATCTATCTTTACAGATTAATGAAAAAAATAAAGAAACATAAATTCACTAAAGTTTATGACTTACAAAATTCATCCAGAACCTCTTTTTATAAAAAAATTTTATTTCCAAATGCAAATTTAAATACTTGGTGTTCTTCAGAGACAACTTTACCAAATGACAAAACCAAGGAAGAATTTGACAAAAACCCTGTTCTTGAAAGGTTTAATTATCAGCTACAATCCTCTGGAATAGAAACAAAACATACAATGTCCCCTAATTTTTCCTGGAGTTGTGTAGACATCGAGAAAATTATTAATGAATATAAATTATCAAATTATATTTTATTATTTCCATTTTGCTCACCTCATCTAATATTAAAGAAATGGCCCTACTTTAATAATCTAATAAATTTGATTAAAGCAAAATATAAAGATCAATTTAAATTTATTACTGCCCCTGGCCCCAAAGAGATTAATGAAGCAGATCAATACGATGCAATTAAAATTTTAGATAACGGTAAAGCATTGACTATTTCACAATTATCCTCATTGATTAAAAAAAGCAGTTTTGTTGTTGCGAATGACACTGGCCCAGCTCATATGGCAGCGCATCTTAATGCAAAAGGTTTATCATTGTTTGGATCACATACAACTGCAAATAAAGTAAGTATAGAAAGAGATAATTTTAAAGCAATTCAGGTAAATGATTTAAATAAATTAAGTGCTGAAAAAGTTTTTGAAAAAATAACTTTATAATATTTCTAAATATTTTTTTATAATTTCAGACCAGTAAAATTTTTTTGATACTTCCTCTGCTTTTTTTCCAAAAATCTTATATCTATTGTTTTCTAAAATATCAGAGATTGATTGGTAAATATCATCTAAGCTATTACCATCACAAATATATCCTGTCTCTTTGTGATTTATTGCATCTGAAGCACCACCATCTTTTCCACCTATTGATGGAACCCCAAATTGTGCCGCCTCTATATAAACTATTCCAAATCCTTCAACAGATTTTTTGTAAGTTATAGAAGGCATTACAAAAACATCGGAGGATTTTAGATAGGAATTTTTTTCATCTTTAGTTAAATTTTTTGGAAATATTACATGATTTTGTAATTTCAGTTCTGTGATTAATTTTTTTAGATTATCAATATTTTCTCCTTGTCCAATACAAACATAAATAATATTTGGATAAATTTCTTTTAAATTTCTAAGTGCCATAATAATTTTTTCATGGTTTTTTCTCTTATCAAATCTAGCAATAGTTATTAATTTTGGGGTTTTACCCTCTAATTTCTTTTGTATATTTTTGTAGATTTTTTCATTTATCTTTTCTATTGGAAAAACACCCGGGTTGATTACTTTAATTCTGTTTTCATTTACCCCAACATTTATTGCTAGATTTTTGGTAAAATTAGAATTTGCCACTACTGTATGACAATTATTTAAAATTTTGACCAGTCTTTTATTAATAAAAGAATTTTTTTTATGATTAATCTCTTTAGAGTGAATTAAGCATATTTTTTTGACATCAGTTTTTATATTTTCAAGACTTTTCCAATGATCTGAAATAATAGCTTTAACTTTTTTATTATTCTCTAAATATGTATTTACTAAATTAGCTTTTCTGTATTTCTTGAATATTTTCGGTCCACTTACTCTTTCAATCGAAAACGATAATTCCTTATCAAAATTATATTGATTTGGATATTGGTCTGCAAAAACTTTAATCATTACATTTTCAGATAATGATTTGGCTAAACCATACATTAGATTTTGCATACCACCTACTTCTGGAGGAAAAGTTCTAGTTACAATTAAATGCATTATTTTTTAAACCATTTTATACTGCAGCCAAGGCTTGGCTTTTGTATATCAGGCCCTTTTTGTGTTTCAGATATTAGTTTCATGGCTTCAAATAATTCACTTGATCCGTTTCTGATAGGTTTTAAATTCCTTAGTTCTCTAATTCTTCCTCGATAATTAAGTTTAAGATCTTTATTGTATCCAAAAATATCTGGAGTACATACGGCGTCGTATTTTTTTGCTATTTCCTGTGTTTCATCGATTAAGTAAGGGAAACTAAATTTATGTTTTACAGAAAATTTAATCATGTTTTCATAGGAATCATCTGGATAATTAATTGTATCGTTTGACATGATTGCAGCTGAATTTATTCCTAAGTCTTTAAGTTTTTCACAATCTTCAACTAAGTCTTTAATGACTGCTTTTACATATGGGCAATGGTTGCAAATAAACATTATTAGTGTTCCATTTTCACCCTTGATATCGTTAAGTGATAAGACAGTGTTTTCAACAGATTTTAATTTGAAATCAATTGCATGAAGATTAAAATCACATATTGGAGTTTTTGTTAATGCCATGTTAAAATAATTTATAAATTATGTTTTACGATTTAAAAGATAAAAAACCAAAAAACTCTGGCGAAAATTGGGTAGCACCTAATGCTATAATCATTGGTGATGTAACTTTAGAAAAAAATTCTAGTATTTGGTTTAATGCTACTTTAAGGGGAGACATAGAAAATATTTATATTGGAGAAGGTTCTAATGTTCAAGATGGATGCGTTTTACACACTGATCCAGGATGTCCCTTAAAAGTTGGAAAAAATGTAACAATTGGACATTTAGTGATGCTTCACGGATGCACAATAGGGGACAATAGTTTAATTGGAATAGGTGCGGTTATCCTAAACAAAGCAAAAATAGGAAAAAATTGTATTATTGGTGCAAAAGCTTTAATAACAGAAAATAAAGTAATACCAGATAATTCACTAGTAATAGGATCGCCAGGAAAAGTAGTCAGAGAGGTTACAGATGAAGAAAAAAAAGCTGTTGATGAAAATACTAAACACTATCAGGACAATTGGAAAAGATATTCACAATCTATATTTTAATAATGCCAACTTATACAGTAACCACATCAAATATTAATCTTAACTCTATAAAACAAAAAGAACTAGCTCAAGGAATTACAAAAATTCATAATGTTGTAACTGGTGCAAATACTTATTTTGCACAAGTCATATTTAATAGCACCAAGAAAAAAAATCATTTTATGGGAGGTAAAATAGTTAAGGAGCCATCTATTTTTTTACTTGGTCAAATTAGGGCAGGGCGTCCAAAGAAAACAAAAGATAGATTAATTTCTGATTTAAAAAATATTATAGTAAAAAAAACAAAATTAGATGAAACACAAGTATGGGTTTACATAATAGACTTGCCACCATCACAAATGATTGAATACGGAGCCGTTTTACCAGAATCTGGAAAAGAAAAACAATGGTTTAGTGGTTTATCTAATAAACTTAAAAAAAAATTGTCTGCTCTAGAAAAATAATATTAGGGAACAAGCCAACTATCTTTACTATTTTCTAAATTGAATCTAGCTCTTCGATGACCTTTAGCTGCTAGATAAAGCCACTCAATAGATTTAATATTACACTGAATAACAGTAAAGTTTTTATAACCCGCCTCGCTTTGTTCTTTTGTATAATCAAAATTATCTAATTCTGGTTTTAACCCTGATGTTGGAACATCAGATGGAGTTCCTGGACCTTTTTCTACTAAATAACATTTTCTACTTATATGTTGAGTTTTGTCCCACGAAGTTTTTGTAATTTCATTTTTATGATTTATCACACAATTCACTTTCAACCTTACTTGGATTTTTTCATCTTTATCGTAAAATAACATTGAAGCATTTGGATTTTTTTTTAAAATTTCTATTTTATCTGATCTAATATCGCTATGGAATTGAACTAAATTATTTGATTGATCTGATTTTCTCAAAACTACAATTCTTCCATCAATATTATTATCATTACCGCAAATAAAAGTTGGAATTCTAAATTGAGAAGCTCTATTTTTTACAGCATCATCAAGCATGAGCCATATTTTCTTTTTAATTTCATTAAAATTTTCATAGTATGCTGGTTGCATATACTACTATTTTCTAAATCTTTTGATTAAACTTGATGTGTCCCAACGATTTCCTCCCATTCCTTGGACTTCACCATAAAATTTATCAACCAATTCTGTTACAGGTAATAAGGATCCATTATTTTTTGCTTCATCCATTGCGATTTTTAAGTCTTTCCTCATCCAATCAACAGCAAAACCAAAATCAAATTTATCATCAATCATCGTTTTGTATCTATTTTCCATTTGCCAAGACTGTGCAGCTCCTTTTGAAATAACTTCAATTACATCCTCCATTTTTAATCCTGCTTTAATTCCAAAATTAATCCCCTCTGACAAACTTTGAACTAAACCTGCTATACAAATTTGATTAACCATTTTAGCTAATTGACCACATCCTGCTTTACCAAGTAACTTCATCTTCTTGCTATAACAATCTATTTTGTCTTTAGCTTTATCAAAGTCAGATTGATCTCCACCTATCATAACTGTTAAAGCTCCATTTTCTGCTCCAGCTTGGCCACCAGATACTGGAGCATCTAGAGATCCAAATCCGTTTTTTTTAGCATAATCATTAATTTCTCTTGCAATTGTTGCTGAAGCTGTTGTGTTGTCAATATAAACGGTACCTTTTTTAATTGTTTTAAAAATTCCTTTTTCACCAAATGTAACTTCTCTTAAGTCATTGTCATTTCCAACGCATGTAAAAACATAATCAGCATCTTTCGCTGCTTCAGCAGGCGTTTCTGCTATTTTTCCTTTATGTTCACTCATCCATTTTTCTGCTTTAGTTTTTGTTCGATTAAAAACAGTTACATTATGACCACCTTTTGATATATATCCTGCCATCGGATAACCCATGACACCAAGACCTATAAAAGCTACATTGCAACTCATAATTTATTATGTTTAATAGTTTAAGTTTAAAAGTAATTCTATTTGGATTCATATTTACATTTTTTTCTAGCTTTGGACAGAGTTTTTTTTTAGGGCTTTTCAATTCTAGTATTCGTGATACATTATCAATCACTCACGGACAATTTGGCACAATCTATGCATCAGCAACATTATTAAGTAGTTTAGTTATTATTTGGGTAGGAAAAAAAATTGATGATATTGATGTCTTTAAGTTTGGATCATTAGTAACTTTACTTCTATCTTTTTCGTGCTATTTTTTTTCCAAAGTCTCATCGGTATCCCTTTTATTTATCTCTATTTTTTTAATGAGATTTTCAGGTCAAGGTTTAATGTCTCACACCGCCACTACAACAATTTCGAGATACTTTACTAAATCAAGAGGTAAAGCTTTAAGCACGGGATGGTTTGGATTATCTACAGCTGAATTTATACTACCTGTATTCATCATTTATTTATTAACTTTTATGGATTGGAGAAATATATGGATTAATATTTCATTTGCGATTTTATTTCTGCCAATAATTTCGTATTTACTTATTAAAAATATTAAACTCGACTCCAGAGAAATTGATAATAATAAAAATAAAAAAAATATAAAGATTAAAAATTGGAAGAGAATTGAAGTTTTAAAAGATTATAGATTTTATATAGTTTGTGCAAATATGCTCGCAATGCCTTGGATTGCAACTGGTATATTTGTTTATCAGTCTTTTATACTTTCCTCGAAAAATTGGGGTCCTTATGTTATCGCGCAGTCATTTATGGCGTACTCTATTTTATCAGTAATAACATTATTTATTGCAGGATTTTTAATTGATAAATTTTCGAGTAGAAAACTTTTAATTTATATGAATTTACCTTTTTTACTTTCTCTTTTATTAATTATTGTTTTTGATAATCCTATAGTTTCTTTCTTATTTCTTGGATTAATAGGAATTTCAAATGGTCTGGCAAACGTGCTTGGCTCTTCAACTTGGGCGGAAGTTTACGGAGTAAAACATATAGGTTCAATTAAAGCTTTAACAACAGCGCTTATGGTATTTTCAACTGCTTTTGGAACTGCAGTATTTGGTTTATTGATAGACAAGGGATTCTCTATAGAGGAAATTTCAATTATTTCAGGTATGTATATTTTTTTAGCTTTGGTAGCACTTTTTTTTGTTAGAAATAAACTAAATCCAAATAAAATTTAAATATAACTTGATTTTATAAAACCCTATGTGTAAATACTGCGCATGGCAAGAGTTACAGTAGAAGATTGCATAGACAAAGTAGATAGTCCTTATGAGCTTGTTTTGGTCGCTAAGGAAAGAGCAACCCAACTTAATTCAGGAATAGACCCTTCTGTTGATAGAGACAATGATAAAAATACCGTTATAGCTTTAAGAGAAATTGCGGTTGAGAATGTTCAAGTAAAAGAGTTAACTGATAGTGCGGTTTATAAATTAAGAAAACATATTGAACAAGTTGATGATTTAAACGAAGATGATGAAGAAATTGGAGATGATTTTGACAGTTTATACAAAGGAGAAATTTCTAAAAGTGGTGCACCAATTTTACCATCTAAAAGAGCAAGAAAAGTTCCAGAAAAAATACAAGTTTCTAAAGAAGACTTAGCTGAATTACAAAACATTGATG
>CACGCL010000020.1 GCA_902571525.1 uncultured Pelagibacteraceae bacterium
TATTGTTACGAATAGCAAAGATGGTGATGGATGTGAAGCAGACAAACATATAGTTGATGCAGATATAGTTATCTCACAGCCATTCTTTCCTTATTATTTGACAGCAGAGAGAATTAAAAAAGCAAAGAATTTAAAGATGGCAATTACTGCAGGTATAGGATCAGATCACGTTGATTTGCAAGCTGCTATGGATAACAAAATTGATGTAGTTGAAGTTACTTTTTGTAATTCAAGATCTGTTGCAGAACACATAGTAATGATGATTGTTTCAATGGTTAGAGATTATCACAACCAACACAGAATAGTAAACGAAGGTGGTTGGAATATAGCTGATGCAGTTCACAGAAGTTATGACGTTGAAGGGATGCATATAGGTACAGTAGCAGCTGGAAGAATTGGACTAGATGCATTAAGAAAAATGAAGCCGTTCGATGTTCATTTGCATTATTTTGACAGACACAAACTACCAGACAGTATTGAAAAAGAATTAAATTTAACATTTCATGACTCAGTTGAGTCAATGGTGAAAGTTTGTGATGTTGTTACAATCAATTGTCCACTGCACCCTGAAACTGAAAATCTTTTTAATAAAGAGATGATTAGTAAAATGAAGAAAGGTGCGTATATCGTTAATACTGCAAGAGGAAAAATTTGTAATAAAGATGATATTGCAGATGCTCTAAAATCAGGCCAACTGAGTGGCTATGCTGGTGATGTCTGGTTTCCACAACCTGCTCCAAATGATCATGTTTGGAGAAGCATGCCTAATCATGGAATGACTCCACACACATCCGGAACATCATTATCAGCTCAAGCAAGATATGCTGACGGTGTAAGAGAAATTCTTGAGTGTTTTTTTGATAAAAAACCGATTAGAGATCAGTATTTAATCGTAAAAGATGGCCAACTAGCTGGTATGGGTGCTCACTCGTATAGTAAGGGTTCAGCAACAAGTGGTTCGGAGGAGGCTGCTAAATACAAGAAAAAATAAATTTGAAAATAAAAAAATTTTTAAAACCTTTTACTTTAACTTATTTATTTTTTAGTGTTGCTATTAGCTTCTACCCATCTTTTGATTTTTATACATTAAAAGGTCAACTTATTATTTTATCAATATCATTATTCAATGGAATACTAGGTTTATTTGTAAAAAAAATTGGAGAATAAATCTTTATAAAACGTAAGGTTCTATTCTTTCCTCTTGTTTTAAAACTCTTTCGACAGAAAAGCAGCCTAAATCAATTGTTTGATACGAACCTGTCGTAATCAACTCTGTCAAAGCTCTACCAATACCGGGTGCTTGCATTAAACCTCGTCCAGTAAATCCAGATGCCATATATACATTTTTATATCCTGGATGTTTTCCAACTACTGCATTATTATCCAGTTTATTGCAGTCATAATAACCCGCCCAAGCACCTGTCATTTTAATTTCTTCAAAAACTGAAATTCTTTTTGCCAAACCTGGCCAAACTAATTCTTCAAAATCATTCCATTCTGGCTCCAAATCTTCTGCATCCCATACAGGTTTTGGTGATCCAGCTAAATATTCTTTACCTTCGGGTCTCCAATATACCCCTGTTGTTAAATCGCCAGTCAATGGCATTTCAGGTATATGCTTCGGACATTTAAATCTAAAAACAGTATGCTTTTGAGGAAAAACTGGAATATCATTTAAAAGTTCATTAGTCCAGCAACCTACAGCAGATACTATTGTATTTGCATCAATTTCTTTTAAACTTTTAACATCTCCCTTAATAAATTCTGCACCCAATTCAATGGCTTTATTTTTCAAGGCATTATGAAATAAGTATGGGTCTATCCAACCTTCAATTTTTGTATCAGAGTAAGTTGCTGTTTCAATGCCCTCATCACTTATATATGGAAATTTTTGTTTTAGTTCTGAACCTTTAATATTTTTTGTGCCAGCATTACAAGCTTTATGATTTTTTAAAGCTAAATACTGTTCTTGAGCATGTTCTGGTCCAAAAAGTAAAAGGTAGCCATTAGGAACCATGCTGACTGTTGGACTTGGATTATTTTTGGTTTTTAGATTACTTGGGACATTTAACAAAAATTCTCTTGAAAATTTACCTAGCATGATGTTCTCTTTTTGAAAAAATTGTCTTCTAAAACCACCTAAAGATAATGGAAATGAGGCTTTTTTGTATGTTGGATCTTTTTCAATTACTTTTACTTTTCTGCCTTCCTTTGAGAGAAAATAAGCTGTAGACGCTCCAATTATGCCACCACCAACTACTACTATGTCATCCATATTAATTTAATAAAACTAAAGTAAAATTAAGAATTAATGCATAACAGCTCCAAAGTAAATAAGGAATCATTAGATAAAAACTTAAATTATTTATTTTTTTATATTTGAAAGTTAATATTGCTATAAATGTTAATATTATTATTAAATTTAATAATGCTAATTCAATGTTGTGGAAAACAAAAAAAACTACACTCCAAGTTGTATTAAAACATAAATGAATTAAATAAATTAAAACTAAATTTATATTATAATTCTTGTGCCAAGCTGACCAAATAGCTATGGCCATAAAAAGATATAATGTTGTCCATATTGGTGCGAAAACCCAATCTGGGGGAGTCAAAAAAGATTTATTTAGGGTCGAGTACCATGGTTCTTTGTAAGAAATTGTCGCTATGCTTCCTATAAATGATGCAGAATAAGTAATTATCGCAAATATAATAAAAGATATAAATTTATTTTTTAACATATTCGTATTATACATCATTTTTATATGAATAATAAATCAATATGGATAACTGGAGCTAGTAGTGGGATTGGCAAAGCACTAGCATTAAAATTTGCCAAAGAAGGTTGGAAGGTAGCAATTTCAGCAAGAAGAGAAAATTTGTTAAATGAAATATCTCAGACTGATGAAAATATAATGCCGTTTCCTTTAGACGTTACAGATAGTGAAAAGTGTAAAAGTGTATTCGAAGCTATTAAAAATAAGATTGGGGATATTGATATTTCTGTATTCTGTACAGGAATACATGATCCAAAATCAGAGAAAAGTTTAAACCTTTTAAATGTTAAAAAAATAATGGATGTTAATTTTTTTGGAACACTAAATTCAATAAATTCTGTTTATGATTACTACAAAGATAAAAAGTCAGGTCATATATCTATTGTGTCCTCAGTAGCAGGTTACAGAGGTCTACCCGCAGCAGGGGCATATTGTGCGTCTAAATCTGCGCTTAGTAGTTTTGCAGAAAGTTTATACTTCGATCTAAAAAGGTTTAATGTGCGTGTTTCTCTAGTAAGCCCAGGTTTTATCAAAACACCTATGACAGATAAAAACGATTTTCCTATGCCAATGATCAAGTCACCAGAATTTGCTGCAGATCAAATGTTTAAAGGTCTAACAAAAAATAAGGGATTTGAAATTCATTTTCCAAAATCGTTCACTACTATAATGAAAGTTCTAAAAGTAATGCCAAATGGATTGTATTTTAAAATAATTGAAAAAGGTATGAAAAAGATTGTTGATTAGTCTTTCATAAAAAAAACAGTTAGTTCTCCAACTTTAAAACCAAATTTAGTTAAAGTTGCTCTATTGATTGCAACTTTTTCATCTTGTTTAAATATCCAATCATCAAATGAAACTTTAATATTCTTATTTTTAAATGGAACTAGTAAATCGTATTTAAATTTAAAAGCAGATCCATATTGAACACCAGTTGCTTCTCCCACTACGTCCGGAGCTGTTCCTATATAGTTATTATTATCTATTTTTTTTATTTTCCAAGTTCGTTTTTGTTTTTCACCATCGGTCCAATAAAAATCTTCATCTAATGTAATTATGTTGTCATTAAAAGTACCTACTAGATCTGCTTTAAATTGACGTGTCACTTTTCCACTTCTATCTTGGAGAATACCCCATGCTCTAACTTTACCATCAAAGTATTCTTCTATTAGTAAAGTTGGTTCAGTATTTTTAAAGTCTTCTGGTTTCATGTTATTCGAACAGCTTGTAACTAAGGAAAGAGCAACAATCAATAGAATTGATTTTATTAATTTCATAAACATTATTTTTTTAATAATGAAAACTGTATTAAATCAATATTTTTTGATCTAAATCCAGCTTCACAGTAAGATAAATAAAAATTCCACATTCTTTTGAATGTATTATCGAAACCCTGTTTAGATATTAATTCCCAGCTTTTAAAGAACTTTTCTCTCCATATCTTGAGAGTATTACTGTAATGCAATCCATATGAATTACATTGATTAAACTCTAAACCAGTTTTTTTTGCATATTCTATTAAAGAATTTTTTGAAGGTAGAAATCCACCAGGAAAAATATATTTTTGTATAAAATCTTCTTTTTTCTTATATCTATTAAATAATTTTTCATCAATTGTGATAGCTTGGATTGCAGCCCTACCGTCATCTTTTAAATACTTTTTAATACTTTGAAAATAGTTGTCTAAATAATTTTGGCCCACGGCCTCAATCATTTCTATTGAAGCAATTGAATTATATTTATTTTTTACATCTCTATAATCTTGCATTTTAATATTGATTTTTTCATTAAGTCCTATTTTATAAATTCTGTTCTTTGCATAATCGAACTGTTTTTTTGAAATTGTTATACAGTCTAATTTCACATCATAATTTTTTCCCATAAATTCTGCAAATCCTCCCCAACCACAACCTATCTCTAAAACTTTGTCACCAACTTTAGGTTTTATAAGTGATGTTAGTTTTTCATATTTGTTTATTTGCGCTTCTTCTAAATTTAATTTGTCATTTTTAAATATAGCACTTGAATAAGTCAATGTATTGTCCAACCATAAAGAAAAGAACTCATTTCCTAAATCATAATGTTTTGAAATGTTTTTTTTACTATTAGATTTAGTATTTTTAATAAATATGCTTTTTAAATAATTGACAAAAGATAAATCTAATATACCTGAAAACTTATGAACAATTTCTATATTTTTTGCAGTTAACTCAATCAGTCTAGACAAATTATCAGTTTCAAATTCATTATTCATGTAAGCCTCTGCCATGCCTATGCTACCTTTTGATATTATTTTTTTAAAAAAATCCGATCTATTAATTTTTACAAAAACAATTGAATTTTCGTCGTTACCAAATATATGTTTGCTTTGGTCATAATCTGTCACTATGATTTTCCCATACTTAATCATCTTTAACGCTGAAAAAGCTATTTTTTTTGAAAAATTATTAATCATTAATTTTCGTAACTAGTATTGTTTTTAATTTTTAGGTTCTTTTTAACTAATTTAATGCCTTTGATCCAAAGTTTTAATGCCTCATAATGTATTGCCGAAATTATTTTGAGTGTCATTAAAGGATGTTTTAAGTAAGATATAAGCAGATTCTTCGAGCTTAATTTTACTCTTTCACCATCCTGTGAAGCAAATAATAGTTTTCCCTCTTTATCCCTCTGATCGATAATTACTGAAAGTCTTTCATTAGGAATCAGCACTTTAAAAAAATAATTTGATTCTAAATCCATAAAGGGTGACACATAAAATTTCTTTTTACAATTATTAAAGATCTGTTTATTTTTAAT
The DNA here is from genome assembly GCA_902571525.1 of uncultured Pelagibacteraceae bacterium. Lineage (GTDB taxonomy): Bacteria > Pseudomonadota > Alphaproteobacteria > Pelagibacterales > Pelagibacteraceae > Pelagibacter. The sequence goes on from CACGCL010000020.1 coordinate 5,577, forward strand.
ATCAATTTTAAAGACATAAGTATGTTGTTCCCCAAAAGTATTTTTAACCTCATATAATATTGCTATTGGGTTTGAGTCTGAATCGTAGATAAAAAAAATACTCAATGGATTAAAAACATACCCGAGTATTCTTGGATAGCATAAAATTTTAATTTTAATACTTCTCGTAGAAATATTCTTTTTTTGCAAAATCTGAATTAACCAATCTTTAATTGATGAACCATCTCTATCGCCATGGTCTTTATCAAAAAAACTTAAGATATTAAATTTATTGTATGAAAAAAAAGGAATTTTCTCATCAAGTTCATTTATTTCGTCGAGATCTAAGAAAAGAGAAAAAACGCTATATTTAAAAAAAT
>CACGCL010000021.1 GCA_902571525.1 uncultured Pelagibacteraceae bacterium
TTATAATATGCATCTGATAACGCTTTCATTAAATCATTAGCATAAGAATGATTTATAATAAAAATTTGAGACAAAATTATGAATATTATTTTTTTATACATTTTTAAATTTTACTCTTTTTATTTGATGCCTGTCATTCAAGTCAATAATAATAGAGGAGTATTTTGAAGCAATTTTAAACATATTTTGAGTGATCCTTTGATAGGTCATCATAAAGTTTATAACTTCCGTATTGCTCATAATCTTATTATTTTTTTTTCTTTTGTTTTTAATTTTTAGTTTTTTTTCTTGTTTAATTCTCCACTGTTTAAGAATATTAAAATTTTTAGCTTTTAAATACAACAGGCTATTCATTTGATTAAATAATTTAGCATATTTATTTTTTAATTGATTGTTAACGTGTAATCTCCATTTTTTTTTATTATCTAAATTTTTCTCTAACTTGTTTATTGGTATACTCAATGTTTTATTATTTTCTGGTTTTGCACCTACGCACCAACCCTCTAATATCAAGACATCAGGCTTTTTCTTTAATGTATACCAAAGTTTTTTATTGCAACGGTCATCAATTGATTTATCAAATTTTGGTATTAACATACTTTTAAACTTTTTATTTTTTACGTTATGAAATAGTTTATTTATCATATCAATATCATGAGTTCCCGGCACACCTCTTGTTAAAAGTAACGGATGTTTTGATTTTGATAATCTTAATCTTTCTTTTCTAGTTTTATAAAAATCATCAATAGAAACTTTAAATACATCTAATTTAAAATATATTGATAATATCAATCTTATTAAAGAAGAAATAGTAGTCTTGCCAGTTCCTTGTCCACCAGCAAGTCCTATGATAAAAGTTTTATTTTTTGGTTTATTTTTAAATATCCAAAAACAAATTGGAATTAAAAAAGATTTTATCATTTTTTCTTTATTTTTGAATTTTTCTCTCTTAGTTTCTTGTGAAGAAATAAAACTATAACATTTCTTTTTTACTTTTTGGAAACAGTCGAAATAATTTTGCATTACTTCTTTTGGTCTAGTGGGTGATTTTCTCCATCATTTAGTCCGATATTTTCTAATTCAAATGGATCCATTCCTTCAACGCATGCTACATTAATTCCAAAAATTTTAGGGTTAATTCTTGGTCTGTTGTGTGTATGAATTCCACATACAGAACAGAAATAATGTTTTGCAGCTTTAGTATAGTACTGATAAAGTTTTAACAATTTCTCACCTTTTATAATTTTAAAGTCATTTTCACCTAAAACTCCAATTACGTAACCTTTTCTTTTACACAAAGTACAATTACATCTCATAATTTTTTTGATACCCGTATCAGGTATAGTTACTTCTGCTACAAATTCTCCACAATGACACGTCAGTTTTTTTTTCATAATTATTGTCTGTCCATTATATGGTTTTTTCCATCGTTTATTCTAACTTTAAGATTAAATAATTCTTTTGTAGATATTTCATTAATGCACGCCACATTAATACCATATGTGTTTGGATCCCTTCGTCTTAAATTGTGAGTTTGAATTCCGCAATTAGAGCAAAAATAATGTTTTGCTACCTTTGTCTTAAATTGATAACAGCTTAAATGTTCCTTCCCTTTAATTACTTTTAAATCTTTTTTATCAACGATTGCGGTAATAGCACCTTTTCTGATACACATTGAACAATTACATCTATACAAATCCTCTAAATCTTTTTTGATATTAATCTCTATTTCGATTAGACCACAATGACAGGTTAATTTTCTCATTACGCTCAGTCTATCTATTGTAAAAGTTATCCACAACACAACAATATATGGTTTCGATGTTCACCTTTTGATTCACTTTTGATTCAATTTCAGACTCAAAATACAACCTATTTGACTACATTTAATTATTAAGCTATAAATATTAAAAGAACAAAATAAGAACATTTATGAAAATTACAATACCATACTATTTACATAAAGCTGGAGCCGGTTTTCCGTCTCCTGCAACGGACTATATAGAAGAAGATATAGACCTTAATGTTCATTTAATAAAAAATGTTCCAGCAACTTTCGTGATCAGGGTACAGGGTAAATCAATGACTGATGTTGGTATTAACGATGGAGACATACTGGTAGTTGATAAAAGTTTAAAACCAAAGAATTTTTCCACCGTAATTGCAAATGTTCATGACGAATTAGTTGTTAAAAGTTTCGTTCAAGAAAGGGATAAAAAATTTCTAACTTCAGGATCTAAAAGTTTTAAAGATCGAATTTTGATTAACGAAGAAGAGGATATTTTTATTTGGGGGGTTGTAACTTATGTCATCCATTCGGTTTACTAAAAAAATAGCATTAGTCGATTGCAATTCTTTTTATGTGTCTTGTGAAAGATTGTTTAATCCTAAAATAAGAAAAAAACCTGTTGTTGTTTTATCCAACAACGATGGCTGTATCATTTCAAGATCAAACGAAGCAAAGGCTCTTGGAATAAAAATGGGTGAACCATATTTTAAAGCAAAAAACATAATTATAAAAAATAATGTACAAGTTTTTTCTTCAAACTATTCTTTATATGGAGATCTATCAAGAAGGGTAATGAGAACATTGAAAAGGTTTAATTCTGATATAGAAATATACTCTATAGATGAGGCATTTATAGATCTATCTAATTTCCCAGATGATGAAATAGCGAATGTTGGTAAGGAAATAAGAAATACAGTGCTGCAATGGACAGGTATTCCAACTAGCATTGGAATAGCAAAAACTAAAACCCTGAGCAAAGTTGCAAACCATATTGCGAAGAAAAAACAGTCAGGCGTTACAAGTTTAATTGGTATTGAAAATCTTGATCCAATATTAGAAAAAATAGAAATAAATGATGTATGGGGAGTCGGTAAACAGCTAACTAAATTTTATCAGAAGAATGGAATTTATAACGCTAAACAATTAAAAAATAAATCTAATACTTGGGTAAAAAAATCTTCAAATGTTTTAAGTTCAAGGACAGCTATGGAGCTAAGAGGTGTGCCATGTATAGATCTTGAAAAAACTGCTTCAAAAAGAAAAAGTTGTGTAGTTTCACGTTCTTTTGGTAAAAGAGTAGAAACTTTTCAAGAGTTAAAAGAGGCTGTAGCAAATTATTGCTTGAACGCTTCAGAAAAAGTAAGATCAGAGTCTTTGGTTGCAAAGTCAATAACAGTCTTTGTTAGAACAAGTCCCTTTCAAAGGAATTTTGGATATTATTCAAATTCTAAGACAATAGATTTTCCAATTGCAACAAACAATAGTATTGAAATAGTAAAGACAGCTGTTTCTATTTTAGAAAATATTTTTAAAAATGGTTATCGTTATCAAAAAGCAGGTGTAATGCTTACAGGATTATCAAATGATACTGGAAAGAGAAATTTGTTTTCATCTGAAAGAGATGAAAAAATAAACAACTTAATGAGATCAATTGATAACACTAACTATAGATATGGTAGATCTACTTTAAGTCTAGCAAGTGCAGGTGTTCATAAAAAATGGAATATGAGAAGAGAATATTCATCAAAAATAGATACTGCTGATTTTTACTGCATGCCAAAAATTAGAATTGGTTAAAAAAAATTAATTTCCGATAACTAGAACAGTTAAATCGTCGCTTAATTGTGAATTTCTCGCATTAGAGGATATTTCTTTAGTAATATCATTGAGCTCATTATGTACATCCCTATTAAAGTTTCTGTTTATTACTTCTTTAGAACCCTCGATACCAATTTCTTTGTCATTTTTATCTAAACTTTCTGACATACCATCAGTGAAAGCATAAAATCTATCTCCGTTTAATTTAGATTTGTGCACAAAGTAATCATTTTTTGAGTTTTGCTTTATAACACCTAAAGGTGGTGATTTACTTTCGAATTCCTCAAAATTACCTTTTCTATCCCTTAATAAAGCAGGTTGATGGCCTGCATTAACCCATGTTACCTCACCACTTTTAATATTATAGTTACCTATAATCGATGTAACAAACATTCCCCCTGTTTTAGTTAAGTGTAAATCATTATTCATATGGAAAGCCATTTCATCTACATCAACTTGATCTCTAGACATAATCTCAAATAAAGTTGAGGCTTTTGCCATAACCATACCAGCATGAATACCCTTGCCGGCCACATCTGCGATAATGAAATAAACGCTTTCATTATGAGGATAAAAACTAAAAAAATCTCCAGAAACTTCTCTTGCAGCAAGATTAACCCCATGAACAGGATAATTTTCTAAATTTCTTTTAGGTAGAAAATTTTCTTGAACTTTAACTGCAAGTTTAACTTCATTAGTAATTCTGTCTCTCCATTGTTTTTTTTCTATTTCACTATTCTCTAGCTTGCTCATTAACTTATTATAATACAAACCTATGACACCCCCAGCTGTAAATGGATCTTGCGGTCCTCTAATAGTTAAATCTCCAGTTTCGGATTGTTTTTCTAAGATAGAAATTAAATCATGTTCTACTGAAGTTGCATTGTGTTCTGCAATATTAAGTCCTAATTCCTCTTGAACAGGACTTACTCTAAGTGGATAAAGATAATTTAAAAGCTTTAAAATGAAATAGGATCCTATAAAAGAAAATGCTCCAATTGAAATTATACCAATTAATTGAGCTTCGATTTGCTCAAATCTACTTAAACCAGTACCAAGAATATCTAAATCACTAAAAAAACCTACAGCTAAAGTTCCCCAAACTCCAGCTGCTAAGTGAACTGGGATAGCTCCAACGACATCATCGATTTCGTATTTGTGTAAAACCTCATTAACAATTATTGCTATTAAAGCACCAATTATTCCGACAAAGATTGAAACAATAGAGGTCATGGAGTTACATCCTGCGGTAATAGCAACTAAACCAGCTAAAGGTCCAATAATTACATAATAAGGGTCAGGTTTTTTAAATAGTAAAAACGAAATACTAAGACCAGTTAGTAAGCCAAACGAGGCTGCTAGAAATGTATTAATTAATATGAGTGGAACAGCTTCATCCATAGCACCGTTGCTACCACCATTAAATCCAAACCATCCAAACCAAAGAATTAAGGTTCCTAATACCGCTAAAGGGAAACTAGAGCCAGTAAACTTTCCTTTATTAGCTTTTGAATATTTTCCTATTCTTGGTCCTAAAATCATAACTGTCGCGAGTGCCATCCATCCACCAACTGAATGAACAATGGTACTACCAGCAAAGTCAATAAATCCCAAAGTGCTTAACCATCCTGATGTATTTATTTGCCCAGTAATCTCTAATAGTTGTCTTTCCGCATCCATGTTATTAAGATAACTCGAAGACCACGCCCAATGACCTACTATAGGATAAATAATTCCTGTAGCTAATATTGTTATAATTATATAACCATTAAATTTCATTCTTTCTGCTACAGCACCTGAAATAATGGTTGCAGCAGTTGCAACAAACATTGCTTGAAATACGAAGTAAACCATATATTCAGCTATATCTGTCTTAAAAAAAAACAGGTCTGTCCCAAAAAATCCATAATAACTTTTGCCGAACATCAAACCAAAACCAAAAATCCAGAAAACAACGACAGCAACACCAAAATCAGCAGCGTTCTTTAATGCAACATTAATAGAATTTTTATGACGTGATAGGCCTGTCTCCATACACATAAAGCCAGCTTGCATAATAAATACTAAAATTGCGCAATCTATCACCCAAAGTGTGTCCACGAAAGATTTTACAGTTTCCAAATTAATATTCTCCATTACAAAATTTTATTATCATTTAATAATTTTTACATCAAAAATATTCTTAATTGAGTTCTTATAATCATCTAAATTTTCTCTTTTAGCGACTATAAATACTAATAAATTGAATATAATTATTAGCAAAATAGGCATTAATGTAATTACCGAAATTTTTTCATAAATTAAAAAAAGGTATA
>CACGCL010000022.1 GCA_902571525.1 uncultured Pelagibacteraceae bacterium
TTTGGTGTCATGCCAGCCTTAGACCAGTTTTCATAATGTAGTGCCATCAGTTCAGTTTGTTTTAAAGGTATGGACCAGTCAAAACTTGTAAAGCAGCTAATTGATATTGGATATATTAAACATCCGGTATTAAAAAAATTGGTAATCAAAACTAATATAATTAGTAACATTGAAAGATAAAACGCTTTATTGAAAAAAATTTTTTCTAAAAAATCTTTAAATTTATTATTTTTTAAAATAATAAATAATGTTGGAAATAATAATAATCCATATAGAAAGTAAAAGGCTTTTAAAGAAATAGTAATTGAAAATAATATTGATAATGTTGAAATTTCGAGAGTCGTAATTTTTTTTAATGCCAAAACTCTTAACATTTCTGTTAAAATTAAAAATATTAATATTTGTGCAGATCTATCTGTACCGTGCTCTGATAATCTATAAAAAAAAACTAATATAAAAATTAGTGAAAATAGATCAAAATAATAAATATAATTAATTTTTTTTTTTTTAATACTTTCTCTAATATTTGAAAAAAAGATAAAAACTGCAGATCCAAAAATTATAGCTGATCCTATATGAAATAAATAATACTTTATAATTGGCAAATAAAATAGTGAGTTGAAGTAAAACAAAGATGAAGGTGTTCGAAAACCGTGATTAAAATTACCTATTCCTATTAATGAGGAGTTTTGAGTTAAATAATAAGTGTATGGAAAATGATAATATGGAAAATCGTCATGCGTCTTTGAAATTAAAAAAGATATAAATAATATAGAAAATAAAATTACTAAAAACTTGATCTCTGCTTTGGAGAATAATCTCTTGATATAACTAAGATAAAAAAGAACTAAACCTACAAATAAGATAATTAAATTATGGTATATGCCATGGGCATAAAAAAAATTTGAAAAATAGGAGTATATTGTTAAAAAAAATACACCTATCAATCCTGAGTATCCAAGACATTTTTTGTTGTAAGGAATATTAATTATCCTCTGAAAGTACAATCCATATCCTAAGGTTGACAGGATGGATACCAAATAAAAAAAATAGAGAATAAATAAATTCAATTTCATTTTAATATTATATCAATTTTATAGCTGCTTTTTACTTAAATTTTTTTTTAAAAATAAATATAATAATAAATAGAGCAATGTGGAAAAAATTATTAGTTTTATTTGATAAGTACTACTATAGGGATTTAATGAACTAATAAAAATTATTAAAAAATTACAAAGAGAAATAACTATACTGCTAAAATTATTTGCGGCTAATTTATTTTTAATTATTTTTTTTTTTAAACTGAATTGAAGAAATAATTGATGTAGATGATTATTGTCTGGTGTAAAAGGAGAAAATTTTTTCTTCAGTTTTCTAATAATAGAAAATAAATTTTCAAAACATGGATACCATATAAGTGTTATGAAGAAATAAGGTGAAACATAGGGATTTGAGTAATGACATTTAATTATCAAATAACCAACAAGGAAACTAAGAACATATGCACCGGCATCTCCTAACATCAAAAAATTACTTAGATTAAGTAAAATCATAATGGACATAAAAGCTATTAAATAAACTATCAAATTTTGATTAATCTTAAATTCATATAACAAGTCTACCTTTAGCAATATAAGAATTATAAAAGTCATGTAGAATAATAATAGACCATTTAGACCATCTATAAAATTTGATCCATTGATTAAGATTAATAAACAAAATGATGTAAAAATAATGTTGAAAGTTGAATTTTGCAATAGGTTATCAAATAAAGTTAGTCTGGAGGAAACAATTTCTAGATCTAATAAAATTACAGAAAAGAAAATTAAAGTGACTTGAAAAAGAAATCTTTTTTTAGGTGAAATCAATATTTTCTGATCTGAAAAAAAGCCAATTAAAAAAACTAATATTACTAAGATATTGTAAGTGAGATTTTGATAATTTATTAAAATAATAGGCACAAGTAAAAATATTCCACCAACAAGTGGAATATTCTTTTTATTTGAAAAAAGCTGATGTCTATCTCCAGTGTAATTGGAAAATAATCTTTTTTTTTTAAAGCTATAAGACAGTAAAATTACAACTAATGAATATATTAAGGTTAAGTAAAACATTTATTTTTTCTTCAAAAAATTGATACTTAAACATAATAAATAATATATTGATTTTATATAACTAAAATTCATGTATTTATGATAAACCCTAAATCCATCAAGAACTTTTTGCATTTTAGATGAAGATAATGAAGAACTAGATTTAGTCCAAGAGGTTAATATCTCATTTAAACCGTAAATTTTATAATTTTGTTTTAACAATTTTAACCACAAAACAAAATCCTCTTTTGTCGTAAGTGAAGCAAATTGAATATAATCGTTTATTAAATTTTTTTTAATAATGACGGTTGAAGTACCAATATCACACGATTTTAGCAAATCTTTTAAGTCAAAAAAGTTTCTTGCTATCCTAATACCTAAAACTTTCTGACTTTTATCAACTATCGAATATGAGGTGTGAGAGATATCACAATTTTTTAATTTCATAAATTCAATTTGCTTGCTTAGCTTATTAGATTGCCATTTGTCATCTGCATCTAAAAAAGCAACAAATTTTCCATTTGAATTCTGTATTCCAACATTTCTTGATTTTCCAGCCCCTATTTTTTTTTTATTTTGGATTACAGATATTCTGTGATCTATATTTTTAAGCTCTTTTATAAAATTCCACTCACTTTTACTTTCATCATCATAAACAATAATAATTTCGAAATTTTTATAGGTTTGGTCTAAAACAGAGTTGATAGAACCTAGTATTGTGTCTTTTTTTCTAAAATATGGAATTATGACACTGACTAAATCCATTTATTATTAATAACGCGAACTTAACTTTCTAAAAAACTTTTTAATTGCTTTGATCTACTTGGGTGTTTTAGTTTTCTTAAAGCTTTGGCCTCTATTTGTCTTATTCTTTCCCTTGTAACTGAAAATTGTAAACCAACTTCCTCTAGAGTATGATCTGTGTTCATGCCCACTCCAAATCTCATTCTTAAAACTCTTTCCTCTCTTGGAGTTAATGTTGAAAGAATTTTGGTTGTTGCTTCGCTAAGATTTGATTTAATTGCTTGTTCTAAAGGTGCCAAAGCTTTAGTATCCTCAATAAAATCACCTAGGTTACTATCCTCCTCGTCTCCTACCGGTTTTTCTAATGAAACTGGTTCTTTTGAAATTTTTAAAACTTTTCTAACTTTTTCAAGAGGCATTCTTAATTTTTTTGCAAGTTCCTCCGGAGTAGCTTCTCTTCCAAACTCACTAAGAATAAGTCTTTGTGTCCTTACAATTTTATTAATTGTTTCAATCATATGAACGGGTATCCTGATTGTTCTAGCTTGATCTGCAATAGATCTTGTGATTGCCTGTCTAATCCACCAAGTAGCATATGTTGAAAATTTATATCCTCGTCTGTATTCAAATTTATCAACTGCTTTCATCAACCCAATATTTCCTTCTTGAATTAAGTCGAGAAATTGTAAACCCCGGTTAGTATATTTCTTTGCAATTGAAATTACTAATCTTAAATTTGCCTCTACCATCTCTTTTTTTGCTATGCGTGACTCTTTTTCGCCTTTTTGTATTCTACTGACCAGCTTTTTAAAATCTGTTACGCTAATGCCAAGTTTGTGACTAATTTCTATTAACCTATCTTTGATATTTTTAAACTCATTTTTATTTTTATTAAAAAAGTTCTTCCAAGTAGAATTGGAAGCTAAAAAATTTTTTAAGTTTGGGTTTATTTCATTTCCAATATAAAACTTTATAAATTCGTCCCTTGAAATTTTGTCGTTCATTGCTAATCTCAACAAGTTACCCTCTAATGAAATAATCTTTTTATTTTCAACATAATGCTTTTGAACTAAGTTTTCTAAAACAGATGGAGATAATTGCAGTGTCTTTATACTCTCTAAAATTTCATCAACTAACTTTTGATAATTTTTTTCTTTAGCCGGTGAATATTTAATACTATTCAAAATGCTATTAAGTTTTTCTTTTTGATTTTTAATTAATCTTGAGTAGTTTTTAGTTAAATTATTAACTGTCTCCAAAACTTTAGGTTTAATTTCACTTTCCATAGCTGCTAAAGTTGGGTTAAATTCATCTTCATCATCAGTATTGTTATTTTCTTTTTTTGCCTCTTGTGGATTATTTTTATCTATTTGTGGCTCGTCTTTGTTTTTTTTATTTTTTAATCCTTGTGATGAATTTTCTTCTTCCATATAATTTGTATCTATATCTATAATTTCCCTTACCATTATCTCATCTTTTTGAAGTTTTTCGTTCCACTCATAAAATTGTTGGGCTGTGATTGGGCTTTGAGATAATGCGTTTAACATTACATCCTTTCCAGCTTCAATTCGTTTTGCAATTGCTATTTCACCTTCTCTTGATAATAATTCAACACCTCCCATTTCTCTAAGATACATTCGAATTGGATCGTCACTCTTTTCAAGACTTTTAGGTTCTTCTTTATTTTGGTTATCTCTTTTTTTAATAGCTTTAAAATCTGACTTCTTTTCTACAAGCGTTATTTTTTCGTCTAGAATATGAAGAAAAGCTTGAGACAGATTCTGACTAGATAAATTTCTTTTACCTAAAGATTTAGTCAGCTCTTCATGAGTAATAAAACCTCTGTGGACACCTCTGCCCATAAGT
>CACGCL010000023.1 GCA_902571525.1 uncultured Pelagibacteraceae bacterium
TTGCATGTCCGTTACTTCCTCTGGTCTTTCATCAATTAACAAAACCATTAGTGAGCACTCGGGGTGATTTGCTGATATTGAGTTTGCAATACTTTGTAATATCATTGTTTTTCCTGCTTTAGGCGGAGAGATAATTAATGACCTTTGACCTTTTCCTATGGGACTTACTAAATCAATTAATCTTGAAGTTAAATCAGGTTTTTTTTCAATTTGGTTGCTTTCTATTTCCATAACTAATTGTTTGTTTGGATATAGGGGTGTAAGATTATCAAATGCTATCTTGTGCCTAGATTTTAAAGGATCTTCATTATTAATTTTACTGACTTGTAGTAGCGCAAAGTATCTTTCGCCTTCTTTAGGGGCTCTTACAGGGCCTTCCACTGTGTCTCCTGTCCTAAGGCCAAATTTTCTTATTTGGCTTGGACTTACGTAAATATCATCTGCTCCAGGTAAATAATTTGATTCTAGGGCTCTAAGAAAACCAAAACCATCCTGCAATAATTGCAAAACTCCCCTTCCTGTTATTTCTTCGCCTTTTTCAGCAAGTTTTTTTAAAATCGCAAATAAGATTTCTTGTTTTCTTAAAGTGCTTGCATTTTCTATACCCAGTTCCTCGGCTTGAGTTATAAGCTGAGCAGGCGGGTTTTTTTTAAGTTCTTCAATTTTCATGTTAGGGGATTAATTTTAAGATCTTTCTAATATACACATTATTATTAATTTTACAACCCTAGATGGGCTTTAAAATAGCTAAGAAAACTATTATTATTAATAATATAGTTGGAATTTCGTTTATGATTCTAAAATACCTTGGTGTCTTGTTGTTTCTATCCTCGCTAAAAACTCTTAAAAAGTGACCAAGATAAAAATGATAAAATGTTAAAATAAGTACGGCCACAATTTTAAATATAAACCATTTAGCTTGTATTAATTCTAAACCTTGAAAATGAATAATAGATACACCAAATATCCAAGACAATAACATTGCTGGATACATAATATAAAAATATAGACGTCTTTCCATTGTTTTGAAAACGATAGATATACTATTGTTTGAATTGTTTTCAGCATGATATACAAAAATTCTTGGTAAATACAAAAGTCCAGCCATCCAAGAAATAACCGCAATTAAATGTAAAGATTTAAGGATTAAATAGAAATTCATTTTTTAAACATATAAGAAACAACTAGATTTTTAAGTAAATTTATATGGTCCTCGTTGTCATTTAAGCATGGTATCAAACCAAAATTATTGCCACCTGAATTAATAAAGGTTTCTTTTCCCTGTATGGCTATTTCTTCCAATGTTTCTACACAATCTGACGCGAAACCTGGACAAATAACTAAGATATTTTTTTTTCCTTGCTTTGGAATTTCTTCGAAAGTTTTATCTGTATATGGAGTAAGCCATTCTTGCGGTCCGAACCTAGATTGAAAAGTTGTCATTATCTCTATTTTTTTAAACTTTTCCCTTATAAGCCTTGTAGTTTTCATGCAATAACAATGATATGGATCTCCTTTTTCGAAATATTTTTTTGGTATACCATGATATGACGCTATAATTAAATCTGGCTTCCAATTGATACTAGAAATTTTCTTTTTAATAGAATTTACAATTGCATTTATGTAAAGCGGGTTTTCTTCATAATGAGACACCACACGAAGACTTGGTTGCCACCTCAAGTTCATTAAAGACCTAAAAACTTCGTCACAAACCGTTGCTGTTGTTGGGGATGCATATTGCGGGTAAAGCGGTAATATTATTAAATTTTCACATCCTTTATCTTTGAGATCTTTTATTTTACTATTTATACTTGGTGATCCATATCTCATTGCAAAATCAATGACTAAGTCTTTATTTTTAAGTTTCTTAGCTAGTTTTTTTGCTTGTGTTAGCGTGTAATATCTTAATGGGGACATGTTTTTTTTCTTCATCCATATTTCTTTATAGGCTTTTGCAGTTTTTGATGGTCTAAAGGTTAATATAAATAAATTTAGAATTATCTGCCAAAGAAAAGGGTTAACTTCTATTACTCTTTTATCTGACAAGAATTGCTTTAGGTACTTTCTAATATCCCACCATCCAGTGCTGTCTGGGGTTCCTAAATTTATTAATAAAACACCGGTTTTTCCATAATTTACTTTAGGATGATTTTTTTTCATGAATAATTTTTTACTAATTTTACTAAATAATCTACCATATTTGGGTTAGTATTAGGTAGGACACCATGACCAAGATTAAATATATATTGTTTGTTTTTGAATATATCTAAATATTTTTTTACATTTGTTTTTAGTTCCTCCTTGTCACCAAGCAAGAAATTTGGGTTTAATCCTCCCTGGACCGTTATGTCTATATTTTCTGAAATCTCCTTCGGATCAACACTATAGTCTATACTAATAACATCTGGTTTCACCACATTAACATATTGTTTATAATCATTTATTCCTTTTGGAAAACAAATAACGGGGGTATTTTTTGAATTTGTAAAACGCACTAATTCTTTTGTGGGTTCATATATATATTTATCGTAATTATTCATATCCAATAAACCTGCCCAACTATCGAATATTTGTATAATTGTTGCTCCATATTTAATCTGGTTTTCGATATGTAATTTAAGAAATTTAATTATAATTTTTAATAACTCATCGATGAATTTTCTATCATTCAAACTATGGATTATGTCTTTATTTTTTGGAGATTTTCGATTAAGCATATATATAAGAATTGTCCAAGGGGCTCCCACAAAGCCTATTAGGTCTTTATTCTTTAATTCTTTTCTTTCTTTAGTTTTTTTAATAGCACCGTAGACAGGATTAAGTTTTTCTAAAAATTTTCTTTCCTCGGCTTTAAAAATTTGGTTGTAATTTAGATTACCTAAAATTGGTCCATAATCCTTTTTAAAACTAACAGTTTGACCTAATGCATAAGGAACAAGTAATATGTCTGAAAATATTATAGCAGCATCTACTTCAAACCTTCTTAGGGGTTGAATAGTTATCTCGGAAGACAAATCTTCATTTAAACACAATTTTATAAAATCTGAATTTTCTGCTCTAATTTTCCTGAATTCCGGCAAATATCTTCCTGCCTGTCTCATTAACCATATACAATTAGCATTTGTCCTTTTTTTTATATAATTTAGTAAAGTAGTCATAATAATATATAAAGTAGTATTTATATTATTTGTATTAGAAACGTTAATATTGAATATTACTATTTCTTAACATGTTTATAACATTTTTTTCACAACAAATTTGTGTAAATAAATCGCTAAAATAAAGGAATTATTTATTAATACAATTTTTATTCAAAATTCATCATATTGGTTATAAACATGTTTAATAATGTCATTAAAAACATTTTTTTTAGTTTTAAAAATGAGAATTTTTAAATGTATTTATAAGTTAATATTAATACAAAGATATTTATTAATTATACATGAGTAATACATATGAAATTTACCTTGTTTCGGACTCAACCGGAGAAACACTAGAAAGAATTTTTCTAGCAATAAAAGCACAGTTCAAAAACTTTAGCTATAAAACTCATTATTTTTCTTTCACAAGAACAGAAAATCAAATTTTGAAAATTATAGAAAACTCTACAAAAAATAAAAACTCTATTTTTTTGTATACAATAGTAGATAATAAGCTTGCTCAGTTTTTATCAAATGAGTGTAATAAACAAAATATACCTTGTTTTGGTGTACTGGGCGATCTAATTCTTACATTTTCAAAATTATTAAATCAAGAAGCAAGCCATATTCCAAGTGGACAGCATGTTATGAATGAAGAATATTATAAAAAAATTGAAGCTATACAATTTACCATGAATCATGATGACGGCAATGCTCTAGAGGATATTGGAAAATCAGATATAATATTATTAGGAGTAAGCAGAACAAGCAAAACACCGACATCAATTTATTTAGCAAACAAAGGAATGAAAATTTCTAACATACCGTTAATAAACGAACAGTCCGTCCCAGGTATTTTAAAAGAACAACCAAATTGTACCTGCATTGTTGGACTAATAGCAGAACCTGACAGGCTGGTAGACTTAAGAAAAAACAGAATGCAGTCTATAAAAGAAAATGAAAATAAAAATTACATAAATTATGATAAAATTAAAAATGAGGTAATTGAGTCAAAAAAATTATTTCAAAAATATAACTGGCCAAGTATAGATGTTACTAGAAAATCAGTAGAAGAAACGGCAGCTTCAATACTTAAAATTCACGAAATATTTAATGAGAATGGATAAAATTATATTAGCATCAAAAAGCGAGGTTAGAAAAAAGATACTGTTAGATAACGGT
>CACGCL010000024.1 GCA_902571525.1 uncultured Pelagibacteraceae bacterium
TAGTTACGATAATACTTGAAGCTAATTCTTTAAATGCGACAAGGAAAGCCTTATTAATTACATTCTCTTTGTTGAAATTAGCATCAAATGGTTCAGAAATTTCAATATCTTCTATTTTAAAAATTTTACTTTGTGCACTTGTCGTTAGAATTGATAAATAAATTAAAGTGGATAAATAAACAATTGTGCAAGATAGAATTTTGAAAATTTTTTTTTTAGTATACATATTTTAATATATGAAAAAATATAAATTTACATATGAAAACAGCGGAGTAAATATAAATGCAGCTGAAAATTTTGTAAAATATATAGCAAATTCAAATAAAAAAAATAAATTAAGATCTGCTAACAACAATATTGGGAGCTTCGCTTCTATTTCAAGTATTCCTAAAGATTTAAAAAATCCATTATTAGTTTCAAGTACAGATGGCGTGGGTACAAAAATTGAGATAGCAAACAAACTAAAAAAATTTGATACCATTGGTATAGACCTGGTAGCAATGTGTGTAAATGATATCTTGGTTCAAGGAGCAAAACCAATTTTATTTTTAGATTATATATCTATTGATAAAATTAATTTAAATAAATTAAAAAAAATTATTAAAGGAATTCAAAAAGGTTGCAAAATAAGTGGATGTATTTTAGAAGGTGGCGAAACTGCTGAAATGCCTGGAACATATTCTAAAAATAAGTTTGATATAGCGGGTTTTTCTTTAGGAGTAGTTGAGTCAAAAAAAATACTTAAAAAAAATAATATCAAAGAAAATGATATTATTATGGCAATTCCATCAAGTGGTCTTCACTCTAACGGATATTCAATGGTAAGAAAAATTCTAAATAAAAAAAAAATAAATATAAATCGAAATAATTTTTTAAAAAGTGAATTATTAAAACCAACTAAAATTTATGTAAAAGAAATTCAAAAATTATTAAAAAAAAATTTAATACACGGATGCGCCCATATCACTGGAGGTGGTTTACCAGGAAATTTAACAAGAATTATTCCTAATAATATTTGTGCAAATATTTATTTAGATAAAATAAAAGTTAAACCAATTTTTAAATGGATAAAAAGTAAAGGTGTAAGTGATCTAGAAATGCTAAAAACTTTTAATTGTGGTGTCGGTTTTTGTTTGATTACAAAAAAGAAAAACATGCATAAAGTTAAAAAATATTTTAGTAAACAATATAAGCCGTACTTAATTGGTCAATTGACTAAAAATAAAAGAAATAAAATTTTATTTAATGAAAAAATCAGATGGTAAATTAAAATATAATATTGCAGTTTTTATTTCTGGAAGAGGTTCAAATTTAAAATCTATAATTAAATATTCTAAACAAGAAAAAGCTTGCTATAATGTTAGAATTGTCATTTCAAATAAAAAAAAAGCTGGTGGTTTATTAATTGCTAAAAAATATAATATTGAAAATTATTTTATTGATTTTACCAAGTCAAAAAGGCTTGGAAATAAAGTTATTAATATTTTAAAAAAAAATAATATAGATTTAGTATGTTTAGCAGGATTTATGAAAGTATTACCGTCATACTTTATTAAATCATACAATGGAAAAATTATTAACATTCATCCATCATTATTACCAAAATATAAAGGTCTTAATACTCACAAAAGAGTAATATCAAATGGTGAGAAATTTACCGGATGTACAGTTCACTTCGTAAATAGATACTTAGATTCGGGTAAAATTATTCTTCAGAAAAAAGTACTTATTAACAGGAAAGATAATGCAAAATCTATTGAAAAAAAAGTTTTAGAAATAGAACACAAAATTTATCCAAAAGTTATAGTAAAAATCTTATCTAATCCTTAAAAAAAAAATTTATTTCTTTCTCTGCATTTTCTTTGCTATCAGAGCCGTGTACAGAATTTTTATCAATTGAAATTCCAAATTCTTTTCTTATTGTTCCTGTTTCTGCATCCTTCGGATTAGTTGCTCCCATTATTTTCCTATTTTCTGCTATTGCATTATCTTTTTTGAGCACCATAACTAAAACTGGGCGAGAGGATAGGTAATTACATAAGTCGTTATAAAACGGCTTTGTTTCGTGAACTTTATAAAATAACTCTGCATCTTTTTTTTCAAGTTTTACTTTTTTTTCTTTAATAATTTCAAAATTGTTTTTAATAAATATATTTTTTATTTTTTCCTCAAGATTTCTCTCCATGGCATCTGGTTTAATTATTGATAGAGTTTCTTCCATACTATTCGTAGTTATCCTCTACAAACTTGTCCAAAAGCCTTACTCCATACCCAGTTGCACCACTTGAATTTAATGAACCTGCATATTTTGAAAAAGCCATTCCTGCAATATCAAGGTGAGCCCAAGGTGTTTTATTAATAATAAACCTTTGTAAAAATTGAGCTGCTGTTGTTGATCCTGCACCACCCACATAATTAATGTTTTGCATATCTGCATTTTTAGAATTCATTAACTTGTCATAGTTTTCATGGAGTGGTAATCTCCATACTTTTTCATCTACTTTTTCTCCAGCTTCAAAAAGTTTTTTTGATAACTTATCGTCATTAGAAAATAAACCTGCATACTCAGACCCCAAGGCAACAACTATGGCACCAGTTAGAGTTGCTAAATCAATTATTAAATTTGGTTTGAATTTTTTTTCAGTAAAAGTAATTGCATCAGCTAAAACTAACCTGCCCTCCGCGTCAGTATTCAAAACTTCAATAGTTTTTCCGCTAAATGATTTTACAATATCTCCTGGTCTTTGAGCATTACCACTCACCATGTTTTCCACAAGTCCAACTACACCAACAGCATTTACTTTAGCTTTTCTTAAAGCCAAACTTTTAAGAAGACCAACGACAACGGCTGATCCAGCCATATCATAAGTCATGTCTTCCATAAATCTAGCGGGCTTTAAAGAAATACCACCTGTATCAAAGCAAACACCTTTACCAACAAAGGCCAGAGGTTTTTTTTGCTTTTTATCCCCATTCCATTCCATGGTTACAATGTATGATCCTCTTGAACTTCCCTGACCTACTCCAAGTAAAGCGTTACATTTTAATTTTTTTAGCTTGGCAGTATTATAAACTATAATTTTTAAACCTATTTTTTTTAAATAAGTTATACGTCTAGCGTACTCATCGGGATGCAAGACGTTACCAGGTTCAGAAACAAGATCCTTAGTTAAATTTACACCTTTTTCTACTGCATTAAAATTTTTTATTAATCTTAAATTTATCCTTTCTTTAGTTATGATGTTTATATTTAAAGTTCCA
>CACGCL010000025.1 GCA_902571525.1 uncultured Pelagibacteraceae bacterium
AATACTATCATTGGTAAAAATACAAAGCAGGCTGTACTATCTGGTTTTTTTTGGGGTTATACTGGATTAGTCAACAGTATAATTTTAAAGATAAAAAATAAAACCAAACTAAAATATAGTATAATTTTCACAGGTGGTCTTGCACACTTATTTAATAAAGATATAAAAGATAAAATAACCATTGATAAAAATCTAACTATTAAAGGTTTAATTAAAGTCTCAAAAACTTTGAATTATGAAAGATGAATTAATTTTTTGTCCGCTTGGTGGATCAGGTGAAATAGGCATGAATATGAATCTTTTTGGTTTTGGTAAACCAGGTGATCACAAATGGATTATTGTAGATATTGGAGTTACTTTTGCAGATGAAAGTATTCCAGGTGTTGATTTAATATATCCTGATCCTGGATTTATAATTGATAAAAAAGAGTCTTTGTTAGCTATAGTTCTGACTCACGCTCACGAGGATCATATAGGTGCAATAACACAGATATGGCCAAAACTTGGTTGTAAGATTTATGCTACTCCTTTTACGGCAGCTCTGATAATAGAAAAATTTAGAGAAAAAAATATTGATATTACATCATATTTAAAAATTGTTGAATTAAATGGGAAAATTAATTTAGGTGAATTTGAAATTGATTTTATTACTTTAACCCATTCAATCCTTGAGCCAAATGGATTAAAAATAAAAACACCTCTTGGTAATATTTTGCATACAGGTGATTGGAAGTGTGATCCAGATCCATTAATAGGAAAAAAAATAGATTCTGATAAATTAATATCAATTGGTAAAGAAGGTGTGCTTACAATGATTTGTGATTCTACAAATGTATTCAGCTTGGGCAGATCAGGCTCTGAACTTAGTGTGAGAAAAAGTTTGTTAAAGATAATTGAAAGACTAAAAAAAAGAGTGATTATTACGTCTTTCGCCTCAAATGTTGCTAGAATGGAGACAGTATTTTTCTGTGCAGAAAAAACTGGTAGACAAATTTCACTAGTTGGAAGATCTATGCATAGAATATATAAAGCTGCAAGACAATGTGGATATTTAAAAAATGTTATTGATCCTATTGATTCAAGAGACGCAAAAAAAATATCAAGAGAAAAAATTATATACTTATGTACAGGAAGTCAAGGCGAGCCAATGGGTGCTATGACCAGAATATCTAATTATACCCATCCTGATGTTCATATTGAAAAAGATGATACTGTAATATTTTCGTCTAAGATAATACCTGGTAATGAAAAAAAACTTTCTAAGTTACATAATAATTTGGTCATAGAGGGTGTAGAGGTTATTAATGAAGAAAATGAATTTGTCCATGTGTCTGGCCATCCAAATAGAGAAGATCTTAAAGATATGTATAAATGGATTAAACCAAATTCTGTTATTCCAGTTCATGGCGAACATAGACATATTCTAGAACATTTAGCTTTTGCAAAAGAAATGAAAGTACCTTATCCAATTAAAGTAAAGAATGGAGATATAATCAAGATCGCTCCATGTGAAAAACCAGAGTTATATGATAAAGCACCATCAGGCAAACTCTATGTAGATGGTAATATAAGTGTTTTTGAGGATTCAAAATCAATTAAAGAAAGACGAAATCTTTCAATTAATGGAAGTCTAGAGGTCACAATTTTAGTAAACAATAAAGGGAATATTTATGACTCTCCAGTTATATCTGCAAAAGGATTACCGATTGAAAATCTTGAAGAATTTAAATTTGGACTAGAAAAAGAGATCAGTAAAACAGCTAGATCATTTGCATTGAATAATATAAAACAAGAAGAAAATGCAATTAGTGCTTTAAAAACAGTTTGTAAGAAATTTACTAAGGAACAAATCGGCAAAAGACCTTTTACTAATATAAATTTAGTGAATATTTAGTATGAGTATTACCGGATCATTGATAATTTTTGTTCTAATTTGGTGGATTATTTTTTTCTCATTATTACCAATTGATGTAGATAGAAAACATAAAGAAATGGTTGAAGGTGTTGATAAAGGATCACCTGAAAATCCCAAAATTATCAAAAAATTAATTTATACAACTATGATATCTTCAATTATTTTTATAGTTATATTAATGCTAGTGAAGTATGATTATTTTAATTTAAGAAAGCTTATTTCGTAATGTTTTTTTCGAATTTATTAGCACCTATTTTAAAAAACAATCCTTCAGAGGCAAAAATAAAGTCTCATAAATTAATGCTCAGAACAGGGATGATAAAACAATCCTCAGCAGGAATATATTCTTGGTTACCATTAGGATTTAAAGTAATGAAGAAAATTGAAAATATTGTTAGAGAAGAGCAAAATAATATATTTGCACAAGAAATGTTGATGCCCACAATTCAATCAAGTGAAATATGGAAAGAAAGTGGAAGATATGAGGATTATGGTGAAGAAATGCTCAGAATAACAGATAGACAAAAAAGAGAAATGTTATTTGGACCAACTAATGAAGAATTAATAACAGACATATTTAGAAATAGTGTAAAATCTTATAAATCATTACCTCAGCTTTTATATCATATACAATGGAAGTTTAGAGACGAATTAAGACCAAGATTTGGGATAATGCGATGTAGAGAGTTTTATATGAAAGACGCGTATTCTTTTGATTTAAATGATGAACAGGGCGAACACTCTTACAATAAATTCTTCCTATCATACCTTAAAACATTTAAAAGGCTTGAGTTAAAAGCAATACCTATGGCAGCTGACACAGGTCCTATAGGAGGAGATTTATCACATGAGTTTATTATACTTGCTGAGACTGGGGAAAGTAAAATTTATACTGATAAAAATATATTTGATGTTGATCATACAGACTGTAGCTTAGAAAAAAACTCATTAGAAACTTTAAGAAAAAAATTTGATAATTATTACGCGGTTACTGATGAAAAATTTGATAAAAAAGAGTTTGATAAATTAGTTTCAAAAGAAAATCAAATTGAGACAAAAGGCATAGAAGTTGGCCATATTTTTTATTTTGGTGATAAATATTCCAAGCCTATGAATGCATCGGTAGATCATAATGGAAAAAAAGTTTTCGTAAAGATGGGTTCATACGGTGTTGGTGTATCAAGATTAGTTGGTGCCATAATTGAGGCCAAGTTTGAT
>CACGCL010000026.1 GCA_902571525.1 uncultured Pelagibacteraceae bacterium
AACAGTAACTACAGTTGTAAGTTTTGGAACAACTTGGCTTACACCTAGAATTCAAGAATTTATGCAATTAAATCCCGATATAGAGGTAGAGCTTATATTTGATGATAAAGAATTAGATTTAAGCACTAGGCAAGCTGATATTGGTATTTTTATGAGAAGACCAAAACAACTGAATTATATTCAAAAAAAACTGATAGACATAAATTACCATATCTATGGTTCTCCAAAATATTTAGAAAAACATGGTTTTCCAAAGAATATTAACGATTTAAATAAACATTCATTCATATCATTTGGAAGAGGCGCCCCATCACCTGTGTATAATCCCGACTGGGCATTAAAATTAGGCACAAAAGACAATAAAAAAAGAAAAACTGTAATGAAAGTTAATAGCGTATACGGTTTATTATTAGCAGTCCAAAGCGGCGTAGGTCTTGCTGCTTTACCAGATTATATTACTGTAAATCAGCCTAATATTGTTAAAGTTTTACCCAATGTCGAAGGACCAATAACAGAAGCCCATTTTGTCTACCCTCAATCAATGAAAAATGTGGCTAGAGTTCAAGCTTTTAGGAATTTTCTATATAGCAAAATCTCAGAGTGGGAATTTTAAATATCGCTTGACCCTTGCGTCAATTTATGCGATTGATAATCATTATCATTGAGATTAATTATCATTTTCATTGAGATTAGTTCTCAATATCAATAGTGCGGAAGAAAGATAAAAAATAAAATGAAAAAACTAAGTATATACATATTACTTTTAACTTTCATTTCTAGTTTAACGATAGCTGCTGAAGTTAATATATTTAATGCAAGACATTACAAAGCAGATGCAGAACTTTACAGCAAGTTCACTAACAAAACTGGAATAAAAGTAAATTTAATTAATGGGAAAGCTGGAGCTCTTGAAAAAAGAATGATCGAAGAGGGTTCAGACTCTTCAGCAGATTTATACATAACTGCTGATGCTGGAAGATGCGGAGCTTTCAAAGCAAAAGGAATGACCCAAGGTGGATTAACTTCACCTGCTATCAAGGCTGCTGTTCCATCAAACTTTAGAACTACACATTGGACAGGAATTGCTAAAAGAGCCAGAATTGTTTACTACGCTCCAGATAGAGTTTCAGGTGCAGAATTATCAGGTTTAACTTATGAAAGTTTAGCAGATCCAAAATGGAAAGGCAGACTGGTAATAAGAAAATCTAGCAACATTTACAATAAATCACTTGTAGCATCATTAGTAAAAAACAATGGTAAAAAAGCTACAGCTGAATGGGCAAAAGGTGTTGTCGCAAACATGGCTAGAACACCAACAGGTAATGATAGAGCACAAATCATGGCAGTTGCTGCTGGAGAAGCAGATATTGCTGTTGCTAACACTTATTACTTAGCTCTTATGTTGTCAGGAAATAAAGGTGCAGAACAACAAGCTGCAGCAAAAAAAGTAAAAGCTTTCTTTCCTAACCAAAATGACAGAGGAACTCATATGAATATAAGTTGTGCGGCATTAGTAAAAGGTGCACCTAATAAAGCAAACGCAATTAAACTCGTAGAGTTTTTGTTAACACCAGAGTCTCAGGAGCATTTTACAAATAACACTTTTGAGTTTCCGATGATTGATGGTGTTTCTCCAAGTCCTTTAGTAGTTAACAACATAGGTTTAGATTTTAAACAAGATCTAAAAACAAAAGTTTCAAGTTATGGAGCAAAACAAGCTGACGCATTAGAAGTAATGACAGCCGCTGGTTGGAAATAACATATGAAACAAAAAAAAGAATTTATTTCCGATATTGATTACAATAAATCTTCTGTAGGATGCTCACCGTGTCTTACAGAGTGTAAAAAAATCAATGAAAGAATAAATAAAAGAAGTTTGTCTGATATTAAAGATAAGGAAGTTCCGCACATCCTAAAGGTTTTTGATTTTTAGATAAATTTTTGATATATACCCGTGATTAGATCTCCTTTTCGCGGGTATTTTTTTTGATTATAAGGCGGATTATAATATGGCAAAAATTAACATTTGGTATTTAAGTTCTTTATTAATTTCTTTAATAGTTTTAATTCCTATAGCGACAGTTTCATTTAGTTTCTTTGAAGAAACAAGTGAATATTATAAAATTTTAAAAGATACTTTTCTAATTGAGTATATACTAAATTCTACAATTTTATTACTTGGTGTTCTAATTTTTACATTTATCTTTGGAACAGGCACTGCTTATCTTGTCTCTTTTTATAATTTTCCAGGGAGTAATTTTTTTAAATGGGCTTTAATATTATCATTTGCTGTACCTCCGTATATTTACGCTTACTCTATATTTGCTTTTTTTGAAAACTACGGGACTGCTTTTACAATCCTTAAAAGTGTATTTGGAGAAGGAGATTATAATAGACATATCCCTAAATTTGATGGAATGTTTGGAGCAATAATATCATTATCTTTTTCATTATTTGCTTATGTTTATATTTTAGCGAGAGCCTCTTTTCTGTATCAATCTCAAAATCTTATAGATTTAAGTAAAAATTTAGGATTTTCAAAAATAAGCTCATTTTTTAAGGTTATTTTACCATCAGCTAGACCAGCTATAGTTGCTGGTTTATCATTAGTTGCTATGGAAACATTGGCAGAATTTGGTGCGGTAGATTTCTTTTCAATAAATACCTTAACAACTGGTATTTATAATTCTTGGATAACATTTGATGATCTTGCATTTGCTAACAGATTATCTTTCTTTTTATTATTGTTTATTTTTGCGTTATTTATTTTAGAAAATTTATCGAGAAAACAAGCAAAATATCACTCAAATTCCTCAAGTAGATTTAAACAAAGAGACAAATATAAATTAAGCGGTGGAAAAGGTTTTTTAGCTTTTTTATTCTGTTTTGTAATATTTTTTCTTAGCTTCGTATTTCCATTAAGCCAAATGTTATATTGGACAATAATTTACTCAGATAATTTATTTGATTTAGAAATCCTAAGACTAATTTACAATACATTATATCTTGTC
>CACGCL010000027.1 GCA_902571525.1 uncultured Pelagibacteraceae bacterium
TTTTTATTTTATCTCCCTAGTTTCTAGTCTGTTTCTAGTTATCCTATATAATCCTATATCTTAGAAGCTCTATTAGGGTGAAAGCTTTACGGTTCATAAAATTTTTTAGTCTGGAAAAGGTATAGTTTCAGTTATGTAATCATTAGCTCCTGTTCCAAATCTTGATGAAATTTTATAACCTTGCGCAGTTACATTGGCAAATGTATATCCAACTTTATTTGTTGGAGGAATTGCACTATTTGTGTCAAAAGCCTTTTCATTACTGTTAAAAGGATTCTTAATCATGTCGTAATATAGTAATGGACATATTGCTGTACCTAGATACCATCCGTTTCCAGGGCTGCCAGTATTTTTTACTGCTGCGCATTTTTTATTTGTGCTGCAGTTTGTACTTGGGTTGGTTTGATATGATTTATTTGTAATGCTATCAAATTCAACATCTAAGCTACTGCATTTTTTTATTTCAGTAACAATATATTTCTTAACCGTATTGTGATTAGTTTTTACTACGCTTATCTTTGCTGAATTCGTATAACCATTATAAGCAACCACCCCTACTGCAGCAAGAATACCGATGATGGCCACAACGACTAAGAGTTCTATTAACGTGAAGCCTTTTTGTTTCATTTAATCGATATAAAATTCGTTATATAGAGCTGTAGTTTCACCATAGCAAGTCGAAACTCTAACCAAAGTTCTTGAGCTGACTCTAATATTACTTACCATCACTCCGCCACTGTTATGATCTATGTTACACGATTGATTTGCGTGAGGACCATTCAGAGCAACTACGTTTTCTTTATATGATGTAAATGGGTTTAAAAACTTACCGCTAAATGCATTTTGGGCAGCTATACCAATTTTATTTACAGTATGTCTTTCGTTGCATTTTAAATTTCCATTCATAACTTCGCTTTCACCCATGTCACATTTATGTATTTCTGCTTTAATAAATTTAATTGTCTCTGAATGCATTTGTTTTACAACATTTTTTTTTGCTGAAGATGTATACCCATTATAAGCAACCACCCCTACTGCAGCAAGAATACCGATGATGGCTACAACAACTAGTAGTTCTATTAGTGTGAAGCCTTTTTGATTCATTGAACTTTGAATTTTGTGATCATGCTTTCACTTGGTGAAATATTTGTACCAACTATTATTTCATCATTCTGTTTTCTTGTAATACAAGTTCCGCCACCACTTCCATTGTTATTATAAACAGTGTTTCCACTAACAGAGCAAACGCTGGTAGCATACCATTGTTGCTCGTAAACATTCTTATATCCTATTGCTTTAAAGTGGTAATCAAATGCCTCAATAACACTGTAACTGTTATTGCCTTTAGTTATATTATTAACCTTTGAGCATAGATCTGATTGATTAACAACATTTCCTGATGATATTTGTTTTAAAATTAGTGGTTCTGCAACAGTACATTTCATGATTTCAGTTTGAATAAATTTTACTATGGTCTTATGTTGATTTTTAGCTGCATTTTTTTTTGCACTACTCGTATACCCATTATAAGCAACAACTCCTACAGCAGCTAAAATACCAATGATAGCTACAACGACTAAAAGTTCTATAAGTGTAAATCCTTTTTGTTTAATTACACCAACCATCTTTAGCTATTGTTACATTATAGTATTCTTTATGAGTTTTTACCCAAAGAGCTATTTTTTTTTTTGAAGAGCCCGAAGAACATTCTGTTTCATCAAATCTCATCCTCCCGTCAGTATCATTACTACCGTTTCTAGCAGTGTGCACAACAACAACATCCTTATCATAAGGATTTGTGTAACCTTGATCCAAAAAATATTGAATAAAAACTGCATTTAAAGAATTAATTCCCGAGGCATTATTTGTTACATTGCAGTTAATAGTTCTTTTATCACTTAATTTTATCGAAGCTGTGCCCTCAACATCACAAAGTTTAAGTGATTGATTTATAAATTTGACTGCTTGCTCATGTTGTTGGAGTGTAGCGTTTCTTTTAGCACTAGCCGTGTAGCCATTATAAGCAACCACCCCTACTGCAGCAAGAATACCGATTATTGCTACAACGACTAAGAGTTCTATTAGGGTGAAGCCTTTTTGTTTCATTATAACTAAAATTGGTTATTAACTTTGACCATTTGCTCAAATCTATTGGATGGATCATTGCATGGTGTTTTTAAACAAATAATTACACGCAGACTTCCTTGTCCACCTATATTATTATAAATAATTTTACCTAACATCTTATCACTATTGGGTATACTTCCTGAGCATTCAATATGACTTGATTGATTTGTGTCGTAAGGGTTTTTAAGTTTAGGACCATTCCTGTTGTATTCAACTATATGATTACAAAGCATGTTAGTTTTATTAGCCCAAGAACACCATACTTGATCTGCCATTATTTTTTTTTCTCCTAAATTACATTTCATTAATTCTGCATTTATTGAATTGATCAACATTTTGTGTTGTTTTTTTACAGCATTTTGTTTTGCACTCGCAGTATACCCATTATAAGCTACAACACCTACTGCAGCTAGGATACCAATTATAGCTACGACGACTAAAAGTTCTATTAGGGTGAAGCCTCTATTTTTCATCACATAAATTATATAAATTTATCTGTCTAACTTCTAGTCTACATCTAGTTTGAGTGAACTTATTATTCATATTTTCCAATAAAAATAATTTAAAGTTTTTTAAAATGTAGGATTTAATGGGATTTAAGACCGTATGAGACTGCGCGAGACTATAAAGTATCCCTTCCC
>CACGCL010000028.1 GCA_902571525.1 uncultured Pelagibacteraceae bacterium
TGACTTCGGTCTTCGAAGGTTCGAATCCTTCCCCCTCCACCATTCTATTGAAGAAATTAAATAACTTGGAGTAGTAACTTGGTTATGCGGGTGTAGTTCAATGGTAGAACGCTAGCCTTCCAAGCTGGATGTAAGGGTTCGATTCCCTTTACCCGCTCCAAAATATTAAAAATTTAAAGTGAGGTAAAAAGTAATGTCGAAGGAAAAATTTAACAGGTCGAAACCACATTGTAATATAGGGACAATAGGACATGTCGACCATGGTAAAACTACGTTAACTGCTGCGATAACAAAAGTGTTATCTGAAACCGGTGGAGCTCAATTTACAGCATATGATCAAATTGATAAAGCCCCAGAGGAAAAAGAGAGAGGCATAACCATTTCAACTGCTCATGTTGAGTATGAAACAGATAAAAGGCATTATGCTCACGTAGATTGTCCAGGGCACGCTGACTATGTAAAAAATATGATTACAGGTGCAGCACAGATGGATGGCGCAATTTTAGTAGTTAATGCTGCTGATGGCCCAATGCCTCAGACTAGAGAGCATATTCTTTTAGCAAGACAGGTTGGAGTACCAGCAATAGTAGTATTCTTAAATAAAGTTGATCAAGTCCAAGACAAGGAACTGATTGAACTTGTTGAAGAAGAGATAAAAGAATTATTGACTTCTTATAAGTTTCCTGGAGACAAGACCCCAATTATAAAAGGATCTGCTTTAGCTGCTGTAGAGGGCAAAGATGAGGAAATTGGTAAAAAAGCTATAATGGAACTAATGAAAGCAGTTGACGAACATATTCCACAACCTGATAGACCGAAAGACAAACCTTTCTTGATGCCGGTTGAAGATGTATTTTCAATTTCTGGAAGAGGAACAGTTGTTACAGGAAGAGTTGAACAAGGGGTTGTAAAAACTGGTGAAGAAATTGAAATAATTGGAATTCGAGATACAAAAAAGACCGTTTGTACTGGTGTAGAAATGTTTAGAAAAATTTTAGATACTGGTGAAGCCGGAGATAATATTGGTGCTCTGTTAAGAGGAGTTGAAAGAACTGATGTTGAAAGGGGACAAGTTTTAGCAAAACCGGGTTCAGTCACACCTCATACTGAATTTGAAGCTCAAGCATACGTTCTTAAAAAAGAGGAAGGTGGAAGACACACACCTTTTTTTACTAAATATAGACCTCAGTTTTATTTTAGGACGACTGATGTTACAGGCGAAGTAGAGCTTCCTTCAGGAACTGAAATGGTTATGCCAGGTGACGATGCTAAATTTACAGTTAAATTAATTACACCTATTGCTATGAGTGAAAAGTTGAACTTTGCTATACGTGAGGGTGGTAAAACAGTAGGTGCAGGAGTAGTAACAAAGATTATAAAGTAATTAGCTACCTATAGGAGTGTAGCTCAACTGGTAGAGCGCCGGTCTCCAAAACCGGAGGTTGTGGGTTCGAGTCCCTCCGCTCCTGCCAAAAAATGATATTATGAAAAACCCCGTCAAATTTTTGCAAGAGGTTAAACAAGAGGCTTTCAAAGTGACATGGCCAACTGGTAAAGAAACATTGCAAGGCACTTTAATGGTCGCTGCAATGGCAATAATTGCATCAGTTTTTTTTTTACTTTTAGATCAATTTTTCCAATTTATATTGGGACTTATACTTAAAATAGGACTTTAATGAAAAGTTGGTACATAGTTCAATCCCACTCTAGTTTTGAGAACAAGGTTGCTCAATTAATTAAAGAAGAGGCCGATAAAGCCAAGATTTCAGATAAAATTGAGGAAATAGTGGTTCCTACCCACGATGTTACAGAAGTAAAAAGAGGCAAAAGAATCCAAAGAAAAAAAAAATATTTTCCTGGATATGTGTTAATAAAAAGCGAAATGAATGATAATATTTATCATATGATCAAAAACATTAAAAAGGTAAGTGGTTTTCTAGGTTCTAAAGGTATACCTGTTCCAGTTTCAGATAAAGAAATAGAAAAAATTTTAGGACAAATGAAAGATGGTGTAGCTCAACCCAAATCAACAATTGACTACTCTGTTGGAGAAAAAGTTCAGGTAGTTGATGGACCCTTTGCATCATTCTCTGGTCTAATAGAGGATATCGACGAAGATAAGCTTAGAGTTAAAGTATCAGTTTCTATCTTTGGTAGACCTACACCTGTTGACCTTGAATTTAATCAAATTGAAAAGGCTAGCTAATGGCAAAAAAGGAAATTAGCGGATATGTTAAACTACAAATTAAAGGTGGACAAGCAAACCCTGCACCTCCTGTAGGCCCCGCATTAGGTCAAAGAGGGATTAATATTATGGAATTTTGTAAAGCTTTTAATGATAAAACAAAAAATTTTATGGGAAAACCTGTTCCAGTAATTATTACTGTTTATAAAGATAAAAAATTTGACTTTATAATAAAATCACCACCCGCATCTCACTTTATTAAAGAAGCAGCAAAACTTAAAAGTGGTTCACAAGAACCTGGAAGAAATATTGTTGCATCAATTACAAAAAAACAAGCAGAAGAAATTGCAAAAAAGAAAATGGAAGATCTTAATGCTCATGATATTGAGGAAGCTGTTAAGATTATAGCAGGTTCTGCGAGGTCTATGGGTATAGAGGTTAAAGATTAATGAAATCGAAAAGATACAAAAAATTACCTGAGAATTCAAAATTAGAACAAGCTA
>CACGCL010000029.1 GCA_902571525.1 uncultured Pelagibacteraceae bacterium
ACTGTATTACTACTGAGGATCCAGTACGACCAGAGTTAGACAATGATTTTAGAACAAGTTTTGGGCGCAAAATATACGGAGTAAAGTATCAAGATGAGATACATGCAGTAATGTGTTTTGCATTTACAAATAGCATTCCAAAAACTGTACAAGAATTAGATATGATGAGCAAAGATGCTTATCTACAGAGTATTAATAGAGATTTTAAAGTAGGTCAAATTGCTATTGCATACACTGTTTGGTCAAAAAAAAGAGGTGGTGGAAGATTAATTGTAAAAGAAGTTTTCAAAAAAATAAAAAAAACAAATCATTTAAATAGATTAGTAACACTCTCACCACTTACTGAAATGGCTAGGAAATTTCATTTAAGTAATGGAGCGATTGAAGTGAGCGTGAATGAAACTTCACAAAATTTTGAGTATAAAATGTGATTATTGGTATTCATTTTCTAAATAGTAATCAAAGAAATTTGATAAAAGATTATCTATTTTATAAAAATTTGGCACTAAGAATGGTCTTCTAGCATGCACTCTATCATTTACCCAATACTTTGACCATTCAGTAGTTGTTTCTACACATTGTTTTGGAAATTCATTAATTTTATATCTCACCTTAATCTGAAAACAACCACCTATAAATAAGTCGACATAGGATTGAACAATTGGATGACTATTACTTGGTTTTTTTATTTTTCCAGGATTAGCTGCATAAACCCAAAAGTTTTTATTTTTAGTTTTAATTTTTTTTCCATAGAAACTTAAGTCTTTACCTTCAACTTTTACTCTACAATAGCCACTCTCTCTTCTATCAGTCTTATTCAAGTCTTTTATCGAAACTGGATAATAAACTGCATTAACAATAGAGTTTTCTTTTTTAATGATTGTTAAAAAGGTAATTTTATACATTCCCCCATGCAGGCCCCAAGTTCTTTCAAAACCTTTAATTAAAATAGGTTTTACCACAAAAGCTGATTTATTTGTTCTAATTCTCGACTCTTTATCCATTAAGGATCCATAGCCGATAATATAATTTTTACTCCCTCGCTCTGGATTTACATTACATTCTTTACTTTGTGCTAATTGTGTTAAAAAAATTAATATTATAATTATTAACAACTTTTTCATATTTAATTAATTACAATTATAGGATGTTTAAGAGGCCATTTAAATACTTAAAAATATTTCTTAAATTCCTCAGCTACTTTCAAAATTTCTAAGTCTACCAGCCCACCAATAATAAGTTGAATTGCAACAATTAAAATAAATCCTAACCCAACATAAGCAATCCATAAGTGTTTTTGAATATAATTTGCAAGATATGTTGCCAAAGCACCAGTTAGAATTACTGATAAAACTAAACCAAAAATCATAAAACCAAAATATCCCTTTGAGGCACCAACTACACCAATCACATTATCAAAACTGATTGTTATGTCTGCAAACAATACTTTATAAACACTCTGTATATAAGATGGCTCTTTTGAAACTTTTGTTGGTGATTTTACTTTCTTAATTTCAAACAAATCTTTTCGTAAATCATATACTATCCAAATTAAGAGTAACCCTCCTAAAATTTTGATAAAATAAAATTTAAATAAATACGTTGCAAAAATTGCAAAAATAACTTTGAATACAAGTGCTCCAGCAACTCCCCAAAGTATAATTTGCCTCCTATGTTTTGGAACAAAATTGGCAGCAATTAATCCAATTATTATTGCATTATCTGCAGCTAAAATAATATCGATAAATATTATTTGTAGAAGTATTAAAGATTGTTCAATAAATAGCGATTGTTCCATTTAAATTTTGAGATAATAATTTAATATTTAGATTTTTCAATTAATTGATTAAAAGTATTAACTAATATTTTGACTGTTTAGTACCCTCAATTACTTGTTTAAGTTCGTTATACTCTTTACAATTACAATCTTCTAAAACAGCCAACCTTTTTTTTGCTTCATCCATTCTATTAGTCGCAACAAAAAGCTCTCCCATGTATTCATTGATACCTACATGTTTTGGATCTATTTCTAATCCCATGGCATAATATATTTCAGCATTATCATAGTCACCAATTTTTCTATGTGAAAATCCTAAAAGATTTAAAGTATCAGGATCACCTGGATTTTTTGAGTTTGCTTCAAGAAGACTTTTTATAGCTTTTTCATAAGCATTTTTAGCTTTTGTTTGTTTATTTTTTTTTTCAAATTTTTTTGCTTTAGAGACCCATTTTTTTCCTGCATTATATTTTGTAGATGGTTTAACTCCTGTACTTGCTGTAGTTTTTTCTTTATCAGTAGGAGCAGGTCCTGCAGC
>CACGCL010000030.1 GCA_902571525.1 uncultured Pelagibacteraceae bacterium
TCAAAGCAGTTTGCATTTTAATATTTTCATTTATAAATGGAATTTTTTTACCTTTAAGCATTAAATCATCCACTGTTTTAAGTTTAGCACCTATGCTTCCAGAAGGATGGAATCTTTTAAATTCTTTTTCTCCAAATTTTTTTTGCTTCATTGTTGAGATAGCTATGGCATCTCCAATAGCAAGTTGCATTATGGTTGAGGAAGTTGGAACTATATTACCAGGTCCAGCCTCTTTAACTTCTGGTAATAAAATCTTAATATCTGAGTTTTTGTAAAGTAATGAATTTTTTTTTGAGACTACACCAATTAAAATAATATTTTTGTTTCTATTAGCGTGCTGTATTATATTTTTTAATTCTGCAGACTCTCCACTATTGCTAATTAGTATTAGAACGTCGTTAGAGCTTATTTGACCTAAATCACCATGGGAACATGAGCTAGCATCAACAAAAAAAGAGGGAGTTCCAACAGAAGAAAGTGTAGAAGATATTTTTTTTGCTATTATGCCTGACTTTCCAACACCTGATAATATTATTTTACCCTTTTTTACAATTAGTTATAGTATCTATTACCTTGTGAAAATTTTTACCAATTGAGCTCCTTAATTTTTGCAAAGATTTTATTTCAGTTAAAATAACATCTTGAGCAATTTTTTTAAATTTACTACTTGGCATTAGTGTGACCAGATATCATCAGGAAAACATTCTAAATCTAAATTTACTCTAGTATTTAAAAATTTTAAACAATCTTTATAAAGATTTATACGATCTTCTCTTATAAGCATTCTATTTAAAGCATCATTTATTTTATGTAAATATACAACATCATTTGCACAATATTTAATTTGAGCGGATGATAACTCTCCTCCAAAATCTGAAGTTTGATACTGCTTGCTAATATCTAAACCAATAAATTCTTTAACCAAGTCTTTTAATCCATGTTTATCGCTATATTTCCTAATAAGTTTTGATTGAAGTTTAGTATCTTCAATATTATCAACATTAATTTTCAAATATTTTTTAATAAAAACTAAATCAGATCTCGCATAATGAAATATTTTAATTTTTGATTTATCGGATAAAATTTTCTTTAGATTTGGAGCATCATATTTAGACCTATCCAATTGAATGATATGAGCATCAGAGTTACCAGAGGAGATTTGCACAAGGCATAATTTATCTCTCATAAAATTTAGCCCCATAAATTCACAATCTATAGCAATCTTATTGCCAAGTTCTAAATCTTTTGGTAAATCATTTTTGTGAAGCTTTACATCCATAATAAACTTTATATTTAGATTTATATATGAAACCAAAAAATTGTCTAATTTTTGGCGCCAGTGGTCAAATTGGTAGAAACTTGATTAGAGGGCTCACTAAGAAAAATCTAAAAGTTACTGCTGTAACAAGAAATTTACATCAAAAAGGCTATGTATTAAAAACACAAGGAAATCCAGGTTATTTAGATATTGTAGAAACAAGCATTTTTAATCTCGAAAAAATTGAAGAACTAATAAAGAAAGCAGATGTATGCATAAATTTAGTTGGTATTTTGTTTGAGAAAGGTCCAAATAATTTCAATAATATACATGAAAAGTTTCCAAATATGTTAGCTGAACTTTGTAAAAAATACAGAATAAGTAAATTTATTCATCTCTCAGCGTTGGGTATTGAAAATGCAGTAAAGTCAAAATATGCATCGAGTAAATTAAGAGGTGAAATTGCAGTCCGAAAAAAATTTAAAGACGCAATTATCTTAAAACCATCTATCGTTTATTCTGTTGATGATAATTTTACAACTATGTTAATGGGTTTGCTTAACTTGTCACCAATTTTCCCCTTATATTATGGGGGTAAAACTAAATTTATGCCATTGCATTGTATCGATTTGTGTAATTTAATTTTAGATTTAATTGAAAATAATATCAATAATATCGAAAATAAGACAATAGAGGTGGTTGGACCTGAAGAATTAACTTTTAAACAAATTGTTGAAAAATTACTCAAATTGATTGAAAAAAAAAGATTGTTTATACCGATACCAATATTTTTTGCAAATGTGATGGCAACCTTCTTTCAGATTTTACCTAAACCACTTATCACTAAGGATCAAATAAAATTACTTTATTATCATAATGTTCCTTCAGGAAAATATAAAACTAATTTTGATTTAGGTAAAAACTTTAAGCTCAATTTTGAGAACGAGGTAGAAAAATATTGTTATACTTGGAAAG
>CACGCL010000031.1 GCA_902571525.1 uncultured Pelagibacteraceae bacterium
ATAAAACTTGTGCATCTATAATATGAAAAAAAATCCTAATTTAACATCAGAGCAAAAATTAATTTTATTTGAGGAAGGAACTGAAAGACCAGGATCTAGTGAATTAAATTTTGAAAAAAGAGAAGGAAGTTATCATTGTGCTAATTGTGATAAAAAACTCTTTGATTCGAAAAAGAAATATGAGAGTGGTTCTGGATGGCCATCTTTTTTTGAGTCTCTACCAGATGCATTTGAAACTAAAACAGATCATCATATTGGTTATGCAAGAACCGAATATCATTGTAAAAGTTGTGGCGGCCATCATGGTCACATATTTGAGGATGGGCCTAAGCCTTCTGGTAAAAGATACTGCAATAATGGTCTTTGCTTAGTATTTAAACCAAAAATTTGATTGTATAATTCTTAAAATTTAATTATTAAATAAAAATGAAAAGAATTCTTACAATTTTTATATCCTTGTTTTTTGCTACTGAGGTATACGCAGATAGCTTAAATGATGTAATAAATAAAGTTTATGACAAAGGCTCAGAAAAAGCAGAGACATATTTACAAAATGTATTAGATGGGCCTGGGGAGACTGAAGTATCTATATCTACAAAGAATGAAAATAAGCCAACCGGCACAATAATGATTGTTCGACCATATTCAATAAATGAAAAAGATTTAACATTTTACCAAGCTCAGTTTAACAGTTATCACGTTTTAGGTGATACAAGACAATCACTTAATTATGGAGTCGGTAAGAGATTTTTATCTGATGATAAAAGTTACTTTTGGGGGGTCAATAGTTTTATAGATTTGGATAAAGAATTTAATAGCAGGATAAGTGTAGGTTCGGAATTGAAGGCCTCAAATTTAAATGTTTCTGGAAACTATTATTTAGATGCAATGGGTGGCTCACAAAATGTTGGATCTGATACGGAGAGAGTACTAGATGGATACAATCTTGAAATTGAAGGTCAGCTTCCATACGCGCCTTGGGCTAATGTTTCTTATAACTCTTATTCATGGGAAGCTATAAAAGCCTCAAATGACTCAGAGGGTGATATTTATTCAACAACAATCAATCTTTCAAACGACTTAACACTTAAAGCTGGTTATGATGATAATAACATAAGCGATAGTATGGATTTTATAAAACTGACTTACAAATTTGGTGGCAAAGATAGACCGACTATATCTGACGGCTTTTCAAACACTGCATTTGAGAATTCAGATGTAAGAGAAGAAATGTTAACTAAAGTAAAGCGAAGCAATATAATTACACTTGAGGTTGAGAGCACAGGAGTAGTTATAACTAATGGAAATTCATAAATGAAAAAAATTATTTTTTTGGTTTTATTGTGTTTATCGTTTTTTTCAAACGGTTTTGCAGCAGAAACAACTGGCCAACCTACAAAATATGAAGTTACGATGAAAAAAGTTGAATTATGTGAAAATGCAACATGCAGTGGGACACCATATGTTTTAGGGACAAAATCTATGGCAGCTGATATCGCATCAGCTAGTGCAGGCGCAGATGTTAGTTCTTATGCACCAACAACTGGAATTCCTGCTGGTATTAACTACACACATTTGAGAGTGACTCTTGATAGAACATTCAACATTATTGCAAGTATATCAGTTGGAGCCAAAACTTGTAGAACTGACGGAGGTAATAACGCTGGCGCAACACAATTAACATTAGGAACAAATGGTGGAACAGCTGTTTCAGAAGCAATGTACTTAGTTAATGCTGGTAGTTATGGAGCAGGCGATGGCGCTAGAGACGGTGATGTAGGAAGTTCTGACCTAGATTATAGTTACAGTTCTCCATCATCAGCGGTATCAATGACAGTATCAGGAGATGATGCAGTAATGATCTATGCATTAACATCTTCTTATAAAAAAACCTTGAGAGCGCCAGTTATTAGAATAAAGTTTGACACATCAACTGCAATTGGTGTAGAGGACACTGCTTGTGCAATGTGGATAAATGAGCCTTCAGTGTCAATAGCGCTAAAGTAACTAAATTCTTTAATTAATGATTTTTAAGTTTACTAGTTTTTTAATAGGAATAATCTGGTCTTATTCAATAATAAAAACTCA